>DPVW01000102.1:18078-18438 GCA_003529325.1 Candidatus Latescibacterota bacterium | reverse complement strand
CACGAGGGTGCTCTTGCCGGCGCCATTCTCTCCGATCAGAGCGTGGATGCTGCCTGCGGCTATCTGCAAAGAAACGTCGTGGAGGGCGTGGGTGGCGCCGTATCGATGGCTGACCCCATCGATGCTCAAGACACGCATCAGTCGTCGGCCACCCGGAGCAGAGGCATCAATCGTCGACCGGTGGTCGCAGCAGTTCGGCGACGGTCGGTTCATTCATGTTGTCACGCGTGACGAGGACGACACCCGTGTCGATGCGTCGTTCGACCGGTTTGCCCTGCAGGTGGGCGACCATGGTGCGCACGCCGAGTTCACCCATACGCATTGGATTTTGTAGCACGAGGGCATCGAGGTCGCCCGCTG
>DPVW01000102.1:13775-17775 GCA_003529325.1 Candidatus Latescibacterota bacterium | reverse complement strand
CGAGGGCATCGAGGTCGCCCGCTGCCAAGCCCTCGACGAGTTTGGCCGACGAGTCGAAACCAACGAAACGCACCTGGCCATTCAGCTGACGATCCTGTAAGGCCCGGAGCATGCCAAAGGTGGTGGACTCATTCGGGCAGAAAATACCGTCGATCGTCAGAGATCCATCCTCATCCTGCAACGGGGCGAGCAGATTTTCGCTGGCCTGGTAGGCGGATTCCGTCGTCGCGCCCCCATGCTGATTGTCGCTTACCAAAACGATGTCACCGACCTCACGGATGGCGTCGAGAAAGCCCTGTTCGCGCTTCATCGTACTGGCGGATCCTTCCTGGTAACGGAGCATCACGACACGGCCTTTGCCATCGAGACGCCGGGCCATCTCCAACCCAGCCATGCGCCCACCCTGGTAGTTGTCGGTGGCGATGAAGCTGATGTAGTCATCACTCTGCAGGCCGGAGTCGATGATGATGACGGGGATGCCGGATCGTGTCGCATTCATCACGGGCACACGCAAGGCCGCGTCGTCGAGGGGGGCCAGGACGATGCCGGAGACACCGCGGCTGATGAAGTTTTCGACGACGGCGATCTGTGCTTCGCGGTCGTCTTCCTTCAAGGGCCCCTTCCAGATGATGTCCACATCCAGATCGATGGCAGCGCGTTGGGCACCGGCATGAATGGACTTCCAGAATTCATGGGTCGTGCCTTTTGGAATCACGACAATCGTTGTGCGGTCGGAATTTTCGGATTCACCACATGAGACGAACAGACACAACAAGAGCAGTAGCAATAGACGACGCATAAACCGTGAATCTCCCCTGGGATGTGAAAGCGCGCCCAAATATAGGACGGGCGGCGATTGTAGATGCTTGCGAAGGGTTGGATCGTATGTTTCCATCATCCGCAGCATACAAGCTTCCGCCACAAATGCCCCGAACGAGAGTGTGTGTTCCTTGAGACCGACGTACAAGCCTTTTGTCTGTGTCTTGTTGATTGTGAGCGTTGTCGCAGTGTTGGGGGCGGGCTTGTTTTCCTGTGCCGGTCGCACGACGGGTTCGCAGCCAGATAAGCGGGGTATGTCAACGGATGTCTTCGGATCTACTCGGTTCGAACTTCCATGAAAAAACCCTGTAACTTAACGAGTTACAGAGCCTTCTCGGATGACTGTGGATGACTATTGGCGGGAACGTGTGGGAATCGAACCCACCCAGCGTGGTATCAGCACACCGCAACGGATTTGAAGTCCGCGAGGGCCACCAGAACCCCATCCATTCCCATTCCATTCGTGTTCAATCTCTGCCTGCGACGCGGTTGCTGTCAACGAGCAGGCGGGCAGCTGTACACTGCCTGCAGACCGTGTGGGGCGGTCTGTTGTAATTGGTTATAGGTGACGTCAACGCCTACAAGAGGGTGACAGGTAGATCACGTTGTGCCGCATGTTGCGACTCTCGATGGTCCTCTTACCTTGAAGTAAGAAATCATCTAAGGAAGGATTCGATCATGCCAGCCGCCAAGCTCACTTCCCCTGGACAGCTCGTCATTCCTAAGCCCGTGCGTCAGCATCTTCGTCTCCAGCCTGGAGATCGGGTCGATTTCGTAATTCGGGACGACGGCGAAGTGGTGGTCCAACCCGTCGGTGATGTCCGGGCGTTGAAGGGCATCCTTCCCAAACCCGCCGATCCCGTGTCTCTCGACGAGATGAACAGTGCCATCCGCAGCCGGGGAAGGGCCGCACGGGCGCCCGGGCCGGATGTCGGCAAACCGCTCCACTTCGAAGTGCTTCAATGAGTGAGACGGCGGAGTCAGAGGCTGATCGAGTCACGGAGAAACGAGCAGGCGGCGCACCGAGCCGTCTCTCAGGGTGATTCCACGGCTGTCGAAGTGGTTGAGCAGTGGCACGGCAAACTTGCGTGTCGTGCCAGCGAGTTCACGGAAGGCGGAGACTTCGATCTCGCCGTGATCTTGTAGAAAGCGCACCAGCTCGGTCTCCAACTTCTGCAGCACGCCAGCGTCGAAGAGCAGTTGATCGAGGCGTACGAGTTCACCCCGTCCCTGCATCACTTCGAGCACGGCCTTTACGTCCGCCTGCCCGGCTTGTAAACGCCCGGGCAATTCGCTTTCGTCGGGTGGGGAGGCGCCGCTGTCGCGTAGCAGTTGGCCGATGCCTTGCCGCACTTCCTCCAATTCTGCCGATAGTTCGATGTTGTGTTGTCTCAGGCTGATCTGCGATGCCTGCACTCGCAGGTGGTTCTCGGCGATGAGCTGTTCCAGTGCGGCGTCGTACACCGCCTGCGGACAGTGTGGGGCGGCCTGCTGCCTTAATGGTTCACGACTGATTCCCGCCTTCAGCGCTTCGGTCTGGTGAAATACAGACAGCGCTTCGAGGATGGTGTCGCAGAGTGTGCGCCAGATCTCGCTATGCAGATACCGGGTGGCTCCTCGATCCTCGAAACTTCCGGCCTGTCCCGCATCGACGAGGCTCTGTAGTTCAATTCGCGCAATATCGACGCCTGCCCCCAGCAGATGAGCGATCTGTTCCGCCGTGCGGCCTTCCATGCCAGCGTTGCGCAGAAAGGCGCTGATCGCCTCCACCTGATTTTCTGTGTCGAGGTCACGCAGTGAGGCCAGCACATCCGCCTTCCCACGCCGGTGTTTGGCCGGTTGCGGATCGAGGATGATGCCGCCGCCCATGGTTCGTGCCGGGGAATACCGTCGAATCACGAAGCGGTCACCGTGGGCGGCGACGGCAGGGGACTCCAGACGCAACTGCACATAACCCTGGTCCCCTGGTCCCAGCGTATCGGCGTCGAGGAGGACGACGCGGGCCAGCACCTCTCGTGGACCCAGGTGCAGTCGTACACGATCACGATACTGCAACGGAGCGGGGGCATCTGCGAGTATATGCAGGTTGGCATCGAGCATGTAGGTAGAGTCGAAGTAACCCGGACTGGCGAGGGTGTCGCCCCGTTCGACGTCGGCCATGTCCAGGTCGGAAAGATTGACCGCCGCGCGTACACCGACACCGGCCTCTGGTCGATCGCTACCATGGACCTGCACACCGCGGACACGCACGATTCGACCCTGAGGCTGCAATACGAGTTCGTCGCGGGGGCACACGGTACCGGCCAACACGGTACCGGTCACCACCGTGCCGAAGCCGGCGACGGAAAAGACGCGGTCCACGGGTAGGCGGAAGGCGCCACGGTCCGATCGTGCCTCGACGGCTGCGATTTCTTCTTCCAGTATCGATCGCAGGGCGTCAACGCCGTCGCCGGTGGTGGCGGAGACGGGCAGGATCGGTGCGGTTGCCAGAAATGTGTCGTCGAACAACTCGCGCAGTTCTTCGGTTACCAACTCCACCCAGTCTGGTTCGACGAGATCGGTTTTTGTCAGGGCGACAACCCCACGACGGAGGCCGAGCAATTGCAGAATCGCCAGGTGTTCACGCGTCTGCGGCATGATGCCGTCATCGGCGGCGACGACGAAGAGGGCGAGGTCGATGGAGCTGGCGCCGGTGACGGCGTTCTTGACGAAACGTTCGTGGCCGGGCACGTCGATGAAGGTGACGTGATCCTTCCAATACGCAAAACCGACGTCGATGGTGACACCCCGGGCCCGCTCCTCGGGTTGGGTGTCGGTGTCGATGCCCGTGAGAGCTTTTACCAGGGTGGTCTTGCCGTGATCGACATGGCCCGCCGTGCCGAGGATGACATGGGTGGGCATCAGGCGTTGGCAGCCGCGCGCAGGGCGCCGATCAGATCGGCCACTTCGTGTTCGGCGATGGTGCGCATGTCCAGGTGCAGGTGATCGTCGCGTATGTATCCCACAACGGCAGGCACGCCCTGTCGCAGTCGACCTGCCAGCTCTGCCACGGAGATGTCAGCGGGCAGGATGGTGATGGCGATACTGGGGATCTCCTCGAGGGGCAGGGAGCCACTGCCCGCCTGGGCGACGGAGTCTGCGACTTCGATCTGCCAGCCGCGGGTGACCAGGTCCGCCAGAT
>DPVW01000102.1:0-13395 GCA_003529325.1 Candidatus Latescibacterota bacterium | reverse complement strand
ACCGGCAGATGCTCTGGCAAGGTTTCACGATTGAGATAGAGTCTTAGTGTCGCCTCTAGGGCGGCGTAGGCCAGCTTGTCACAACGCAGGGCGCGCATCCACGGGTTGGCGCGGATGGTGTCCACCGACTCACGCCGACCGACGATCAGTCCAGCTTGTGGTCCACCCAACACCTTGTCGCCACTGAAGGTGACGATGTCGGCGCCGGTGTTGATGCTGTCGGCCACGAGGGGTTCGGCTGGCAGCCCCCAGGGTTGCAGGTCGATGAGTGCTCCCGCACCTAGGTCGAGGACGACGGGGACACCATGTCTATGCCCCAGAGTGACAAGCTCGGCGAGGGGGACGTCGGCGGTAAATCCGAGAACGCGATAATTGCTCGGATGTACGCTGAGGATGAGTCCGGTGCGTTCGCACAGGGCATTCTCATAGTCGGACAGATGTGTGCGGTTGGTGGTGCCCACCTCAACCATGGTGGCGCCACTGCGCTGCATCATGTCGGGGAGTCGAAAGGAGCCGCCGATTTCGACCAGTTCGCCGCGGGAGACGATGATCTCACGATCCATGCCCAAGGCATTGAGGGCGAGCAATACGGCGGCGGCGTTGTTGTTGACCACCGCTGCCGCTTCGGCGCCCGTGAGCTGGCACAGCAGATCTTCCACCAGCAGGTGGCGATGGCCCCGTTGGCCACTTGCGAGGTCGACCTCCAGGTTGCTGTAACGCGACGCCGTATCGACAATGCCCTGCACGGCCTCAGGCGCCAAAGGTGCGCGTCCCAGATTTGTATGCAGGATGATCCCCGTGGCGTTGATGACCGGTCTCAGGGTTGGTGCGAGAGCCTGCGTCAGGAGTTCTGCCACTCTGGCGACGACGACGTCCAGCAGACTCATGTCATCGTCGAATTCGGTCCCCGCCAGCAGGGCCTGGCGGTATTCGTCGATGGCACTACGAACCAGATCGGCGAGTTGGGTTCGATCACAACGCCCGGTGAGTTCGACGATGCGCCTGTCGCTGAGCACGCGGTCCACCGAAGGCAGTGTGGACAGGTCGGGACCGCGTGGGGAATCGGCACGGTCGCTCATGATGCCAGCAGCCGCTGTCGGCACAGGCGGAATTTCAACTGGGGTCGAGAAAGATTCACGATCGGACAGTACGAGCCATCATGGTGGCCGGCAAGGACCGACGTTATACCTTGGGGAGGCAACCGCCCGAATTCAGGAGATTTTCATGGTATTTCCAGTGTTGTCTGAACAGCTGAGAGCGGAACGACTGTCACAGCCGGAGGGTGAACTCCGCGTCGTGCTCGATACGGATACATACAATGAGGTGGACGATCAGTTTGCCGTTGTGCATGCGTTGCTGTCGCCGGAACGCATATCTCTACAAGCCCTGTATGCGGCACCTTTCCACAATGGCAGGAGTGAGGGGCCCGCAGACGGCATGGAGAAGAGTTACGACGAAATCATCCGCCTGCTGGAGCGGCTTGGTGTCAAAGCGAGGGACCGCGTGCTGAAAGGCTCCGATCGTTATCTGCCGTCGAGATCCGAGTCGGTGCGCAGCGCCGCCGCCGAGCATTTGATCGAGTTGTCCAAGTCGGGGGATGGGCCGCTGTACGTGACGGCCATCGGGGCGATCACCAATGTGGCCTCGGCGATCCTGATGGATCCCGGGATCATCGAGCGCATCGTCGTCGTCTGGTTGGGAGGTCATCCGCCATACTGGCGCACCGCGCGGGAGTTCAATCTCCAGCAGGATGTCGCCGCCGCCCAGGTCGTGTTCGATTCGGGGGTGCCCTTCGTGCAGATTCCGTGTGCTTGTGTCGCCTCGCATCTGCTGACGACGATCCCGGAGCTGGCACAACATGTGCAGCCCCAGGGGGACATCGGTCAATATCTGTTCGACATCTGCGAGACCTACAGGGGGAGCCATCCAGTCTGGTCCAAGGAGATCTGGGATATCTCGGCTACCGGTTGGCTCATCGATGCGGACTGGGTGCCCTCTACCGTCGTACCCAGTCCCATTCTCACCGATCAACTCACGTGGTCCGTTGACGCTTCACGCCACAACATTCGCATCGCGCAGTCGCTGCGGCGGGACAGGATCTTTGGTGATCTCTTCGGCAAGATGGCGCGTTTTGCCACGGGCGAGCTGGCGCCTTCCTGGGACTGAATACTGGGGATGCTGGATGGTTAAGGAGAACAAGAAGAAGACCTCGGCGAAGAAGCGCATGCGCGACTTGCGTGCGCCGTTGTGCTGCTGTGCCTGGTGTGGGGTGCCCTCGCGTTGTCAGGAGGCGTGGGCGGCGTTGTCGAACCAGAGGATGGGGCCGGAATTGCGTACGAGGTCGTCCCCTTCGAAACCGAGTCCCTTGTCGCGTTCGACGAGAGAGGCGAGAAAGGTCAGCGGATCAACGGGGGAGATGTAGAGGGAACGCACTCGGTCACCCCGCTGGTAATCGAGGCGGATGCGATGTATGGACAGGGCCGGCGCCGGGCGTACGCCACGGGTAATGCAGGCGCGGTGCAGGTCACCGATGGGAATCGTCCAGCGCAGAAGACCGCTGCGTACGACGAGCTCGCGAGCTGAGATATGATAGCGGATGGGAAACGTACCCAGCAGCAGGAGCACCGGCACGAAGGCGACGATCAGAAACAGCGCGAAGGGAGCGAGGTTGTCGACATTTGCCATGGCCGGCACGGCAATCCCCATGGCCCCCGTATCCAGCAGAAATACGGCGAGCACCCATAACAGCACGGGGATGAAGTCGATCTTGGAGCGGAAATACTTCATGCGCGAAAGATAGCAGCGCTCAGTGCACTGGTCGAGGGAATCTCGACGTCATCTGATGGCGGCTTCAAGAGCCGGTGGGAACAGGTCCTGTACATCCCCATCGAGTCGCAAGGTGACGCCAGGCCGATCGTCGTGCTCGGTGGCGCCCCGGTTGATGATGACATACGGCACATTGCGCGCCACAGCGGCGAGGGGGACCCCTGCAGCGGGATAGACCGACAATGTTGAACCGAGCGCCAGGACGAGGTCACAGGTTTCGGCGGCGGCGCTGGCGCGATACAGATCATCGGCGACGAGGTCCTGGCCAAAGCTGATGGTCGCCGTCTTGAGCAGGCCGCCGCAGGCGCAGTGAGGCGGTTTGCGCGTGATCTCGAAGGCCTGCATGTGGGACTCCGGGTCGGAGCGTTCGCCACAGGTGAGACAGACGACCTCGGCGTTGGAGCCGTGGATCTCGACGAGACGATTCGCCGATGTGCCCGCCCTGGCGTGCAGACCATCCACGTTCTGGGTGACCACAAGTTCGACTTTGCCTGCAGATTCCAATGCGGCGATGGCGCGGTGGGTGGGCGTGGGACGGGCGTCGCGGATGACGGGCCAGCTTTCAAGTTTGAACTCCCAGTGTTCGACCCGGGCCTCTGCGGATCTGAGAAAGTCCTGGAAGTAGACGGGCTGCCGCGTTTTCCATACGCCCTGGGGACCACGGAAATCGGGGATGCCGCTGTCGGTGGAAATGCCGGCGCCCGTAAACACCAGGATACGATCGGCTCCTCGCAGTAGTTTCGCCAGATGTGGGTGGGGCGGTGATTCAACCATGGCCTCAAGTTAGTCACGTGGGAAGCAGACGACTCAAAACAGGAACAGGACACAGATGACGGGTAAGCGGCAGGCGATGATGCTCAACGACAATCCGGAGCGATGCGCCCAGGTCTATGGTATGGGGCGCTGGGAGAGACTGGCAGAGGTGACCCAGTTGCTGCCTGGTTGCGTTAGCGGTGATGAACTGGCGAGCCGTGCCGGGGAACTGGTGGAAGTGGAAGCGGTGTTCTCGACCTGGGGTGTACCCAAACTGGGTGCAGCCGAATTGGAGCACCTGCCGGCGTTGAAGATCTTGTTTTATGCGGCGGGTTCGGTGCGTTCTTTCGCGCCATTTCTGTTGGAACGGGATATCCGCGTCGTCAGCAGCTGGGCGGCCAATGCCGTGCCGGTGGCGGAGTTTGCCCTGGCGCAAGTGCTGCTTTCCACCAAGGGGTATTGGCGCAACGAGCGGGACTTTGTCGGACCAGAGGAACGACGTATCGCTTTCAGAGGCGTGGGCAACTTTGGCGAAACGGTGGGGATCATCGGCGCCGGCATGGTCGGGCGGGCGCTGATCGAACTGCTCAAGCCTTTTCAGCTCAATGTCATCGTGCACGATCCATTCCTGCCGGATGAGGTCGCTACTGCGCTGGGGGTGGAAAAGGTCTCGCTGGCGAACTTGTTCGAGCGCAGCTACGTGGTCAGCAACCATCTGCCCAATCTGGAAGGGCTGCGTGGCTTGCTCGACGGTGAATTGTTCGAACGTCTGCGAGTGGACGCGACCTTTATCAACACCGGACGAGGTGCCCAGTTGGTAGAGGCGGATCTGGTCCGGGTACTGCAGCAGCGGCCGGATCTGACGGCACTGCTCGACGTGAGCTTTCCGGAGCCGCCCGTAGAGGGTGATCCGCTGTATGGCCTGCCGAACGTGAGACTGAGCTCACACATCGCCGGATCCCTGGGGGACGAAGTGGTGCGTATGGCGGACTACGCCATCGACGAGTTTCAGCGTTGGGAGAAGGGCGAGCCGCTGTTGTGGGAGGTGACGCCCGAGTTGTTGGAGAAGATGGCGTAGGCGATTGTGCATCCCGTCCAGGGATAAGACATGAAGAGCCTGTCCATCCGGCGTTACGCCGATCTACTCAGGACCTATCTGCGTCCGCTGCTCCCCAGGGTGTTGTGGATGGCGCTGTTGCTGTTGCTCGGCATGGCGTTCAAAGTCCTCATGTCTCCGAGGCGTTCATTGTGGTTTCCGGCTATCTGAGCAAAGATGTAGGATACCGCGCCACCGACCGTCTGCGAGCTGACCTTGTCGGTCACTGTCTGCGTCTCGACCTGTCCTTTCATCAGACACAGTCGTGGGGAATGCCCTGCTGCTCGCCGGTATTCCCGTGATGTATCTTCGCGAGGACTGGCGTATGGGTTTGGTTTTTACCGTCTACTGTGTGATTTCGGCGACGCTCTACAATGGCATGCGTGAAGTGGGGACACCCTACTAACTCGCCCTGCGCAAGTCTCGCGCAAACCTGTCGGGGTTTCTCGAAGAACGTCTTGGTGGGTTGGACGACTTGCGGGCCAATGGCATTCGCGGTTACGTCCTGAAAGGGCTCAGTCGTCTGGCACGAACCGACTATCGGCAGTCGGTTCGCTCGAGTGTTGTTCGGGAGGGAGTCAACTATGTAACCATGTTGCCCACGCACATGGGACAAGCTCTCGTGCTCGGTGTGTCCGGATGGCTGTTTCTGTAGGACAGCATCACTCTGGCACGGTGTACATGTGTTATCACTATGTGACCATGCTGTTCTTGCCCCTCACGATGGTGCAACGGCAGTTCGGCGAACTGCAGATCGTGGCGGCGACGTTACAACGCATCGATGAGTTGCGGCTGACGGCCAGTGTTCTGCCAGGCGGCACCGAGGTGCCCACCGGTGATGCATTCGCAGTCGATCTGCGCCATGTATCGTTCAGCTATCCCGAAGGCTCCCAGGTGCTCGACGACATCTCCCTGCATGTGGCATCCGGCAAGGTGCTGGGTCTGCTGGGTCGAACGGGAAGTGGCAAGACGACAATCTCGCGGCTGTTGTTCCGATTCTATGATCCTACCTCGGGGGAGGTCTACTTCGATGGCGTGGGTCTGCCAACGCATGTTCTGCGAGCGTTGCGGGCCCGGTGGGACTGATTACCCAGGAGGTGCAACTGCTGCGGGCGAGCGTGCGCGACAACCTAACCGTGGTGGGACCTCGCGGCACACCGTTTTACCTGATCATCGCCCCACCGAGGCAGACTTGGCCGAGGTAGAACACGGCATGTTGACCGGGCGTGATACCGCCATCAGCCTCGTCCAGTTCGACGTGCCAGGTCGCGTCACCGGCGGCAACGAGTGAGCAGGGAATCGTGTGTGGCCCGTGGCGGAGTTTGACCTGCAGTCGATCTGTCTCAGGGGGTGCACCGATCCAGTTGGCGCCATCTACCTCAAAACGCGTGCGGCTGCGGGCATCGCGTCGGTCACCATGGGCGACGTGCAGAGAGTTGTCTTCGATGTCCTTGTCAACGACATACCACGGTCCGCCACTCAGACCGAGGCCGAAGCGTTGGCCGATGGTGTAGAACCAGTAGCCGAGATGGGTGCCCAGACGCTGACCGGAGTCGGCGTCGATGATGGCGCCCTGCCGTTGCCCCAGATGAAATTCGACGAACTGGCGGTAGTCGATCTTGCCGAGGAAGCAGATGCCTTGGCTGTCCTTGCGATCGCGCGATGGCAGATCGTAGTGCTGGGCCAGGCGTCGGACCTCGGCTTTGGGAAGATGGCCGATGGGAAAGCGCACCTTTGTCAGCTGCTGTTGTGTCATCTGCGACAGGAAGTAGGTCTGGTCCTTCACCGGATCTTCCGCCCGCAGCAGTCGTGCGCCCTGCGCCGTTGTCTCGATACGGGCGTAGTGGCCGGAGGCGACGAGGTCCGCCTCCGCTCCCATACGATCGAGAAAGGCGCCAAACTTGATGCGCCGATTGCAGAACACATCCGGGCTTGGCGTACGGCCCACGCGCAACTCGTCCAGGACATGTTCGACGATATGTTCGTAGTACTCGGTCTGCAACGAGACGATCTGTAATGGCACACCGACAGCGTCACAGGTGGCACGCACGAAGCGCATGTCCTCTTCCCAAGGGCAGTCACCGGCGAACTGCACTTCGTCTTCGAGCCACACCTTCAGATAGCAGGCGGTGACATCGGCACCCTCCTCCAGCAACAGCCGCAGGGCGACGGAGCTGTCGACGCCACCGGATAGCAGGACGGCGGTCTTCACTGGCAAAGACCTGCGATAAGGTGCGGTCGGTAGTGCTCGAGGTCCGGTGTCGCCATGCCGGGGATCTTTCCCATGTCGTCGTAACGACGCAGGCGTATCGCGTCCTGCCAGTGGTCGAGTTGTTCGAAGGCGGTGACCTCGTCAGGGGGAAATGGGCCGCCCTGAAGCTCGAGGCTCTGCACCGACGACGGCGACAGGTTCTCGAAGTAGGTGGGCTCCACGGCGCACAGATACCGCTTGGCGGGTACATGCAGGCGGGTTGGTTCGGAAATGGCTGGCAGGAAATACTGGGCCAACCAGCGGGCGCCAACCTCCTCGTGCAAACCGTCGATGCCTTCGTCGGCGATGTTTTCGGGCAGGCCATGCAACAGGTGACCGATGTCGTGCAGCACGGTGGTGGCAATCAGCAACTCGTCGGCGTCGTCACGCTCGGCAAAAACCGCACACTGGAGCATGTGCTCCACTGTCGTGACGGACTCGCCATAGTCGAGATGGGACTGGCGCTGCCAGATGTCGAAGATGCGGTCGATGATGTCGCTCATGCAGATAACCTAATCAGGTTCGCCCGCCCATGGGGAAAGCAGGAGGAAGACAGCACAAAGGGCAATGGAGGCCCAACAGGCGGGGTGGTAACTGCCGAAGAACTGCAGGGAGAAACCGAAGACGCTGGGACCGACAGCACTGCCGGCAATGGCCCAGGCCATGGCGAAGCTACTGACAGCGCCCAGGTGCCTGCGTCCAAAGTACCGCGGCCAGGTGACGGTGGACAGCAGACGCATCATGCCACCCATGAGGCCGCTGCCGACGATAACGCAGTAACGTCCCCAGGGCAGGTGCAGGTTGAGGACGCCGATGTTGGACAGAATGATGCCTACCTCAAACAGGGCCAGATGCCAACGCAGGGTGGTACGATCCGACAGCCAGCCACCGACAAAGTTGCACAGGACGGCAACCACGGCGGCGGGTAGAAAAACACTGATGGCGGCGTCCCGTTCGAGGCCCGCTTCGGCGAAGATGGAGACCACGTGAAAGGGCAGGGCCGTGCCATAGAGGCTGGAGACCATCATCGGCAACAGGATCAGCCAGAAGGCGCGGGTGCCACGCGCCTGGGCCAGGGTGTGGTCGCGACCGGTGGCCCGCACGTTGGGTGCGGAAGGGGCGGCGCGACCGTCAGCCTGCATGCCACTCTCCTCCGGGTCGTCGCGGTAGAAGATCGCCGCAATGGCAGGGAGGCCGACAAGGATCGAAAATCCGAGAATCTGCCAGGTCGCTTTCCAGCCCCACTCGTCGATGAGCAGGTCGAACAACACGGGGGCCCCGGAAAATCCGAAGCTGCTCATGAGCCCCATGACACCATTGGCAAGCCCACGCCGGGTCTCGAACCACTTCATCGTCATGTTGCGGGCGGCGATGGTGAGCACACCCTGGCCAAGGAACCGGAGGGCGAAGAAACTGGCACCCATGACGACGAAGGAGATGGGGATGGCGAGAAAATCGGCACGCAGCACAAACCGCAAGGCCATGATGGCACGATCGAGTTGGCTGAGCAGCAGCAGGGTACTACCAAAGAGGACACCCGTCACCACTGTCATGGTGCGTGCCCCGAGGCGGTCATATATTGTGCCAGCGCGCGGCAGAAAGAGGGCGCCCCCAAGCGTGCCGACGAGATAGGTCAGACTGATCTGGACCCGTGACAGCCCCGTGGCCACCATGAGGTCGTCGGTGAACACAGCCACGCCGATCGTCTGTCCGGGGGCGCTGCACAACACGCCCAGCGTCGCGGCGACAACGATGACCCATCCGTAGAAGAATGGCACGCGTCGCGGGTCGAAGGGCCACTCCGGCCGATCAAAGGACAGCCGGCGAAGCCTGAACGGCGACTCTGGTTCCAATTCCATGCAGATCGAATATAGGGGTCAATGAAAAATGCTCTACCGCGATTTTGGACGGACGGGTTGGAAGATTTCCGCCGTGGGGATGGGAACCTGGAATATCGGCAACCAGTGGGGGGCGATCGACGACGCCACATCATGGGCGACGGTAAGATCCGCTTTTGACAGTGGCATGAATCTGTTCGATACGGCGGAGTCGTATGGCCTGCCCAATGGTCTGTCCGAGGAGCGCCTCGGTACAGCACTGGCTGGGATCAGGCAGGATGTCTACGTCGTGAGCAAGGTTGGCAACTGGGGCAAACGGACCGGTCAGGTTGTACCGAAAACGACGGTAGACATGATCCGCTTGTGTGCCCACGCCTCACTCCATCGTCTGCGTACCGACTATCACGATGTGTTGTTATGCCACGAGGGTGATCTGGAAGATCCCGATGTCTATCTGGCAGGATTCCAGGCGTTGCAGAAGGAGGGCCGCTTGCGCAGCTACGGTATTTCAACCAACAGCCTGGATGTGCTCAAGCGCTTCAACAAGGAGGGTGGCTGCAAGGTCGTGCAGGTCGACTACTCTTTGGTGGCACGGGCGCCCGAGGCGGAGTTCCTGCCCTACTGTGAGACCCAGAAGATCGCCGTCATGGTGCGTGGACCCCTGGCAAAGGGCCTGCTGTCGGGAGGCTACACACGACAGAGCACGTTCGACGACGATGTGCGCAGCTCGTATAACGAAGGGGGCAGTGATCGCGCCACCTTCGAGCGGCGGATGGACACTGTGGACAAGCTGCGGGAGCTGATCGAACCAGCCGACATGGTGCGTACATCTCTGCAGTATGTGATCTCCCACCCGACGCTGGCAGTCGCGATCCCCGGCGCCAAGTCTGTCGAACAGGCGGCAATGAATGCCGCAGCCGGCGATGACGAACTCTCGGAAGCCGAGTTGGAGCGACTGCGGGTTTGATGGGGGGTATGGTGAAATGCCCCGAAGCCGTCACGGAAATGATGGCCCTTGTCGATGAGGCACTCGCCGATCGGCCACGCCTGGCCACGCTGTTCCGCAACTGCTTCCCGAATACCCTCGAGACGACGACGGAACTGCACGACGACGGCAGTTCGTATGTGTTTACGGGAGATATTCCAGCCATGTGGCTGCGTGACTCCAGTGCCCAGGTGTCGCCGTATGTGCCACTCGCAGCCCAGGACGGCGACGTGCGGCGTATCATCTCCGGTGTCATCCGCAAACAGATCGGCTACATCCTCATCGACCCGTATGCCAATGCCTTCAATCGGCAGGCGGATGGTGCCTGCTGGGCGCCGGATGAGACGGAACAGAATGACTGGGTCTGGGAGCGGAAATACGAGATCGACTCCCTCTGTTATCCATTCTGGCTGGCCCATCGTTATTGGAAGACGACGGGAGACGTGTCGGTTTTTGACGACGACTTCCGCCGGGCAGCTGGGGTCATTGTCGATCTGTGGCGGGTGGAGCAGGACCACGTGCAACGATCTCCATACCGTTTTCAGCGAATGGACTGTCGGCCAAGTGACACACTGACCCACGACGGGCTGGGTGCACCGGTGGTGCCCACGGGCATGACGTGGTCGGGCTTTCGGCCGAGTGACGACGCCTGTCGGTATGGATACCTGGTGCCTGCCAATCTGTTCGCCATCGTCGCCTTGCGGCAACTGGCTGAGATCTCGGACACTGTCTGGAATGACGGAGTGCTGAGGCGCGAAGCGGAGAGTCTGGCGACGGCGATCGATGCGGGCGTGCGGCAACACGGCGTGATCGATGACGAAATCATAGGTGGGCCCGTATATGCTTACGAAGTGGATGGATTCGGCAACGCCCACTTCATGGATGATGCCAATGTGCCCTCCCTGCTGTCTTTGCCTTATCTCGGTGCGTGCGCAGTCGAGGATGAGATCTACCAGAACACTCGGCGTCTGATCCTGAGCAAGCGCAACCCCTACTACTACACGGGCACGCAGGCGAGTGGTATCGGCAGTCCGCATACGCCAGATGGGTATGTCTGGCATATCAGCCTGTCCATGCAGGGACTGACATCGACGAGTGTGGAGGAGATGGATGGCCTCATGGACACGCTGGAAGCCACCGATGGTGGCACGGGATACATGCATGAAGGTTTCCACCCGGATGATCCATCGACCTTCACACGCGAATGGTTTGCCTGGTCGAATTCGCTCTTTGCCGAATTCGTCCTGCACTGGCTACATACGACGGGGAGGATGACGAGATGACGACGGGCACGACACCACGCAGACTGCAGTGGGCGACCCACGCGGACCTGGCCATCGATCGCCGTCCAACTGTGGACCGCGAAGATCTGCCAATGGACTGGGTCGAGGCAGCCCGTGCACATGCAGAGGGCATTCCGAATGGCACACCACTGGCCAACTATAAATTCTATCTCGACAACGTCTGGGAGATCCTGGAACGATGAGAGGTCTTTCTATCCATGGCACATGAGACCCTGCGCACGGAAGAACTCACTGTCGTGGTGGGCGACAATGAGGATGGCACAGGAGAGCACAGCCACCACCGGGCGGGATACAACGGGGTGTGGTCGCTGACGAGCGTACACGCTCCCGACAACTGCTTCGTGCCCAGTGTGTCCGGACTCAATCTCGAACACCTCATGGACGAACTGTTCATGACCGAAGAGGGGGGCGAGATCTTCGAACCCCGGCAGCATCCCATGCAACTCGAGCGCCTCTCCGATACGTCGGTGCGATTGCTGCAGGAGACGAGTCCCCTGACCGGCGTTTCGTCGAGCACGACCTTCACGGTACGGGAGCCGCACGCCATCGATATGACTTTCGAGGCGACGTTGACAAAGCCACCGCGAGCAGGCAAAGCCTTCGGCTTCTTCTGGGCCAGTTATATCAACGCACCGGATTCGCCGGCACTGCAGTTTGTCGATCCCGATGGCATCTGGTGTTGTCTGAATCCGGATGGACATGGTGACGACAGTGGCAACACGGTGTGTCATGCAGGGGTCGATGCGATCTGGGGGGACCCTCGGCAAGAATACAACAAGCACAGCCTGACACACTCCTTCAGCCAGCGTCGCTTCGATCAGCCGCTGATGTTTGGACGTCCAGGCGACGGCTCCATGCTCTACGCGCAGATGTTCGATCAGCAGCAGCCGGTACGGTTGTGCATGTCGCCCTCGGGTGGTGGTCTCAACAAGGAACGCCGTCTGCGCAATCCCGCCTGGGATTTTCAATACATCATCGACGAGGCGACAGTCGGCACGCAGTGCAGTCTGCGCACCCGGGTCGTCTACAAACCGTTCATCCACCGGGATGAGGTTGAGCAACTGTATGGTCAGTGGCTGGAGGAGATCGGCGACCAATGACGTCTCGCCCCAACGTGCTGGTGCTGATGTGCGATCAGATGCAGGCCGGTCGGCTGGGTTGTGCTGGCGATCCGGTAGCCGACACGCCATTTCTCGATTCGTTGGCCACAGAAGGCGTGCGTTTCACGCACATGGTCAGCGCCCATGGTCAGTGTGTGCCATCGCGGGCATCCTTCATCACGGGCCTGCCACCACATGAGTGCGGTGTGGTCGTCAACTATGGATTCTACCAGCACCAGAACCGCCTGAACCCGGCCAGACACCGGACCCTCGGTCATGTATTCAGCGATGCCGGGTATCACACCGCGTATTTCGGCAAGTGTCATTTTGGCGTGTCAATCGACAGTCTGGGTTACGGTGAGGGCATCGATCATGACAATCGACGGGTCGAGGATGATGAGGCGCAGGACCGGGGCATGGCGCACGTGCCGAAGAGTCTGCGTCGCGACTACGTGGCGGCAGAGGATGCTGTCGAGTGGCTGCAGAAGTATGAGCCGGAGAGCGAACGCCCCCTGTTCTTCACCTTCTCCACAAATCTGCCGCACCCGCCTTTTTTTCACGAGCCGAAGCATGCGGTAGAGGCCGACACTCTGGAGTTGCCGGTCAGTTATTACGAAGAGACCTTCGCGACCAAGCCGACATGGCAGAAACAGCACGCTGATGGCAGCCACAGCGCAGGAGATGAGACCCAGGCGCGGGAAGAATTGGCGCAATACTACTCGATGATCGCCATGATGGATGAGCATTACCGTCGTGTCGCCGATGAGTTCAAGCGGCTTGGGCTGTGGGAGAATACGATCGTGCTTTTCGTCGCCGATCACGGCGACATGATGGGTGCCCATGGGATCAGCAAGAAGGGCACGCTGCCATACGAAGAGCTATATCGGGTGCCATGCATCATGAAATTGGCAGACGGTCAGCAGGCGCGACGGGCGGTGGTGGATGATCTGCTGTCGTCGGTACAGTTGGCGGGCTCGCTGAGTACCCTCGCCGAGGTCGACGCACGGGGCGCATTTCCACACGGAGACCTGTGTGCTGCTTTGGAAAGCGACCAGCATCCCGATGACGAGATCGTCTTCTTCGAACATCATGCCGCGTACTGGGGAGTGCATCCGTTTTATGGCGCCCACACGCGCGACTTCAAGTATGTGAAATATTTTGGCGACGCAGATGCGGGTTTTGGCGACGCACATGCGGGACAGGAAGAGCTTTACCACCTGGCCACCGATCCACACGAATTGG
>DPVW01000248.1 GCA_003529325.1 Candidatus Latescibacterota bacterium | reverse complement strand
GCAGCGATCCGCCGCCTTGGCCTGGGTCACAGCGACATCTTCGGTTGGGTCGGCGCCTTCAGTTCAGCCGTGTTTGAAACATTCCACGATCGCCTGCTCGACGCAGAACGTCTGCATGCGGACCTGGCCTTGCTGTGGATCGGCTGCGGTCACGATGACTTTCTCTACCAACAGAACACGCGCTTCATCGCCAGGATGAACGCCCTCGGCGTGCAGCACGTGGCGCACATCACCGTGGGCGGCCACTCATGGCCCCTCTGGCACTCGTATCTGCGCGAGTTCGCATCGCGCCGGTTTCAGACCTCGCCTACTTGAAGTTTGCGACGAATTCCGTGTAGCCCTCGTCCTCGAGCTTCTCTACCGCCACAAAACGCAGGGACGCCGAATTGATACAGTAGCGCAGACCTGTCGGTTCGGGACCATCGTTGAACACGTGCCCCAGGTGTGAATCCCCATGTTTGCTACGAAGTTCGGTGCGCGGATAGATCAACTTGAAGTCCGTATCCTCCGTCACATTCTCGGTTACCAGAGGCCGGGTAAAGCTGGGCCATCCTGTGCCGGACTTGAACTTGTCGAGTGAACTGAACAGTGGTTCACCGGTGACGATGTCGACGTAGATCCCGAAGGCCTTGTTGTCCCAGTATTCGTTATTGAAAGGCCGCTCCGTACCATCTTCCTGGGTTACCTCGTACTGAATCTCCGTCAACCGCTGGCGCAGTTCCTCGTCCGAGGGTTTGTGATACTTCAAAGCGGCGTCAGCCGCTACACTCCAGTACTTGTCGATAAACTGATCGCGACCCGAACCGGAGCGATACCGTTTGTAGTGTGCCGTATTCGTCTTGTAGAAGTCCTGGTGGTAACCCTCGGCTGCGGTAAAGGATTCGAAGTCCCTGACAGGCGTCACGATGGGCTTGTCAAAGCGGCCGGATTCGGCAAGCGCTTTCTTTGACGCCTCGGCGAGAGCACGCTGTTCAGGGTTATGGGCAAAGATCGCCGAAGTATACTGGTGCCCTCGATCGACAAAAGAACCACCGTCATCGGTTGGATCAAATTGCCGCCAGAACGTGTTCAGCAGTGTCTGATAGCTGACCTTGGTTGAATCGTATGTCACCTGTACAACCTCCAGATGGCTCGTACCTCCGGAGGCGACCTGGCGATAGGAGGGGTTGTTCTCCGTGCCCCCGGAAAAACCGGAGACGGCGGAAGTCACACCGGGCAATTTGTCGAAGGGTGCCTCGATGCACCAGAAGCAGCCTCCGGCGAAGGTCGCCTTCTGAGGTGCCGCAACAGCAGCACTGCAGACCAGCAGCAGCAGTACCAGCATTGGCGCCATCGGTCTTTTCATCATTGCATTCTCCTGGGCATACCCCTGGATCGTTTCTCTGCACCTTGTCTGAATCTATGAATTGTCGAGGCTGATATGAAGATTTCGGATGTCGAATTTTTTGTCATCGACATGCCCCCATTCGCACCGATGGCCAGAATCAACCCAAAGATCTTCACCCTGGGAATCTGTCGCCTACGCACCGATGAAGGGCTGGTCGGTCTGGGTGAGATCTCAGCTCCCGCAGCCGATCTGGCGCACCAGGCCGCCACCTACCAGGGCCGGGATCCACTCGCCATCGACGCCCTCGCCGAACCGGACCCGTTTTGTTGTGCCCTGCTCGACATTGCGGGCCAGGCTTATGGCATACCAATGCATCGCTTCTTTGGCGAGAAGGTGCGCGATCGAGTTCCCGTCTCTTACTGGTCGTGCCCCATGGAGCCCGCCGAGACCGCCGCCCAGGCCGAGGTCGGTGCAGGCCTCGGTTTCAGCAACCACAAACTGAAGGCCCGTCCCTGGAACGTGGTCGAAACCGTGCGCCGCATCCATGACGCCGTCGGCACCGACTACACCGTCGGCCTCGACCCGAATCAGAAGTTTCGCCACGTGCATGTCGCGGCGCGCCTCGCCCAGGAATTGGAACCTTTCGGCACGGTCGACAACTTCGAAAATCCCGTGCTCAAGACCCATCTGGACTGGTTCCGCCTGTTGCGCGAAAAAACGACGATCCCCATCGCAATGCACACCGATAACGCCGCCACCGTCCTGCAGGCCGTCAAGGCTGAGTGCATCGACTACGTCAATCTCAGCGGTACTGCCCAGGAAGTGAAAAAAGCTGCCGCCGTCGCTGAGGCGGCGGATATACCCTGCTGGGTGCAACTCGGTGGTCTGTGTCTTGGCGTCAAAGCGGCTTATTCCGTGCACGTGCAGGCGACGATCCCCAACGCGACCCTACCATGTGACGAATTGCCTTTCACACGGGAAGCGGATATCCTGCAGCAGGGACTGACACTGGAGGCGGGTCATTACGAGGTGCCCACGAAACCTGGACTGGGGGTGACCCTGAATATGGAGATCGTCGATCGATACCGAATTTGACGTCTGTTTTTCGGTAGTGTCGATCCCCTTTGACCCGCAAATTCATTCCCATAACAACAGTGACCGAGTTACCCAGCCAAGCCGTAATGATGCAGACCTTCCTGCAGGGCGATGCTACCTTCGATGGCATTTTCCTCACCGCCGTGCGCACCACCGGAGTCTTCTGCCAGCCTACGTGTCCGGCAAAAAAGCCGCGTCCCGAGAACGTCAGCTTCTACGGCACCTCCCGCGAGGCCTTGCAGTCCGGCTACCGCCCCTGCAAGCGCTGTCGCCCCCTCGAAGCAGCCGGGGATACGCCCGCCTGGTTGCGTCCTTTGTTGGCAGACCTCGAGCAGGATCCGAGCTGCCTTCGACAGTGGCTACGACTCTTTGTCCGGTTTCCAGGAGGCATTCACCGCTTCTTCGGCGCCAGTCCCACGCACCTCGAGGGTGCTGAGGTGATCCGTGTCGATCGCATCACGACACCGCTGGGGCCGATGCTGGTGGGCGCCGACACCCAGCTCTGTCTGTTGGAATTCGTCGACCGGCGCATGCTCAACGTCCAGATCGAACGACTACGCCGCCGGTTGGGCGCCCTC
>DPVW01000392.1 GCA_003529325.1 Candidatus Latescibacterota bacterium | reverse complement strand
CCGGTTCCGACGACACCGTCTGGCGATGGCGGGCGGTGGCGTGCTGCTCGTGCCCTACTTCGGGGCCCTGTTCTGCGAGTTCCTGTCGCCATTGTCGCCGGGGCAGCGCCACCGCAGCTACGTGCTCTGTCCCCCTCAGGAGATCCGTTTCGTCGACGCCAGGGGATCCTTTCACCTTCGTCCCTTCGTCTACGGAGTCAAACTACGGGACGACGTCGGGGACTGGCAGCGCGAGTACGTGTCGGACGAGTCGATAATGTATCCGCTCCGCTTCTTCACGCAGGGCCCGCAGTACGAGCAGTGGGGCCTGTTCACCTCCAGCTTCCATCTGTTCGGTGCAGCACCCGAAGCGCCTCTGTTTCTGTTCGGCACCGACGAACTGGGGCGGGATCTGTTCACACGGATTCTCTACGGGTCGAGGATCTCGCTGACCATCGGCCTCGTCGGCGTGGCACTGACGTTTTTCATCGGCATCCTCCTCGGGGGGCTGGCTGGCTACTTCGGCGGCTGGTGCGACATCATCGTGCAGCGCGGCATCGAGATCATCATGGCGGTGCCGCAGCTGCCGTTGTGGATGGCCCTAAGCGCGGCGCTGCCGGCGCATTGGCCACCGCTGCACGTCTACTTCGGTATCACCATTATCCTGTCCTTCATGGGCTGGACGGGCCTGGCCCGGGTCGTTCGCGGGAAATTCCTGACGGTGCGCGACGAGGACTTCGTTGTCGCTGCCCGTCTGGCGGGTACACACGAGATCAAGATCATCTTCACCCATCTGCTGCCCTCCTTCCTCAGCCACGTGATCACTTCGGCGACGCTGGCGGTACCGGGAATGATCCTGGGAGAGACCGCGCTGAGCTTTCTCGGCATCGGTCTGCAGGACCCGGTGGTCAGCTGGGGGGTGCTGTTGCAGAAAGCGCAGAACTTTCAGGCCTTGGTGATGGCGCCCTGGCTGTTGCTGCCCGGCACATTCGTCGTGTTCGCCGTGCTCGCCTTCAACGTAGTCGGCGACGGCATGCGCGACGCCGCCGACCCCTACGCCAACTGATGAGTGAGTCCGTGAATCCCAACTCCGGCACAGAGCCACTGCTGGAGGTTCGCGATCTGCGCGTCCGTATCGAGCGTGACACCGGTGTGGTGCGTCCGTTGAACGATGTCAGTTTCCGCATCCACGAGGGCCAGTCGGTGGGCATTGTCGGCGAGAGTGGTTGCGGCAAGACGATGGCGTCCAATTCCCTGCTACGCATCCTGCCGCGCCGCGCCGAGATCACGGGCGGCTCGATGGAGTTCAGCACCAAGGCCGGTGAACGCGTCGATCTGGCCAGGATCGATCCCATGAGCCCGCGGATGCGACAGATCCGTGGCGGCGAGATCTCCATGATCTTCCAGGAGCCGATGACGGCGTTCTCGCCCGTGCACACCGTGTACGATCAGATCGCGGAGATGATTCGACTGCACGACCCGCAGGCGGACAAACAGCAGCGGCGGCAGCGTGTGGTGGAACTGCTGAATCTGGTGGGCATCCCCGACCCGGAAGTGCGCGCCGACGACTATTCCTTCCAACTATCAGGCGGCATGCGGCAACGGGCGATGATCGCCATGGCGCTGGCCAGCAGCCCTCGCCTGCTGATCGCCGATGAGCCGACGACGGCTCTCGACGTCACCGTGCAGGCCAAGGTGCTGAAGCTGATCGAGCGCATGCAGCGAGAGTTGAATATCGCGCTGATGCTGATCACCCACGATCTGGGTGTCGTCGCCCACATGGTGAGTTACGTGTACGTCATGTATCTCGGCAGAGTCGTGGAAGAGGGCCGCGTGGAGGCGATCTTTCACGATCCCAAACACCCGTACACGGCGGCGCTCCTGCGATCGATCCCCACTCGGGCTTCGAAGTCGCAGCGACTCGAACCGATCGCAGGCAACGTTCCCAGCGCCGACCGATTGCCCACGGGTTGTCCCTTCCACACTCGGTGCACCGAAAAGGTTGGGGACATCTGCCACCAGCATATGCCGGCGCGCGTCGACATGGGTGGCGGTCACGCCACCAGTTGTTTCCGGCACACAGACAATCGCCTCGACAACCTCGAAGAGCACGACGATGGCTGAACTGGCGGCCGACACGATCCTCCGAGTGGAGGGGCTGAAGAAACACTTCCCGGTACGGCGTGGCCTGCTGCAGCGCGTAGTCGGATCGGTAAAGGCCGTCGAGGACGTCAGTTTCAGCGTGCAGAAGGGAAGGACCCTCGGTCTGGTCGGCGAAAGCGGATGTGGCAAGACGACGACGGGTCGGATGATCCTGCGGGCGTTGGATCCGACGGCTGGTCAGATCTGGTTCCGCCGGTCCGACGGAGAGGTTGTCGATGTGGCCTCATTGCGCGGTGCTGAGGTCAAGGAAGCGCGACGGGATATGCAGATGATCTTCCAGGACCCCTATGCATCGCTCAACCCGCGCATGCCCGTGATGGACCTGATCTCGGAACCGTTACGGGCGCGTCGCTGGAGCGCCGTCGACTGCGAGCGACGAGTCACCGAGCTGATGGAGCAGGTGGGTCTCGACCCGCGTATGATCCGCAGGTACCCGCACGCCTTCTCCGGTGGACAGCGACAGCGGATCGGCATCGCCCGTGCCCTGGCGCTGAAACCCTCCCTCATCGTCGCCGACGAACCGGTGTCGGCTCTCGATGTCAGTGTGCAGGCGCAGATTCTCAACCTGCTGCAGGAACTGCAGGCAGACCTGGGGCTGACGCTGGTGTTCATCGCCCACGACCTGAGCGTCGTGCGTTATCTGTGCGACCATGTGGCGGTGATGTACATGGGCCGCATCGTCGAGCAGGGGGAGACGGAGGAGCTGTTTACCGCACCGAAGCACCCCTACACTGCAACGCTATTGCATGCGGCACCGACGCCTGACCCCCACGCACCGTGGATGGAGGATATCGACGAGGTCGAGTCCGAGGCCGAAGACACGGCAGCACCGGTGGCGATGGAGGGCGAAACGACGAATGAAGGCTGTGCCTTCGCCTCCCGCTGCGCCCACGCTACCGACATCTGCCGGCAGGAGACGCCAATGCCGACAGCCGCCGGGGTTCCCGACGACAGGGCCGAAGAAGCCCGGCACCGGGTCGCGTGTCACCATGCAAGGGAACTCGAGCTCCACGGTGTCTGAGCCGCCATCTCGGACCGCCGGCGCCGCTGGGTTGCACATGTCGAGACGGGATCGTAGCTCCGCTACATCATCGTGATCCGGTTACCTGTTCCTCCAAGCAGGTAGTCCAACACCAGCCAGGTGCCCGCTGACACGGCCTCTCCAAGAATCAGACCGAGGAAGAGCGGTTTCAGTCGCAGGTAGGTGCGGGTGCCGCCGTACTTCATGATCAGGTTCTTGGCACCCCAGCCAATGAACACGGCAAACCAGATCTGACCGGTGAGCCAGCCGTTGCTGATGATAAACCCGATGGGGTGCAGGGGCCACCAG
>DPVW01000097.1 GCA_003529325.1 Candidatus Latescibacterota bacterium | reverse complement strand
CATACTGTCACATTGAGAGCGCGCAGGGCATCGCGCAACTGCACGCATGAACGGGAGATCATTGACATTTTGCGAGAATTGATTGACCGTCGCGTTCCGGATTACGAACCGCAGGTGCCGCGCAGCAAGTCGTCGTTAAGCACCGCCGCCGGTTGAGTCGGTAAAATCCCGAAAAGAGACAACTCATGCCACAAGGAAAATTCAGACTGTCTATGGTCCTTGGCAGAAGCCCCAACAACCATCCCGACAGGGTCAAGATCTGCAGGGAGATGGGGATCAAGTCCTGCATCACCTCAGCCCCGCTGCACGAGGTGGGCAGAGATCAGTACGAAGCGGCCATGCGTCAACAGAAGGACGAATGGGCCGAGGCGGGGTTTTCCATTCCCGTGTACGAAACGATGACACCGGTCCGGGCCGACAACATTCGTCGCGGCACCCCTGGCCGGGACGAAGAACTGCGCGACTACATCGCCGCCGTGGAGGCCATGGGCAAGGCCGGGATTCCCGTGCTGTGTTACAACCTGGGTAAGGGTGGCTCGCGTACAGGATGGGTGCCCATGCGCGGCGGCGCCATCTCGTCGCAGTTCGACTACGCGCAATCGAATGAACAGCCCCGTGAGGATGATGGCGAGGTGCAGACCGAGGAAGAACTGTGGGACAATTTGACCTGGCTTCTGGAGCGTATTGTCCCCGTCGCCGAGAAGGCCGGTGTCCGCATGGGCTATCATCCCAACGATCCGCCCATCCATCCGTATCAAGGCTCCGCCCAGATCATGGTCAGCGCCGACGCCTACCGGCGGCTGCTAAAGATCGCACCGAGCCCGAGCAACTGCATCACCTTCTGCCAGGGGAACTTCCGGGCCATGGGTGAGGACATCTATGCCGTTGCCCAGGAATTCACCGAGCAAGACAAAGTGGTCTTCATCCACTACCGCGATGTGGAGGGCACGGCGGACACGCGCTTCACGGAGACCTTTCATGACAATGGCCCGACAGACATGGCCCGCATGCTCGAGATCTACTCCAAAGCTGGATTCGACGGCGCCATCCGCCCTGACCATGCGCCGGCCATGGGGGATGAGGATGCCGAAAAAACACGCGGCTACGGTGTGTTGGGGAAGATCTTCGCCTTTGGGTATATGATCGGCATGATGCAGTCTCGCAATCTGCCCTACGAGTGAGCCGATCCAACACCGTGGATGGAGGTCCGAGATGGCTGAAAAATACGCGTGGCGGCATTGGGCATGGCACACGACCACTTGTGGACGAATCTGAGGCATGAATGGGCCGACATATTTCGTCGAATGCATTCAGTCCGGCGTCGAGCCTGTTGGCCTGCCGAATGCGGACCTGGCGCGGGATGCGCAGGAGATCATGGAAGCGGGTCTGCTTTCCGCGATGAACGGGGTGACGGTCCCTCTGCCTGTCGAAGATCATCTATTTCGGGACGTGTAGGCGGCAAGTTCGGTCAGTTAGCGGAAACCTTCGTCACCATCCTGGTGCAGCCCCTTGCCCCGCCTCGTGATCGGTTCCGGTGCCTGGTCGATGGGCACATTCGGACAAGTGTCGACCCAGCGACTACCAACAGGTTGAGCCCAGCGCACGGCATTGCGCAGTACGAGACGCACGTTGTCGTCGTAGAAGATGGGGAAGGTCTCGTGTCCGGGACGGAAGTAGAAGATGCGCCCGTTGCCGCGGAAGTAGGTGATCCCGGAACGGAACACCTCGCCACCTTCAAACCAGCTGATGAAAATCTGCTCGTCGGGGGCTGGCACGCCGAATGGTTCACCATACATCTCGGTCTGGGGTAATTCGAAAAATTTCCCCAGGCCCTGAGTGATCGGATGGCCGGGGTTGCATACCCACAGGCGCTCTTTCTCGCCCGCTTCCCGCCAGCACAGTGAACACGTGGTCCCCATGAGACTCTTGAAGATTTTCGAATAGTGGGCCGAGTGCAGCAGGATGAGACCCATCCCCTCGAGCACTCGCTTTTTGGCTCGGGCCACCACCTCGTCCCGCACCTTTCCGTGGGCGGCGTGTCCCCACCAGACGAGGACATCGGTCTCGTCCAGGATTGTTTCCGACAAGCCGTGGTCGTCGTCCTGATCGAGAGTTGCGGTGCGCACCTCGATCTCGGGATCTGCGCCAAAGCCCTCGGCTATGGTCGTATGCATGCCCTCGGGATAAACGCTCCTGACGACCTCGTTGGTGCGCTCGTGGACATTCTCACCCCACACTGTGACCCGAATCATGGCGGCTCTCTCTGGAAATTGGGACTGATCGCTCAAGCCTCTGGTGTACCGACGGTATGTGAAGTACTGTAGGCAGGTCGTTCCCCCGGGGCCAGCGAGGAGCGAGGGTGATGGGCGAATTCCCACACTTCCAGCGCACAACGATCTATCACGGTATCCCCGCCGAGCGAGTCCTGCTCGACAGCTATCCCTCCCTCGAGGCCGGCGGCTGCCTCCATGACCTGACCGGAACAGGCAGCCTCGATTTTGTCGGTGGTGGCGACTCCAGCACGAAACACGCGTCGTGGTGGGAATGTCCGCCCGAGCCGACGCAGCCCTGGACCCGTCACCTGATCTGTGAGTTGGGTGCCGGTCAGTGTCACGACCAGTATGTAGGCGATCCAGAGAATCGTCGATGATCAGGACGGTGGCGGATTGACCGCGGACACGCCAGTCGGCCAACTCATCGGCATCGGCGCAGCGTTTGCCGTCAACTGCACGGACACCTTGCGGTCAACTCGCCGCCGCCGGGCAGGATGACATGGGCCAGGGCGAGATCGAATGGGTGCTCGATACCGCTCGATCATGTTCTGCTCACCAACGAGCAGATCGATGCTGTCGTTGCTGGCATTCCCGCCATGGCCGATGTGTCGCGCCAGCGGATGCGGGTATGGGCCCGGTCCCCATCCAGGTAACCCAGGGCAATACCGCCTTCGTCGCCGATGCCCTGCGCTGATCGCGATACGATCCTGCGGTTCTGCTGGCCGGATGTCACCAGCCGATGGCGTACCCGTCCCGCCTGGGATCGGCGCCGCCCATGAACGAGCCGCTGTCCGGATCCACCCAGATCCCCTGACCGCCGCCCACACCTGCGGACCAGGCTCCGAGGCGGTTCAGTTCGTGCCCGCGTCTCTCCAAACCCTCAAGGACAGCGGCGGGGATTCTCGTCTCGACGTCGGCCCCGAATCCCTGGGCTGTCTTCACCCGGGGTGCCTCGATGGCGGCCTGGATATTCATCCCGTGGTCGAGGGCGTTGATGATCATCTGCGGTGTCGTCTGCAGGATCCCATAGCTGCCCGGCGTCCCGACGAGCAACCGCAGCCCATGCTCGTCCCAGATCTGCGCCGGCGACATGGGCATCTCGATCTTCTTGGCTGGCCCGATCACGTTGGGACTACCATCGGTGTAGTCGAACCACCGGCCCAGATTGTTCAGCACGATCCCCGTCCCGGGCACGACCAGGGCAGACCCGAATCCTGCCCCGAGGCTCTGCGTGACGGACACCGCGTTGCCCTCCGCGTCGATCGTATCGAAGTGGGTCGTGCACTCCGTCTGCATCCACCCCTGCGAGTCTCCCGGACGGACCTGATCCTCACGCAGAGCGGCGTGGAATATGTCGCCTCCGGACGACTTGGCCTGGTCGCCGATCAACCCTCGTCGCGACGCGGCGTAGCCCTTGCTGAGCAGGCCGTCGATGGGTGGACTCGGGATACCGGTGTAGAGTGTGCGATCGGCGACGGCCAGCTTTGCCGACTCAAGGAACAGGTGCAGTGCCTGCTCGGTATTGTGACCCATGTCGCCCAGATCGTAGCCTTCGAGCATGTTCAACTGCAGCAGATACTGAGCGGTCTGACAGGGAGGGGGTGGACCACTGATCGTGTACCCCCGGTAGGTCGTCGAGATGGGTTCCTGCCACATGGGGCGGAATCCTCTGAGATCTGCCCTGGTCAGCAGTCCACCGAGGTTCTGCAGATGCTCGACGATCCGTCGACCGAGTTCCCCTTCATAGAAGACCTCGGCACCGGCCTCGGCGACGGTACGCAGGGTGGTGGCAAGGTCCTGCTGGACGATGACGTCACCGGGCGCGGGCGCCCTCGCATCGATCAGATATGGTACGTCCGATCCGGCGTACCGCAACAGATCTGTTGCAGCGCCAGCGATGAACTCGTGGTTCTTCACGGTCACCGCGAATCCCGACTCTGCATACTCGATCGCGGGGCCGAAAACGGTCAGAGGGTCCATTGTTCCGTACCGGTCGAGAGCCTCCAGCCAGCCACCACAAGCACCCGGAACCAGGACGGGGAACGGGCCTCGTAGCCGTCGTTCCTCGTCGTCGAAAAGATCGAGCGTGGCGGCTTTCGCCGACAACCCCATGTAATCCAGCACCCTTTGCGACTGGTCGCGAGTACTGTAGATGTGCATGAAGCCGGCACCACCGATGCCGGACATGTAGGGCTCTACCACGTTTAAGGCGGCGGCGGTGGCCACGGCGGCATCGATGGCATTGCCACCGTCGATGAGCACTCTGAGTCCGGCCAGCGAAGCCAGCGGGTGTGCCGAACTGACCATGCCGCGAGTGCCCGTCACGGTCGATCGATGGGTATGCCCCGTATGCGTCTGCGACATGTCGAGTACCTGCCCTTTCCACGTATCAGAGTGGCCAAACCACCTCCGCCGGATATATCCTACTACACAACGCAAAAAAACCATCTGGGAACAATTGGCGATGACCGATTACCGCGTCCGTTGTGCAGGCCGACGCGATCACCCCGAGAGACCAATATGAAAGTCACAGCCCTGATCACACTCGCCGTGGACAGATACAACTATGTGAAGGTCGAAACCGACGAGGGTATCACCGGCGTAGGCGAACTTCATCCGGCATCCGGCACGGGCGGAACTCCCTTTGTGCCGCGGGCGGCGGTCGGCTACTGTTCCGAGTATCTCGTCGGCAAGGATCCTCTCCATATCGAAAAGCACTGGCAACACATGTTTCGTCGGCAGCTGTTTCGGGGCGGAGCCGACATGATGGCGGCGATGGGAGCCATCGATATCGCACTCTGGGACATCAAGGGCAAGTCCCTCGGAAAACCTGTGTACGAACTTCTCGGCGGTCCCGTTCGTGAGAAAGTCCGACTCTACACCCATCTGGGTGGCAACTCGCCGGAAGAACTGGCACAGCAGGCATCGGCGAGGGTGGAAGAAGGGTTTACGGCCCTGCGGATCTATCCATTCGGTGATTTCGGAGCTGCCGATTTTGAAGAAGGACTCGGTCTCGAAAGGATGAGTTTTTCCGGGATGCAGAACAATGCGGTGGAGCGAGTGGCTGCAGTTCGTGAGGCCGCCGGGCCCGACATCGATATCATGATCGACGTCGTCAACCGGTTGACGCCGGCAGAGGCCATCGGTCTCGGCAGGGCCCTCGAGCCGTTCAATCTCTACTTCTTTGAAGATCCCATCGAACCGGAGAACATGGACCAGTGGGGATGGGTGGCTCAGCAGCAACCGATTCCACTGGCCATGGGCGAACGCCTGTACACCGCATACCAGTTCCGCGATCTGCTGAATCATCAAGGTGCGGCGTATGTACGGCCCGATCTTTCGCTTGCCGGTGGTATCACCAACGTGAAGAAGATCGCCGCGCTGGCCGAAGCGGCCTACGTTGGC
>DPVW01000038.1:9218-16486 GCA_003529325.1 Candidatus Latescibacterota bacterium | reverse complement strand
GCAACCGAGGACGGCGACGAACTCCCCCGGACGCTCCGCCTTCGCCGTGTCCCGTCGGATCGACGCCCAGCGGGCCTGTGTGATGTAGTGATCGTTGGCCTGCTGCGAAGCAAACTGCAACCCCGCTGCACGGGCATGGCGAAAATGCTGAGTCAGAGAACCTGCACCACAACCGACGTCGCTCTGCCCTGAGTGCAAGTCGCCGAAGTAGAGTCGCAACGCGGGTGGTTCTGCGTGCACTTGAATCGCATTCCCAGCAACCCTCCCCACACCGGGCACGTCGAAGTTCGGCCGCTGCAGACCCGGCTGCAGAAACCGCAGCCTCAGCAGTGCGACATCCGGCTGCGTTTCCAGGCGCAGGTCCAGTTGCTCAACCGCCTCCGAAGGCAACAGGACAGGCGGACCTGCGGGCAGCACGGTGGTGTTGCCCCATTCATCCTCCACACGCAGGTGAACGTCCACGCCTTCGCCAACTACCGCGTCGCCACCGGCGACGGCGACGGCGCACACGCCATCTCCTGGGACGACGACAGGGGCGGACGTAACCCCCACCAGATTCCAGCGCGGATCCTCTGGTTGCCATAGGGCGATGAGAAAATCGACGCTATCACAAGCCATGGTCGGCGCCCGCCAGCCATTGCCACAACCCGGCCGAATCTGCAGGACTTGTCCAGCGTGGAGCGGGACCTTCAAGGCGATATCTAGTTGATGTTGCCAGGGGTCAAAGGCACCGCGCGGTACGTGGGCGACAGGCAGGTCCACGTCAGTACCGTCGATGGACAACTGCGCAGTGGGGTCCTGCGCATGTGCTGGACGCCAGTCGAAAGGCCAGCGCCAGGCGATGCGCAGGCGGCTACGAGCAGGCAGGCCATGTTGCGGGGCCTCAAAAACGAAACAGAGGTCAGTCACCTGACCTGCAATGACCTGCCGTTCGTGCTCGCACGTGACAACACCCAACCGGGAGGCCCGCTGAGCAGGACTCCATTCCGCTCCATGCCACAATCGCGCGCTGCCTGGTTTGCCCGTCCACAGCAGGCGTTCCACCGGCGTAGCATCGTCTTCTGGGATCAATGCGACCCGCCCAACCACTGGAAGATGACGCCCAGCATCCCCTTGTCGCGGCGATAGGCCATCTCATACGCCTCGATCATGTCCGTGTACGGCAGGCGATGAGTGATCAGCCGGCTCGGTGCCAGACCCTTGGCCATGAGCGACAACGTGTGCTCGCAGCCACGGACACCGTCGAATCGGTCCGCTCCCGGAGTGGGAAACAGATACCCGCCCTGGCCGGAGACAGCGATCAACGCGATCCCTTTGTTGTAGAACCACTCCATCGACAATGGATTGAAGTCGAGGGCTTCCTCGCCACGCCCCGGCAAGGCGACGACGGCGACGCGGCCATTGGCTCGTACGACCTGACAGGCCGTACGCCACGCCGGCCACGGGTTGGCCGTGAGAATGACGAGATCGACACCAGCGCCACCGGTGCACGTATCCAGCTTCTCCATCAGGTCGACATCGTCTGACAGAAATACTTCGTCGGCACCCATTCTCTTCGCCATGTCCAGACGTCCCGGGTCATTGCCCAGACCGATGACCCGCGCGCCGAAGTAAGGACCGAGTGCTACCGCACCCAGACCGAGCACACCCAGGCCGACGACGGCGACATTCTCTCCAGGCGTGAACAGCGCCTTGCGATAACAGTGGGCGCTGAGCGTGTACAGGTGCGCCCACACGGCATCTTCCGCGTCCACCCCTTCTGGCACCTTTACCAGGTTGAGTCCAGGATCGGCGACGAATTCCGACTGATGCCACGCCCGCGATACGACACGGTCCCCTGGCTGCAGATCGGTGACCGCCGAACCCACGGCACGCACGATGCCGAGATTGCTGTCACCAACGGGACGCGGGTAGTCGGGGGCGCCTGGCACACTCTCGGCGCCTTCGTAGTTGCCACGATCCGTACCGATCTTGAAGGCGGAGATCTCCGTCTCCACGTGCACCTGCTGCGGGCCCAGCGTCGTGTCGAGCGCCTGCTCTTCGAGGCGCAGATCCCGCGGCCCGTGCAGGATGGCAATTTTCAAAACTCACAATCTCGCGGCGTGGCGTCCGGCGTCCGGATCCCCGGCGGCCAGAATGGCGTCCCGGTCGATCTTGAGCATGACGGGCGTACCTATGCTGCGGTCCTTCACCAGCAGTGGATGACCACGGCGCGCCAGTTCCGAGCGCACCACATCTGACAGGCTGTCGTTGATCTCCAGTGCACCGGCGTCGGTGAAGGTTGTGTCCCGTTGTGGACTCGGGTCGAATGAATTCTGGTGGTGGAAACTGGAGAACCGCGGAGCCCGCACCACAGCGCTGGGAGACAGGCCGAAGTCGATGGCGCCCATGAGCATGTTGAGAGCCACCTGATCCTGGCGATCACCGCCGGCGACACTGACGGCGAAGGCCGGTTTTCCATCTTTGAGAACGAGTGTCGGCGTCAAGGTGATCCGCGGGCGTTTGCCTGGCTGTATGCAGTTAGGGTGGCCTGGTGTCGTGTTCAGACTGCGCAGGCGATTGCCATATGTGACCCCGGCGTCACCACCGTCCATGCGGGTCCTGTCGACATTGGCACTCGGTGTTGCGGCAACGACATTGCCCCAGCGATCGGCGACGACACAGGTGGTGGTGCCGGGGCCGCCGGGACGGAAGACGCCGTCGGCCTTGACGGCCTCCATGGTATGTGGATCACCCGGCCGAGCCTCGGCCGAAGCGGTCCCCATATCGATCAGCGGCCGACGCAGTTCGGTATATGCATCAGACAACAGCTGATCCAGGGGCACATCGACAAACTCTGGATCGCCATACCAGGCATCGCGATCGGCAAAGGCGAGTTTCAACCCCTCCACGGCGAGGTGTACGTAGTCTGCGGACATGTGACCGAGACTGTGTACGTCGAAGCCCTCGACGAGGCGCAACGCCTGCAATAGCGCTGGTCCCTGAGTCCAGGTGTCGCACTTGCAGATGGTGTAGCCGCGATAATCGACGGTCACCGGTTCTTCGATGCGCGTGCGATGCGCCTGCAGATCGGAGAGTCGCAGGAAACTACCATGACGGATGTAGTCCGCCTCCAACTCCAGAGCGATATCGCTGCAACGTGAGTTGCGTCCGTAAAAACGATCGCACGCAGCCTGCAGCTTGTGCTCGCGGGAGCCACCGGTGAGCCCTTCTTCCTCGACCATACGCCGCAGGGTGCGCGCCAACTTCGGCTCCCACTCGCGGGTGCCGGCATCGAGGATGGACAGTGTCGGCGCGACAACCTGCGCCAACGACATCGTGCCAAATCGCTGCAGCGTTGTCATGCACAGATCCACGACGGAGGGCACGGGGGCCATCTTCATGTCCCCAGGGCCGGGGATGCCATTGGCCATATACCAATCGATGGCCTGTTGCGATTGTGGCGCACGCCCCATACCCGACAAGGATTTCACCTGACCTTGGTCAGCATTGTAGATGAGCAGGGGGACTTCGCCACCGATACAACAGGCGATGTGGTCGGTCACTTGCAGCGCAAAAATCGTCGCAACCGCAGCGTCCGCGGCGTTGCCCTCTGACTCCAGCATCTGCATGCCGGCATCGACTGCCCCAGCGCCGCCAGCGGCGACGGCGCCGAGTCTGCTTTCAGCCTGCCAACCGATGTTCTCGATCTCTCTGGTCATTTTCTGGAAACTCCGCGTTGACGGGTGTGCTCTGGCGCTGACGGATATACAAGTTTTATCGCGGCTCTCCCGCCAGCCATCGATGCTTGGCCATCCCCGCCTCGGTGAGTTCCACCCCCAGACCGGGCCGTTCGGACAATACGATACGCCCGCCCTGCACGTCGATGGGAACGTCGATGATCTCGTCCCGCCAGTCGATACCGGTGACAAACTCGATGGGCGCCGCATTCGGTATCGACGCCATCACATGCGCCGCCGCCAGAATACCGATGGGCCCCTTGGTATTGTGAAACGAGATCGGCACGTGAAAGGTTTCGGCAATGGCGGCGATCTTGCGCGCCTCGGTGATGCCTCCTGAGTACATCAGGTCCGGCTGCGCGATGTCGATCCCCTCCAACTCGAGCAAGCGGCGGAACTGGCTTTTTGTATTCAGTCGCTCCGAACCCATCACCGGGATATTGATCTGACTGCGGATCTTCGGATACGCTGTCAGGTCGTCGGGCGCCACGGGATCCTCGTAGGCGAATAGGTCCAGATGCTCCAACCGTTTGGCGAGCCGAATCGAGTTGGCAATGGTGAATCGACCGTGGCAGTCGATGAACAACTTCACATCAGGTCCCACCGCCTCACGCACCGCCTCGAAATGGGCCACCGTCTTGTCCGGATGGCCGTCGTCGAGGTAGGTGTCCCAGTCGAGGCCATTGTGATCCCGCGAACTCGCCCCCCCTTTCAGCGCGAAGAATCCTTCCTCCTGCTTGGTCTTGGCCATCTTCGCCGAGTCTTGCGGTGTGCTGCCACCGAAGTGGGTATACACGTCGACCTGCCGCCTGAAGGCACCACCCAACAGATCGTATACCGGCAGCCCCGCCACCTTGCCCTTGAGATCCCACAGGGCAATGTCGATACCCGCCAGAGCACTCATCCACACGGGCCCCGCCATACGCCAGATGCCGCTCACCGAGGAACGACGATAGATGTGATGCCAGAGCCACTCGATGCGCGCCGGATCTTCACCGATCAGCTCCTGCTTCATGTGCTCTACGGCGGCACAGACCACCGGCTCCTTGTTGGAATACGTCGCCTCTCCCAGGCCGGTGATGCCGGCGTCGGTGTGCACGCGTACCACCGTCCACTTCCGTCCTGGAGAATTGTACATGAGGGTGTCGATATCGGTAATCTTCATGACCCGTTCTCCACCTTTGAGCAGGCGGTGACAAACTCCTGGCTCGTTGTTGTATAACCGATCAGATGCTCGAAGTTGCGCAGCACAATCTTGTTCAGCCAGCCACCCTCTGGCATGGACTCGTCGATCGTATCCGGAAACTCAATCTCGGCGCCATTGGAAGCGTCACGCAGCAACACCACTCGATAATTGCGCCCCACCGCCTCGGCGCAGGTATAATGCATGCAGGCACGTCGACTGTAACCGACGACGAACAGGGTTCGCGTGCCCCAACTGCGCAGGTGCTGGTCGAGAAAGGTGTCGTGGAAGCCGCTCCAGATCCACTTGGGGAAATTTGGCTCCCCGTCGCGGGGCCGGACACAGTCCAGATATTGCGGCGTGTAGTCCTTGTCCTTCTCCCGCCACGGGTCGAGGGCGTCGCTCCCATCAGCGTATTTCGTCTTGCCCCAGAACTCGCCGACAATGTTGCCGGGATCAGCCACCAGGCGCAGATCGTTGTGTACGTAAGCGACGCGCAGACCCGTCCTGCGTGCCGCGTCCAGCGCCGGGGCGATAAGATTCTGCGTCGTCGGGTTGGGCGCCGTGCCATCGACATCGACAAGCAGTAGCGTGCATTCTGCCAGTGGCAGCGGCAGACTCTCATAGCCGTAGTCGTATCCGCCGGGAAAATCCTTGTAGTAGCGTACGGGAATATCGATGGTGGGCATGGTGCCTCGAATGGATGACATGTATGCGGGGAACGAGAATGGAAGCTCAAAGTAGGGGAAACGAGCCCAGAGTGCCTCCGGCGCATTGGTCACCAAGAACAGGGAGGGTTGGCCACGCTTGACCCGTACTGTGGCACTCTCTGCCCCGTCAGGACCCCGAGCCCGCCATGAGGAGTCTGGTTATGAAGTATCCACGCAAGACAGGAGCTTCGCCCTGTGGACGCTATTTCTGCTCAACAGCAGCCGTCCTCTCTGTCCTGGTCCTGCTTTCGACCACCTCGGATGCCGCGGTGCGAAATTCACCGAAGAATGCTGCCCGCATTGCCGTCCAAAGGTCGGTGGCGACACCGGTAGAGCACGAGGGTGTGCCGCCCATGCTCATGGAAACTTCGAGTGTAGAAGGCTACTACCCCCTCCGCTACATGTGATCTCATCGAGGTCAGTATCGGTGTTTCACTGGAAAGAGCCGGCAGTGGTGAATTCACGATCCTGTTTCCCCTGTCGACAGATAGGGCTGCAGAGGATGATTTTGTCGAACAGATCGATGCCCTTGATGACGCCCTTGCTGGTTTCAACATCGGAATCTCAGGAAGTGCTGATACGCCGGTACCGCTGTATGCTGACGACCTCGCCGAACTGATAGGAGACCGCTCGGTGACCGAATACCTGGCGGCCGGGCACTCCGCCATCGCGGTGGAACGTGCTCTGGCACGGCTTGGCAAAGAGGTAGCAGAAGATCGTTCCTCCGCGGAGATGTACGGCACCTTGTCGAAGCGCCTGCAGCCGGGCTCTACAGTCGGTACTCAGGGCCTACACCGCACAGGAGCGGACGACCTCACCGTTACATCATTGTGGTCGGCCATACCGCGGTCGATCTACATCCAGTCCAGTGAGCCCGACAGACTCTACTTCCGTGGAATCGATGGGCATCTTTTGAACTGCCTTTCGAAGAGGAGCAGAAAGCGGTGCCTCCGGCATGACGTATGTTTACTCCGCGCAGAGCATGATGAGCATCGTACTCCCCGGTTCGCTGGAGAAATACGTGGGACCACAACAGATGTGGTGGGTGACCCAGTTCAACCATGAGTTGTCTGAGGAGCTGGTGAGCACCGATCGATACGATGCCCAGGACGGGCTGGAGATCCGCTACCAGATGCAAGTGGAAGAAGGTGATTCGTCAATGCATGTCTCATTTCGTTATGCGGACACTTCCGTCGGCACAACTACCGCCACGACGACATCGTTGAAATTCGAGGGACCGAGAATCTCCTACTGATCTGCGAGCTGGAAATGAAATCACTGCCGCTGCTGTCGCTACTCACACCGCTGTTGCTCGGATGTGGTGAGGACGCAGCTGAAATCACTCAGTCCGGCATGTCGGAGACGGGTCTATGCGGCGCGACACAAGGTCAACTCTTCGACGCCAGCTACCCCTGGAATCAGCGCGTCGACGAGGCCGATACCGACGCTGAATCCGATGCGATCATCAACTATCTCCAGACGCAACACACGGCGACCGCCCGTTTTCGTATCGACGGACCCAGCGACTCCCCCAATAGCATCTACGGGATCACGGTACTGACCGCCGACACGGCAACACGCCACGAGAACTTCGATCCGTCCAGTGGACTTTACTCGCCGGACTGTGACCGCGTAGCGATGCCGATTCCCGAGGGG
>DPVW01000038.1:0-8854 GCA_003529325.1 Candidatus Latescibacterota bacterium | reverse complement strand
CATTGTCGTGGACACCGACGAGTGCCGCCTGTTCGAGATGTTCCGTGCCAATCGCACCGAGGCCAGCTTTGCCGGTGGCTGCCTGGCGCTGTGGGATCTGACTGCGCCGTACACCGAAACGTTACGCGGGGATTGCTGCACCAGTGCAGATGCCGCGGATCTGCCTATCGCCGCCCACATGTTCAACGCCGATGAGATCGCCGGCGGCGAGATCTGCCGCAACCGGCGTCTACTTCTGGACTCGGCGTCGCAGCGAGCGACTCGTCGGCTGGATTCTGCTGTTGGCGGGGCTAGGCGCACGCGGGCATGAGTCTCTTCACTCTCCTGAGGAAGGTGCACCTGTACAGCAGCCTGGTGTTGCTAACCTTCGTGGTCATGTACTTCGTTACCGGCTACATCATGGTTCACCACAGCTGGTTCCCGGACCCCACGCCGTTCAAGTCCGCTTGTACAGAGCCGCTCAGCTACGCCGGACCGATGGATCCCGAGGTAATGGAGGACGGCGGGTGGCGGTTCCGTTATGCCCGGCCCGGAACATTTCACGAGGCTGTGGTGACAGCCGCCGGCGACAGCGTTCACATCTTCAGGCGAGAAGAAGATGCACGCACGACCCTGGTAGGCTTTCATCGCCTTCATGGATACGGCGGCGGTTGGCTCTACGACATCTGGGTCGTATTCTACGACCTGGCCAGCCTGGCACTCATCCTTTTCCCCCTCACCGGTATCTTATCTGTGGTATCGACTGACCAAGCACCGCCTTCTCGGATGGATACGCCGGGGTCACCATGTTGTATCTGATGTATGCCCCATAGGCGAGTGCTAATTTTTTGGTAGACACGCTGCCCGATACTTCCCCGGGTGCCTTTACCTTCCGCGCCATCTTCACCGGCAGTGTGCTGTCGTTGTGCCTGGCTTGTGGCGCGCCGTATGGCAATATGGTGATTCGTGGCTCGTACATGGCCCTCGACTTCAGTACGCCGGGAGCCATCTTCCTGCTGTTTTTCCTGGTGGGTCCCATCAATCTCATCGCCGGTGCCATCCATCGCCCCTTCGCCCTGGGGCGCCGCGAACTGCTGCTGGTTTATGTCATGCTCATCACGTCGTCGGCGATCGCGACGATGGGCCTGTCGGAATATCTGCTCACCATCATCACCGGGGTGCAGTATTACGCTACCCCTGAGAACGAGTGGGCGATCCTGATCGAGCCACACATACCGGCGTGGATTGTACCGCAGGACCCACGGGCGATCACGTGGTTCTATGAAGGTCTGCCAGCGGGCATGCCACTCCCCTGGGGCGTATGGGTCGCCCCCTTATGCTGCTGGGCGATCCTCGTCAGTAGTCTGTATCTGGTCATGATCTCTTCCATGGTGATCCTGCGGCGACAGTGGGTGGAACGGGAACGGTTGATCTTTCCCATCGCTCAGGTACCCCTGGAGATGGTTCAGGGACCGACGCCGGGCGTGCGCCCCTTCTTCAGCAATCCGGTCATGTGGGCCGGCTTTGCGGTGCCCGCAATCGTGAGCAGTCTCAATGGCCTGCACGCCTATTACAATTTCGTTCCCGCAGTGCAGCTGTTGACGACGATCCCGGTGTTCCGCCGAGCCGTCAACCTCATCATCCGGCTGAGTTTCCCGATGGTGGGCTTTTCCTTCCTCATCAACCTCGACATCGCCTTCAGTCTGTGGTTCTTCAACCTGCTGGCGACCGGTCTTCGTGGCGTGATGGGTGTTCTTGGCTATGTCAGCGCCGAGAAACTCGGGGTCTTCGGCGCGGCGTGGGAGCCGATCCTGGCACATCAGGGACAGGGAGCACTCTTTGTTCTCGTCCTGTTCGGTCTGTGGGTGGCTCGCCCACATCTGCGCGATGTATGGCGTAAGGCCGTGCACGGTGATGCAGAGGTGGACGATTCGGGAGAGATCATGTCGTATCGTGCCGCCCTGCTCTGTCTGGCCGGTGGGTATGTGATACTGGCTGGTTGGTTGACGATGTCGGGGCTGGATCTGTGGGCCGCCGTGGTGACCCTGACCATGGCGCTGCTGATCTTTGTCGGTCTCACGCGGGTCGTCGCCGAAAGTGGAGTGGCCGCAGTTGTGAGTCCCCTGATAGCCGCCTCCACCCTGGTCTCTGCTTCAGGCTCGGTGGTGCTCGGACCTTCGGGCCTCGTCGGACTGGCCTATACCCACGTATGGGCGGCGGACATCCGCACCTTCGTTATGGCCTCCTGCGCCCACAGTCTCAAACTCAGCGAACACATGGGGCGAAATCTGCGTCCCCTGTTCTGGGTATTGCTGCTGGCCATCCTGATCAGCCTCGTCAGTTCCCTGTGCACGATCCTTTACCTGGCGTACGAATATGGGGGGATCAATCTCAACAGCTGGTTCTTTGGTGGCGGCACCCGGGCACCCTTCGACTTCATCGCTGAAAAGCTGAAGACACCCACCGATCCCAGCCTTGAAGGCTGGGTGAACACAGCCCTCGGTGGCGGCTTCATGACGCTGCTCATGTTCGCCCGCCATCATCTACTGTGGTGGCCCCTGCACCCCATCGGCTATACGGTATCGATGGTTTGGCTCATGGATCAGCTGTGGTTCAGCATCTTTCTGGCCTGGTTGCTCAAGCTGGTGACCATCAAGTATGGGGGCCCAAACCTGTATCAGTGGACGAGGCCCTTCTTTCTCGGCCTGATCGCAGGTCAGTTCGTGATCGCCGGTCTGTGGCTCCTCATCGACGCGCTCACGGGCATGACGGACAATGTCGTATTCTGGATCTGAAACCGTAGCGCCCTCAGTAACTTGGATATGCTCTTCTCGGCTGTCGAAAAAAGATTTCACTGGCGCTTGCGCCCCCGTCCCGATAGGTTGCAAAACATGGAAGGGACTCGATCGCATTTGATCGACCTCAGTACAGTACGGGGCGCATGGCTCGCCTGTGGGTCCAACGATGATCGATATGACTAGACGACCATCTGGAGGTCCATGCACGACAGGTATTTCCTGCACGACTGAAGGCCAACCTCAGAAGGCGAGAAGTCGTGATGGCTGAACGGCCAAAGTCAAAACGAGAGAAAAATATCGACCCGGGTGTCAGCCGATACCGGGGGCCGATATGCGCGGTCAAGGGCTGCAATCTTCGAACCATGAGTGCGGCAACGGAGTACTGTGTCACCCATTTCCAGAAGTTTGTTGGGAAACCTGCGCTGAAAGAGTGGCTGAGCGACCGACGGCCCTCCACACGAAAACGCTCACGACCTTCGTGATTTGACGGTTCCCCCCCAGCAGCTCTGTCCCCTTTCCTTGCCAAACCTGTTTTCGGACAAGCTCCGCAGCCTCGTCAACGCGTAGGCTCACGCGGAGTTTCGACGCGGTCCTTTCCCCGCGCACCCATATTCCCTTATAGCCCTGCACGCTCAATGCAAAGGGGCAAATACCCCACTGTCCCAGACTGTCCCAGAAGGCGAACATGATATGGAGAACCCGACTGTAGAACCGATAGAGCCCGCAGTGGATCTGGTGATTCCTGATCTGCCACTCATCGGCGCCAGTCGCCCGATGCGTCGGGTTCTCGAGCAGGTGCGGCGTGTCGCCCGGATTCGTTCTACCGTGTTGATCCGCGGCGAAAGCGGCACGGGCAAAGAGGTCGTCGCCCGTGCCATCCACAGCCTCAGCGAAGCACCAGGCCGCTTTATCACCGTCGACTGCACAAATCTGCCAGCCAGTCTGATGGAGTCGGAACTTTTCGGCCACGAACGGGGCGCGTTCACCGATGCTCGGACGCAGAAGACCGGGCTCCTGCAGACGGCCGACGGAGGTACAGTGCTCGCCCACAAGGAGCCAGCACCCGCGGCAGCAATGTGAATGGCACACAGGCGGCGATCTGGAGCCTCGGTATGATCGGCGCCTACCTGGACTGGGAAGTTCCCTTCGACAACCCCCTCGCCGGCTGGCAGGAGCATGTTGCCGCCAACGCCTATCGAATCGAGGTCCGTGCCGATGGTGGAGTCGATCTGATCAGCAACTCCTGATCTTTGGACTGCCGGGGGGCTGTGACGTCGTTTCCCACATCGGAAAGCCACTTGACCGGGCCCCGCGTGTTGTTTTATACAATGGAACGGGAACGCTGGAACACTCTTTTTGCTGAACCTGTGGCTCCCGTGCCATTGCCTCCTGATTCTCCCTCCCCCCGCGCCCGAATGGACTTGTGCGATGAAGAGATGCTTGCGCACGCTTGCCCTCCTGGTTGCCATCGCTGTGCCGACCACCGCTGGCGCCCAAGCCACGACACCGGGTGTCACGCAGGAGCGCGTCCTCTCCCTGACAGAATCGGTGGGCTACCAGATCGACAGTGCCGAGCGCGATCGCTACGGTCTGTTCGCCGAACGCGAGGGATTTCTCCTCGCCGAATTTCTGCTGCGTGACGGAGCCTACTGGTTGCGGCTCAGCTACCGTAATGGCAGCGAACGGATCGTTGAGCAATCGCAATTGACAGAGGCGCAATTTCTCGCCCTGCGCGAAACCGTACTCGCCCTCGACCGGGGGCGTACGGCGAGGCCCTTGGCAGCCTTGTCCGACGCCGACCGTCGCCAAGGACGCTTTCGCATGGCCACCGATGTCTTCCTGTACGGTCTGTGTCTCTATGGGCCGGCAACGATCTCTCTGTTCGATATCGACAGCAGTCGTGGGGCTAGCGCGATCAATCTGCTCGCTGGTGGCGGTGCCTTCGCCGGTGCCCTGACAACCACCCAGGACTATCGCCTGGGATACGCACGCACTCGTCTCGTTCGCTGGGGGAACTATGCTGGAACGTTCTACGGTCTTGGGATTCCGGCGCTGCTGAAGGCAGACAACGACAGGGCCTACGCCCTGTCGGCGATGGTCGTGACCCCAGTGGGTGGATATCTCGCCCACCGGTTGAGTTCGCACCGGCGGTTCGGCAAGGGCGAGGCGGACATGATCACCACGGGCGCCGGGGTGGGTGCGCTGTATGGACTCGCCCTACCCTACCTGGCTGGCGCCGATGGTGACTACGGACGGCTGTATCTGGCCAGCTCCATGGCTGGCGTGCCCGCTGGTGCCCTGCTGACGGAGAGACTCATCATTGGCCGGCGCCTCAACAGAGGCCGGGCGCATCTGCTCACCCTCGGTGGATTCATAGGTGTCGCCCAGGCCCTCAGCATCATCGATCTCGTCGTCGACGACCCGCCGGCAAGAACCTATGTCTGGGCCGCCAGTCTTGGCGCTCCCGTTGGCACCTGGCTCGGATACCGGGCGACTGCGGGGCGACACCATACGCTCAATCGCGCCCGAATGATCACCGTGGGCACCTATGCCGGTGGACTCGCCGGACAGGGCGTCGTACTGTCGCTGGGGCTTGGCGACAAGGCGCGGACATTGTCGGCAATGGTCGGCGCCCTGCTGGGCATGACCTTCACCGATCGTCTGACCCAGGACTGGGGGGAAGAGGCGGCACTACAGGTCGAAACGCCCTCGATGACGACGTTGTTCAGCTTCGGTGCCGTCGCTGCGTCGGGCAAGTCGGTGCCACCGTTGCAGCTGCTGCGCCTTTCGTTCTGAGACGAGACCAGAAGATCGTCATTCGATCTTGGTAAGCCAGACATCGAATATGATGGTCGCATCCGGTGGAATCACATTGCCCGAACCGCGGGAACCGTATCCCAGTTCCGGTGGGATGATAAGTCGCGCTCGCGACCCTGTGGACATGAGAGCAAAGCCTTCGTCCCAACCGGCGATGACGACGCCCAGCCCCAGGGCGAAGCGGAAGGGCGCTCGTCGAGGGTAGGAGCTGTCGAAGACGGTACCGTCCTCGAGGGTTCCCGTGTAGTGCACGGAGACGAGACTCCCATGGCCCGGGAGTTGCCCATCGCCGGCTTCTATTTCGATATAGACCAGACCACTGGCGGTGACGATCGTGTCCACCGCTGCAAGACTCGCATCATCATAGATGAAGGGTTCCGTGGGAATCACCTCCCCTACGTCACCCGTGGCCCCTGCAGGACTGTTGTCGTCGTCAGCACCAGCACAGGACCAGGCGAAGGCAAGCAATGCGCCGAATAGGACGAGCAAGGCGCGACGCCGGTTGTCAGATTCCATGGATGCGCACAACCCATCCGGAGGTGGCGTCACAGTAGGCGAGTTCCCCTCCTCCCCAGTCGCATAGGCCATGCGGTTCGGGTTCCGAGGTGGGCACTTCGATGCGATCCAATTCATGTCCGTCCTCGACGTCGAGGTGGACGATGACCCGATCCGCCGTGTGCACAACCCAGACACCCGCTGCCGTACGCACGACGCCGTGGGCCCGGACATAGGGGAGTGCGATCGCGTGGAGGACCTGCCAATCGCTGATACGCACCTTCGTCAGCGTTTTCTGGCTCAGCGTCGTGATCCACAGATGCCCGGGATCGATGCGATCGTACTCGATCCCGTGCACACCACCCCCACCGGGTACTGGACGCCGCATCAAGGTCTGCCCGCTGTCGGCATGCACCTGCAGAATCACGCCGGCACCGGCACCCGCATCGGTCGGTCGTGATGGCCGCCACAACGTGCCGGGACCATTGGAGGCGACCCAGAATGTCTCTTGTCCATAGGCGAGGCCGCTGATATTCGAGCCGTCTGATGGAATCTCCTTGCGGCGGAAGGTGACACCATATGACGCGTGACCGGGGTTGTCGCCACCCGGTTTGGTGATGTCCACCAGAGCGAGACGATCGGAGATCTGATCGGCGATCCACAGTCCGTCATCGACACGCTCGAGGGCGTTAGGAACTCCATAGGGTGCACGGAACAGCTTCTCAAATCCAGGCATGAACTCTCCACCAGATGAGGATTGAATGGGTACGACGTTGGGGCTGCCGAAAGGACGCTGGCGGCGACTGTCAGTCCGGTGCCAATGCCAGTCGCTCTTCGTGTGCCTGCACCGCGACGCGGACACGCTCGTCATCCCAGCGGTCGAAGGGACTGAAGTCACCGGCGGCGCCATCGATGAAGGGGGTATTGTCTACCGCGGTGTAGCAGCAGATCAGGGCCCACCGGGACTCGGCGCTCGTATTTGGCGCCGAACGGTGCAACGTGTTGCTGTGAAAGAACAGGACCGTGCCGGGAGCCATCTCGCAATAGACGAGTTCGAGCCGATCCTCGAGAACCTGCATGCGTTCTGGGTCCGTGCCCGTCTGGTCACCTCTCTTGCCATGATCGAGACGTCCGAACCGGTGCGACCCTCGGAGGACCTCCAGACAGCCATTGGCCCGGGAGGCACGATCCACGGCGATCATACAACTGCCCATTTGCTCCCGCAGGAAAGCGCCATACCAATAACCGTAATCCTGATGCCACTCCCATGCACCGCCGGTGTGTGGCTCCTTCATCATCATCTTATGGTGGTAGTGATAGATATCGCTGCCCAGCAACTGCTCCAAAGGCTCGACGATACGCTCGTGTCGAGCATAGGCTCGATAAGAGTCTTCTCCCTCGAGGTTGTATCGTAGTGACAGACGGCTGACACGTCCTTCCGTGTCGAAACGGTCGGTGGCACCTGCAGCCAGTTCCTGGTCAACACGCGCCACGCGCAGCAGTCGCTCCATGTCTTGTGGCGAAAAATGGTCTTCCACGAACAGATATCCATCCCGATGGAAGGCAGCCACCTGTTCGTCATTCAATGGTGCGGGGCTCATGCGCTTTGCACACGACTCGGTGCCCCCGTACGGGCCGATTCCCATGCCGCTTCGGTCAGTTCGATGACCCGCAGGCCGCATTCGGGAGGCACCTGCACCTGATCACGGCCGAGGATGGCGTCATAGAAGTTCCGATCCGGTGTTGACGCCTCGGGCAGCCCCTCTGGATGTACTGCCTCCTCCGCATCAGCCGCTTTGTAGGTTATCTCGCCATTGCGGATATAGACCGCCGCCTTCGTGCCCCAGATCGTGATGTCTTCCCACATGCCACCCACTGGAGAATTGCCGACGATGGACAGATTGCCCAGCGCGCCATTGGTGAACTTCAACGTCAGCGCGGAATTGATATCTACTTCCGACTCGAAGTTTTCCATGAAGGCTTGCACCTGATCCACACCCAGTCCCGTCATCCATAGGACGATGTCGAGCAGATGGCTGCCCGAGTCGTTCAGCTGGCCCCCACCGGAGAGCGAAAGCTGCTGCCGCCACAACCCCATGGTGCCCTCATACCAACGCTGATCCTGCAGCGCCGAGACAAACTGAATATCACCCATCTCGCCAGTCCTGACCTTGTCTCGCACGAAACGATAAGCGGGCTGCAGATGCCGCTGATAGGAGATCATCAGAATCCGGTCTGCCTGTTTCGCCTTGGCGATCACCTCATGGGCGTGTGCGACGGTGCACACCATCGGTTTTTCGCTGAGCACGTGCAGTCCCTTGTCGAGACTTGCCATGATCTGCTCGAAGTGCAGAGTATGGGGTGTCGAGATCTGCACCGCATCCAGCTCACATTCTGCGAGCATCTGCTCGTAGTCGGAGAACTCGGGTAGACCCTGCGCCGCCGCATTGCGTTCCTTGGCCCGTGCCAGCGATCCGCTGCTGGGATCACAGAGCGCCACGACCTCCGCTTCGGCGATCTGCAGCACTCGCCCGATGTGGGAGGAGGCGTTGCCGCCACAACCGATAAAGCCCGTCCGAATCCGTTCCGACATCCGTCCTCCAATAGAATTGAGTGGTTTGTCCCGGCGCCGAATATATCCGCCCCCATGGCCGCCCTCAAGGCCTATCTTACGCGCCATGCCCAGAGATTCTGATCGCAGATTTCCCGATCAATCCATGCGCGAACTGGCACTACAGCTGGTCGCCTTTGTCCTGGAGGAAGTG
>DPVW01000164.1 GCA_003529325.1 Candidatus Latescibacterota bacterium | reverse complement strand
GGGGCTGGGTTACGTCCTGTGGTACAAAGCTCTGCGTAGCTTGACGACGCAGGCCGCCGTCCTGCAGCTACTCGTCCCGGTCCTTGCAGCAGCTGCCGGCGTCGCTTTTCTCGCCGAAGTCGTGTCCCTCCGTCTCGTCACCGCCAGTGCCTTCATCCTTGGGGGCGTCGCCCTGGCCGTTTTGAGTCCGAGCAGAACCCCGGCCTCAGACTGAAAGGCTCAGCTACTCCATTACGAGCAGATGCACACCTCGGGCCAACCAGATCATGCCGATCCCGATTGCCGCGTGACGCGTCATGGACAGAAACCGGCTGTCGCTGACCCGGTGCAGGACCTGCTTGCCCAGATAACTCCCCACTGGGGGAATCGCCACCAGCATCGGCACCAGCCAGAGACTGAAGGGGCGAGTCTGCTCAGTTGCTGTCAGGATCGTGGCGAAATAGACGATCTTCATGGCGTGACTCAGCGTCTGTGTCAGCGCTTTCGTCGCAACGATCTGATAACGATTCAGTCGATCTGTAAGGAAAAACACGTCGAGAGCGGGCCCCGAAGCACCAGCAACGACCTGCGCGCCAAAGACTGTCGCCCCACAGAGCGACGCCACCCCACCCTTGGTGATATCCAGACTTCCGGACAGCCCGGGCAGACGACCGATCAGTGGCAAACTGCCGAGGGCGATGAAGGCGACTGCCTTACTCGGCGCCCAGGCGAGGTAGGATAAGACCAGGTAGGCGACGACGGCGCCGGCGAAGTAGCGCGGCAAGAAGCGCCACTCCACCTCCGTGCGGTGCAACCAGGCGCGGCTGCCATTGGAAGCCAGTTGCGTGCAGCCATGCAAGACCATGGCCCACTCCAGTGGCAGCAGCAGCAGGAAAATCCCCATCAGGATCATGCCCCCGCCCATCCCCAGAATCCCTGACAGAGTGCTGGTTGCGAGCACCGCCAGGGCGATTCCGACATTATCCATTCGGTCTCTTCTTCTCTTTCTCCATGCAAGAGGATGGGCGAAGATCCGTCGAGACACCAGGGAATTAATAGACTTGATCCAAGTCGTTTTCCTACTTTATGCACGATGATCGAATACTTTGAAGCTCTCGACGCCCTGGACCGTCAGTCGACGACGGCTGCCGCCGGCACAATTCTGCGCATCAGCCAATCCGCCGTCAGCAAACGCATTGCCGCACTGGAATCTCGTCTCGGATACGCGGTGATCGAGCGCCGCGGAAGGGGAGTTGAGTTGACGCCGGCGGGACGCAAGCTGCTGATCAGAATCAGGCCCCTACTCGGTGAAATGCGTGATGTCCTGCTGACACAGGACGAAGTCCACGGCCCAACAACGCTGACCCTTGGCGTGTCGGAGTCGATCCTGTCATCGTGGGGTGCGGGGGTGCTACGCCTGGCCAGAGATGCCGTGACCGGCGTCCATCTCGACATCCATACTCACCGCAGTCCCGTCGTCGTCGATCGAGTGCGTGCCGGGGAATACATGCTCGGCTTGTGCGCCGGCATTGCCGGTACGGCAACAGACCTCGCGGTGCAGCAGGTCGCTCAGGAGAGGATGGTCGTGATACCTTCCGGATTGCGGCCCATCCGTCTGCACAAAGGAACCGGCGTCATCACGATCGAAGAACACGCCGCCACCTGGCCGAGCATCCAACGCGGCGTGCGCGCTGCGGGCCTCGAAGTGGAGGCGCGGGTCGAGTCCTTCTCCGCCATCGCCCGCATGGCCATCGACGACTTGGGGCACGGCCTGGTTCCACAAGGCGTGGCGGATGCCGTCGGTCTTCGCCCCGATCAGGTGCAGATCCCTGCCCGGGGGCAGATTGTCAGGCCCATCAGTATCATCGGGCGCAAGAGCGTGATCTCCAGGGAGCCGACTACCACTTTCCTTGAGCATCTCGCCGCATACTCGATGCAGGCGCTGGCGTGATCTTGCAGCTGTCCGTTGACAGCCATAGCGTCATCTCCGGCATCGACAGCACCTTCACATTTCTGCGACAACGCGACATCGACTTCTACATCCTCACAAACGACGCCTCACGGGCACCACTCGAATTGGCTTCCGCTTACCTGGAGGCGGGGCTGGCAGAGGTCACCGAAGAGAAGATCATCTCCTCCAGCATGTTGGCATGCGAATACCTGCGTAACAAGATCAGGAGTGGCCCCGTCGCATTTGTCGGTACGGATGCCTCCGCCCACTACGTCGAGACCGCTGGCCTGGCAGCGATATCCATCCAGGATCTCGAACTCGACGACGCTGCCGAGATCCAGGCCCTGGTCTTTCTCGATGATGAGGGCTTCCACTGGGAGAAGACACTCAACCACTCGGTCAACTTGCTGCGGGGGCCCGGAATATTCCCGTCATCGTTGCCAACACGGACGCCACCTACCCCGTCTCGAGCAACGACGTCTCGATTGCTGTGGGTGCTCTTGCCGACCTGGTAGAGCGAGTTGTGGGCCGACACTTCATCCGCTTCGGCAAACCGGACGCACAGATGTTCAACTTCGCCCTCGACCACATTCGGCGAGAGGATCGGCCCGTGAGCAAGACGGATATCCTGATGGTGGGTGACACACTCGAGACGGACATCATGGGTGGAAATCACTTCGGCATCGACACGGCATTGGTGTTGACGGGTAACACACCGCAGCGTGATGCCCGACTCATGATGGAGGCAACAGGCATTCTTCCCGATTACGTCTGCGCATCAGTCCTCGAGTAATCGTGCCTTTGCCGATATCTTCCACACGAAACAGCACACTCTTAAGGTGACAAATGACGGGCCGTATTGAGGCAGAAGCACTGCACGCGTGGACGACACAGGCTCTTGGCGCAGTCGGCGTCCCCGCCGAGGACGCCACTCTGATCGCGCGCTGTCTTGTCGATGTCGATCTGCGCGGGGTGCGCAGTCACGGCACACGTCAGTTGCGCCGTTATATCCCCGAATTTCGTGATAGCCAGGTAAACAGGACCCCCAGCATCACCGTGCTGCGCGAAACCGACAACAGTCTGCGCCTCGACGGCGATGGTGGCGCCGGATATCTGGTGGCGACTCGGGCGACCGACGGGGCCTGCACCAAGGCAAAGCAGGTCGGCCTCGCCCTCGCATCCAGCCGCAATCATGGTCACGTCGGCAGCGCCGGGATCTACGGGCGACGCGTCCTCAGCCATGGACTCATCGGTTGGTGCGTCGCCGGAGCTGCCGACTGGCTGCTGACGGAGGATCCCGCAGCTACGGTGTGGGACGGCATGAAGGCACCCCCCATGTGCTTCGTCGTCCCTGCTGACGAGGGCGGCCCGCCCCTCGTTCTCGATATGAACGCCAACCAGTTCGGTGCCGCGGCACAGGCGGAAGCTGCGATCGCTGCGGGCTTTGGCAAATCGGTCTTCGGCAGTCTCGGTATGCGCTTCATCTCGACGTTGCTCGGTGGCATCCTGGCAGGCAGCGCGGGAGCAGAGGAACCAGAGCGGGTCTACGCCGGGGCGACACGAGGTTTCTTCCTCGTCGTCATCGATCCCGCCCTGATCGGTGACGCCGATGTTTTCCGTGCCCAGGTTCGTCGTATCGTCGACGAGAGCTTGACGCTGAAACCACTGGCTGGTGCCGAGATCGCCGCTGTACCCGGTACCCTGGAGTGGCGACGTGAGACGGAGTGGGGCACCGAGGGGATTCCCATCACCGAGGATCATCGCGATCTGTTGGAGATGATCGCCATGGAACTCGGCCTCGACTTACCAAGGTGGATCTGAAATCTTTAGATCAGGTCCACGCGCCTTCCCGTCTCCGACGACTCCCGCACGGCCTCGATAATTCGCATCGTACCCACGGCGTTGGCCGCCGTCTGCATCGGTTCCACCTTGTCGAGTAGGCAGTCGTGGAAATGTTCGATGGCGGGAGCGAATGGTGGCACCCCTGCTTCGACGGCGACGGCCTCCTCCCGGTCACCGCGACAGACGACGAAGCCATCCTGCGCCTTGGGATGGCAGGGCTGGGGCACCGCGATATACCCCTTCTCCCCGTGGATGACGGCACGTTGTCCGCCGGGTGCGTCGAAGCCGGACTGCAACGCCGCGTGGCGATCACCTGAAAAGGTCAACACCATCGACGATCGGGTATCAACACCATAGTCGGGATCGATGCGGCAGGCGGCCTGCACCGACACAGGCTCCTCGTTAAAGACGAAGCGAGCATAGGTGATCGGGTAACAGCCGACGTCCATCAGATTGCCGCCTCCCAGGTCGCGATTCATGCGGATGTTGTCTGTCGGCCGCTGTAGAGGGAAGGTGAAACTCGCCGTCATCTGCACAAGATGTCCGATCGCTCCCTCTTCGAGGGTGGCACGCAACTTCAGCGACTTGGGGTGGTAGAGAAAGACGAAGGCCTCGAACAGAAGCACCCCCGCCTCCCGGCAGGTCTCGACCATCTGTTCAGCTTCCACTGCACTCACGCCAAGGGGCTTCTCGCAGAACACGTGCTTCCCCTGAGCCGCCGCCTTGGCCGTCCACTCCGCATGCATGCTGTTGGGCAGGGGGATGTACACGGCATCGACGTTGTCACTGGCGAGCATGGCGTCATAGCTATCGAAACTCTCAGGTATGCCGTGTTCGTCGGCGAAGGCCTGCGCTCTGGCTCCGTCGCGGCTGGCGATGGCGACGAGTTCTCCCCGACGAGCGTGCTGCAACGACGGGATAAATGCGGTTTCGGCGATCTTCGCCGTGCTGAGTATCCCCCAGCGAATTCGATCACTCATCAATCCTGGCTCCTGTGGGCGTTCAGTTGCGGTGTGGGACACAATCTACGCACTGGCGCCCGTCACTGAGGACGCCTTTTGTTACGTCCCATGAATCGAGCAGATCTTGCGGCCCTCCTCATCGTGCTGTCATGCACCGCTGCCAGCGCCGAAGAGGCGGCACCAGAGCCATCCGATCATCTCTCGTGGTTTCGTGACGCCCGCCTCGGCATCTTCATCCACTGGGGGATTTATGCCGTCGATGGCATCGACGAGTCATGGTCATTCTTTAATGGCTACGTATCGTATGAAGATTACATGAAGCAGCTCGATGGCTTCACGGCAGAACGGTACGACCCAAAGGCATGGGCGAATCTGATTGAGCAAAGCGGTGCCCGGTACGCCGTGCTCACCACCAAACATCACGATGGGGTCGCGCTGTGGAACACCGGGCAGAATGACCTGAGTGTCGTCAAGGCGACACCGGCGCAACGCGATCTCGTCAAGCCATTTGTTGGAGCTCTACGCAAGCGCAACCTTCACGTAGGCCTCTATTACTCGCACCTGGACTGGTCGCACCCCGACTACCCAGTCTTCACCAAAGAGCAGAAGCGCTACACCGACGATCCGGAACGCTGGTCACGGTTCCTGCGCTTCCGCGAAGGCCAACTGCGTGAACTGGCAACCCGCTTCGAACCGGATCTGTTCTGGTTCGATGGTGACTGGGAGTTTGACGCCGAGCAATGGCAATCGGAGGCTCTCGCCGACAGTCTGCGGTCCTGGCGACCCGGTGTGATTCTCAACTCCCGCATCAATGGGTACGGCGATTACGCAACGCCGGAGCAGGGCCTGCCCATCACTCCGCCTGAGGGCGCCTGGGAATTGTGCCTGACCATGAATGACTCCTGGGGGTATCAGGACAACGACCTCAACTACAAGACGCCCTATCAGATCATCCGCACGTTCGCCGATGTACTCGGCGGCGGTGGCAACCTGTTGCTCGACATCGGTCCCCGCGCTGATGGGTCTATCCCCGAACAACAGGTCGATATCCTGCAACAGCTGGGACGCTGGACACAAGCCCATGAGGAGGCCATTTACGGTACCATTGCAGGGATCCCCGCCGGCCACTTCTACGGGCCAACAACACTGTCGAAGGATCGCCGCATCCTGTATCTGTTCCTGCCGCAGACCCCCACGGGACCGGTCGTCGTCAAAGGCCTGAAGAATGCCGTCGATCGCATTCGTATCGTCGGCAATGGCACCAAACTGCAAGGGCAGATCCTGGGGGAACAGTACTGGAGTGAGGTCCCGGGTATTCTCTACATCGACGTGCCTGCTGGCGAAACGGACCCACTCATGACCGTCCTCGCCCTGCAGTTGAAGGGTCCTGTCGACCTCTACCGCAAATAGCTACATATTCAGTGCCCCGGGAAATCGCCCGAAGGATTTTCCCCAACAACCACAGTCGACGAACAGGTTCAACGTGAAATTGCTGCGCTACGGAGTCCGAGGTCAGGAACAAGCGGGATTGCTCGATGCGGACGGGGTGCTGCGCGACCTCTCCGGCCACATCGATGACATCGATGGCACGAGTCTCGACGACAGCACCCTGGCGCGCTTGTGTGCCCTCGACCACACCGCCTTGCCACAGGTGAGTGGTACACCACGCCTCGGCCCCCCCGTTGCCGGGGTCGGCAAGTTCGTCTGTATCGGCCTCAACTACTCCGACCATGCCGAAGAAACGGGCAACCCTATTCCGTCGGAACCGATCGTCTTCATGAAGGCCACCAGTGCCATCAATGGGCCCAACGACCCCATCGTCATCCCCCGCAACAGCAACAAGACGGACTGGGAAGTCGAACTCGGTGTCGTCATCGGCCGCGAAGCACGATATGTGTCCGAAGCCGACGCCCTCGATCATGTTGCCGGTTATTGCACCGCCCACGACGTTTCGGAACGCTACTTTCAGTTGGAGACGGGGGGCAATTGGACCAAGGGCAAGAGCTGTGACACCTTCGGCCCCTTCGGACCGTGGCTGGTAACCCGTGACGAGGTCCCCGATCCGCAGAATCTGTCCATGTGGCTCGATGTCGATGGCCATCGATATCAGAATGGTACGACGGGGAAAATGATCTTCGGCGTCGCCTACATCGTACACTACCTCAGTCAGATCATGAGTCTGCAACCGGGTGACCTCATCGCCACCGGCACACCTCCCGGTGTGGGCATGGGGCAGAAGCCGCAGATCTATCTCCACGCCGGTCAGCGTGTGCGACTTGGCGTCGAAGGCCTCGGCGAACAAGAGGCCGAGACCATCGACGCTGAATGACCGGTCTCATCCTCAAAACCGAGCGCCTGTTGTTACGCGACTTCGTCAACCGCATGACAACGTGCGATGTCCACAATCACGCCTCCGCTCGAGTCCTGACGAAGATCGGTATGCGACAAGATGGCACCCTGCGACACGACGCCCTGCTGCGAGATGGGACATGGCGGGACCATTTCGTCTTCGGCATCCTCACCGACGAGTGGCAAGCCATACGTTGAAACGAGCCCTCGTCGGTTTCGGCCTCCTGGTGGCACTGTTGCTGCAGACAGGGGTGATCGCCTTTTTAACCGGCTGGACGGCGATGGGTACATCTGCGTCGGGCGCACGACTGCAACACATGCAGGCTTCCGAGCACTGGCAGGACGGGCAATTCGTCGATGTCCTGCCAAGGGTTGAGCCTGAGTTCATTGCCGCCATGAAGGCCTGGTTCACCGAGAGCAGTCCGTACAGCATACCCGTCGCCACGCCCCCATTCCTGCAGCGATCCGCCACCGACTTCAGCGAGCCCCCCGCCAGCGGCCTGCGCATCACCTGGCTCAGCCACTCGACACTGCTCATCGAAATTGACGGCCTCCGTGTGCTCATCGATCCGGTGTGGGGCGAGCGCGCCTCTCCCTTCAACTGGCTTCGAACCAGACGCCCCCGCCACACCGATACGCTGGTGGCCGGAGATCCCGTGGCAGACGGTGCAGCAAGTCCCCGTGGTCTCCTCGCATTTGGGCTTGTGAACGTCCACCCCGCACGTCGATCTTGAGGCAGGGGGTGACCATGAACTCGAATCACAGAAGCGCTGCGCTCCTGCTCTCGGCTGTACGCCCTCCTTCAAAGACAACATCGACCAACTCGGAGGCACTGCCGAGCAACGCCAGGCGATACGCCAGGAACTGCTATTGGCCAAAGAGTGCGCCGTCGGTCCGCTGCTGGCCGCACTCGACGACCACCCAAGACAGCCTTGTCGTCGGCACGCGTGAGCAGGTCTGGTGGGACGACGACGTGGAACTCTATTTCGATCCCGACTTCGATCACCGAACCTATTGCCAGATCGGCATGAACAGCATCGGCACCGTCAGCAGCGGTGGGATGGACTGCCGATGGCGACATCAGTGTCTTCGTCGGCGACGACTTCTGGTCCGTCGAATATCGCCTGCCACTCGG
>DPVW01000106.1 GCA_003529325.1 Candidatus Latescibacterota bacterium | reverse complement strand
GCAGGAAGTACTGGCCTTTGTCTTCGAGGGCGACGACGGTCTCAAAGCCCAAGGTGTCGCAGTACCAGCGCGCCAGGGAAGTGGAGTCCTGGGCGAAGATAACGAGATGTTCCACGGACTTCAGCATGTGTCTCTCCCCCACAATGACGGCTGATCAGGTCTAATAATTGGCCAAGGTAGAATCCAGGTCTGTCGTGGCCAACTCACGAGGACATGAACAGTTGCAACTCGCACTCATCGCCTAATTCCGTACACTTCAATCCGGGGCATCCAAAACAGCAAAAACTCCCAACCTAAAATGCCAAGGGATCGATCATGAATGGCTACACCCACCACGAACTCCTGCCGTTGGGCAAGGACGAGACTCCCTATCGCCTGCTGACGACCGAGCATGTTTCCACCGTCGAACTGGAGGGCCGGGAAATCCTCAAGGTCGATGCCGAGGGCCTTGCCCTGCTTGCTGACCAGGCGATTCGCGACGCCTCCCACCTGCTACGCCCCGGGCATCTGGCCCAGGTCCGGAAAATCTTCGACGATCCCGAGGCATCCGCTAACGATCGTTTTGTCGCGCTCGACATGCTCAAGAACGCCAACATTGCCGCCGGCTGGGTCCTGCCGATGTGCCAGGATACGGGCACGGCCATCGTTATGGGCAAGAAGGGCCACCAGGTCTGGACCGATGGCGACGACGAGGCGGCGATCTCCTCCGGTATCGCCAAGGCATTCCGGGAGACCAACCTGCGCTACAGCCAGATGGCGCCCCTGTCCATGTTCGAGGAGCAGAACACGAAGACCAACCTGCCCGCCCAAATCGAACTCTTCGCCGAAAAGGGCGACGAGTACAAGCTGATGTTCATGACAAAAGGAGGTGGATCTGCCAACAAGAGCTACCTCTTCCAGGAGACCCGGGCGTTACTGAATCCGGAGGCCCTGCGGAACTTCATCGACGAAAAATTGCGCATGATCGGCACCGCAGCCTGCCCGCCTTATCACCTGGCCCTGGTGATCGGTGGGACCTCAGCCGAGTCCACGCTCAAACTGGCCAAGCTGGCATCGACTCGATACCTGGACAGCCTGCCTACGACGGGCAACGAGCATGGCCAGGCCTTTCGCGATCTGGAATTAGAAGCCCAGGTCCTGAAGATGAGTCAGGAGATGGGCATCGGCGCACAATTCGGTGGCAAATACTTCTGCCACGACGTCCGTGTGATCCGGATGCCTCGACACGGTGCCTCCTGCCCTGTGGGTCTGGCCGTCTCCTGCTCCGCCGACCGTCAGATCCTGGCCAAGATCAACCGAAAGGGCATTTTTCTCGAGGAGTTGGAGACGGAGCCCGTCAAATATCTGCCTGATATCGATGACGAAGAACTCGGCGGCGACGTGGTCGATATCGACCTCAACCGGCCGATGAGCGAGATTCTCGCAACTCTCAGCCAGTACCCCGTCAGCACCCGGCTGTCGCTCAACGGGCCGATTGTCGTCGCCCGCGACATCGCCCACGCCAAGCTCAAGGAACGACTCGACGCCGGCGAGGGACTGCCGCAATACTTCAAAGATCAGTGTGTCTACTACGCCGGCCCCGCCAAGACGCCAGAGGGTTATGTCTCGGGCTCATTCGGTCCGACAACCGCCGGTCGCATGGATAGTTACGTCGAGGAATTTCAGGCCGCAGGGGGCAGCATGGTGATGTTGGCCAAGGGCAATCGTTCACGCCAGGTCACGGTAGCATGCCAGAAGTACGGTGGCTTCTACCTCGGCTCGATTGGCGGTCCCGCCGCCCGGCTTGCACAGGACTGCATTCGCAAAGTCGAGGTCCGCGAATATCACGAGCTTGGCATGGAGGCGATCTGGCAAATCGAAGTCGAAAATTTTCCCGCCTTTATCATCGTCGATGACAAGGGCAACGACTTCTTCGCCAGCTTCATGAATCCAAATGCCTGAGCCAAAACCAGATCGAGTGCCCGATTGAAAATGGGCCTCGATCGGCCGTGGTTTCTTCCGGCGGCCATCCTGGCCTTCGGCAGTGCACTGCGGTTGTACGGTCTGGACTGGGGCGTCACCTCTCTGCGCACCGTGGACGACGGTGTGACCCAGCTGTCCATCGGCGAAGCTTCCTTCCACCCAGATGCGGATACGCTGACGCAGGTCACAGCGAGTCTGGCCGAGTCGATCCATCCCTTTCTACTCGTCAACGGCGAACCCCTGCTCTATTCGGTTTACGGACCGGTCTTCATGTATCTGTTTCAGGTGGCGGCGCGATTTCTCGCTTTGTTCGTGGATTTCGCTCCTTTCGATTTACTGGATCTGGTCAGCAACGACTGGACCCGACTGGCGGGGCGCTCTGTGTCCGCTGGCGCCGGATGCGCCACACTCTGGTTGACATATCGCCTCGGGTCGATCGTTGCCAACAGAACAACGGGGCTGGTCGCCAGTCTGCTGTTGGGCGTGACGGCGCTGCATATTCAGTCCTCCCATTTCTGCACCGTCGATGTGCTGATGACATTCTGGGCGACGTGGTCGTTGTTGCTCATGGTCAGAATGACGACATCGGGTGCACGCGGCGACTACCTGAAGGCAGGTGCTCTCATCGCCCTCGCGGCGGCGACCAAACTCAATGCCCTCGTGTTGCTGCTGCCATTTGTCCTGGCCCACGGCCTATGGGGCAGAAGTGCAGGCCAGCGACTTGCCAGCATTCGCGTCCACGTCCCGATCTTTCTGGGACTGACAGCCACCTTGCTGATTTTCGCCTTCCTGGTGCCATCGGCCTGGCTGCGACCACTCGACTACTTCGGTCCCACCTATCACGGGAACGTCCTCTACAGTGCCCTGTTGAACGACGGGGCGGTGCTCATGCGGGGCTCCCTGCACTACGCCGGTACACCCTCCTATCTGTTCCAGCTGTTCGATCTGTTTCCTGCCGGCCTTGGTGTCAGCCTCGAAATCACGGCCATCGGCGGTTGTTTCTATGCGTTGACGACGCGCCGGAACCCAGATCTCCTGTTGGCTGGTTTTGTCCTCGTGTATTTCGTGGTCGTGGGTAATTTCGAGACCAAATACATCCGCTACTTTGTCGTGTTGACGCCGCCACTCGCAGTGCTGGGGGCCCGGGTGTTGACGGATCTCTGGAATCGGCCCAGCAGTGCGCTGTTGCGTGGGTTGGGTGGAGCGGTCGGTGTGATTGTTGTCCTGACGTGTGTCGCCTACGGTGTTGCCGTTTCCTCGATGTACGGGCGGCCCGACCCCCGGGTGGAAGCCATCGGCTGGCTGGCAGAGAGAGTGCCGCCAGGAGGGACGGTGACGGTTGAGCGAGGACACAACAGCATGTCCAGTCTGGTCTCTGCCTCAGGACTGCAACACCGGGACATCGACCTGGCACATTTTTTTGGTCGGGAGACCTCCGTCGATCTGCTGCGGAGCGGCGACTACCTCGGCTACTATCTTGCGGGGCCTCTGGCGGCGTCAGAGTATCTGGTCTTTTCCGAGGACCAACTCGCAGCGAGACTGAACAACCCCTTTGTCACGCAATATTACGCCGCCCTCTTTTCCGGGGATCTGGGATTTGCCCTGGAACGAAAGTTCGACCTCCAACCGCAACTGGCCGGCTTCATCTGGGACGACGGCGGAGCGGATATCTCCTGGAGGCACTTCGACCATCCAACGGTGTTCATCTTTCGTCGGTCTGGTTCGGCGAAAGCGACCCGATTTCCGCGACCCGACATCTACCTCCTGCGCACGCGACAGGCGGCGCAGAAGGTCGTGCAACGGGCGATTGAGTTTCAGGAATTTCTGTTTTTCGAGCTCTGCCTGCCCGACGTCCTGCGCCACGGATCTGAGCCTGAGCACATCGTCAGGCTGGTCAACGAATTGCTTAGTCGACCGGGGATTCTGCCGCAGCTCCTGATGCCGAAGGCGTACGTTGAGCAGGAGGGGCAATGGCGCTTGAATCTGGTCGATGTGGATGGCAGCTACCAGCTGCGGTTGTTATGAATCGGACGCGCTCCTAGTTTGTCTTCAATGCGCAACATTCTGATTTCTTTTATGGCAGTCCTTCTGGCTGCCCTGTCGGCGGGCGCTGTACCTGCCGTCACGGCCACGAAGATCCAGTCAGATGCACCCAGAATTGACGGCAGCCTGGAGGACGCGGTGTGGGCGCAGGCAATCGTCATCTCGGCGTTCTCCCAACGCGATCCCGTACACGGCGCGGCACCCAGTGAAAGCACTGAGGTGCGCATCCTCTTCGACGACGAACAGCTCTACGTCGCCTTTCGCTGCGACGATTCGGCAGCGGACGACATCGTCGCCAATCACATGCAGCGGGATGCTGATCTGAACGAAAATGACAGTGTCAGCCTCATCCTCGACACCTATAACGACGGTCGTGGGGGATACTTCTTCAGTACCAACGCCCTCGGTGCCCAGCGTGATGGCAAGCTGTCCAATGAAGGTCACGATCTCAATGAAGCCTGGGACTGCGTGTGGGCCTGCAAAGCGCAGCGGGACAGTGCCGGTTGGAGCGCGGAGATGGCCATCCCCTTCGATCAACTGCGGTACACGGAGCAGAGCGAAGCGGTGTGGGGGATCAACATCGGCCGGACGATCCGGCGCAAGAACGAGGAGGTCTATCTGCTCCCATCGCCGCAGGAGTACGGCTTTGGCGGCGGCTATCGGACCTCACGGCTGGACACGCTGCGTGGCCTGGGAGCGTTGCGCGCCAGCACGCCTTTCGAGATCGTGCCGTACACGCAGGCCTCGAGTGTGCGTGACTTTGAGGCGCTTGATACAGAGGCAGATAACGAGGTCAACGCGGGTTTCGACATCAAATACGGCCTCACACCAAGTCTGACGACCGACTTCTCGTATAGGACCGATTTCGGTCAGGTGGAAGCCGACGAGGAGCAGGTCAACCTCACCCGATTCAGTCTGTTCTTCCCCGAGAAGCGGGACTTCTTCCTCGAGGGTGCCGGTATTTTCGACTTCGGTGAGCGTGTCTCGCGCCGGGGGGGTAGCATCAGTCCCTCAACCTTGCTGTTTTACAGCCGACGTATCGGTATCCAGGAAGGTCACAACCTGCCCGTGCTGTTTGGCAGCAAACTCACGGGCCGGGCCGGCGCCTATGAGATCGGTGTGCTCAACATGACCACGGATGCAGGAACGTTCATCGACGAAGTGGAGGAGGAGCGGTTTCTCACAGCTGGCAATGTGCTGCTGGAAGAAGATGACCCGCGACTGGACAGCAGTCAGATCGTCGACACCCTCGACGTTGACGTCCTCGATACACTGTATGCAAAACAGGCAAACTTCTCGGTCGTCCGTCTACGACGTGATGTGCTCGGGCGTTCGAATATCGGTCTCATTGCCCTCAACCGCGATCCAGGGGAAGAGAGCGACTACAATCGAGCGCTCGGTGCGGACATGAGCTTGTCTCTGCTCGATGCAGCACTTAGCGTCCGCAGCTTCGTGGCCAAGACCTGGTCACCCGAGTCCAGCGACGAGGACATGGCGGGACTGCTCGCCATCGAACACCGCGCCGGTGACACGGAGACGTCCTTCTCCTATCTCGATGTGCAGGAAAACTTCGACCCGGAGATCGGCTTCGTACCGCGCGAGGACAGTCGCCGCATCAAGTCCAGCTTCCGCTACCGACCACGCCCATCGACCCCATGGATCCGCACGTTCTCCATGGGGCCGCGAATCACCTACCTCATGGATCAGGGGGGGACATTACAGACACGCGACGTGGAACTGTCGATCTTCACCAACCTGGAGATCGGCGATTGGATCGGCGTGCGGATTCGCGATCGATACGAGTATCTGGATGGGTCCTTCGATATTCATGAAGAGATCGAAGTGCCCGCAGGAGAGTATCGATTCACCAACGTCGGTCTCAATCTGTTCAGCAACGACGCGCGGACCGTTTCCGGCCGTGGCTCAGTGGAAACCGGACAGTTCTTCGATGGCACACGTCACCGCGTGTCGGGTGAACTGCGACTGAAATTCAGCGGCCGCCTGGCCCTGGAGAGCAACTACGAGATCAACCGCATCAACTTGCCCGACGGCAACTTCACCACCAACCGTTTGACCAGCCGCTTTCTGTACTCATTCACGCCCGACTTTTATGTGCGGGGTCTGCTGCAGTGGAACAGCGCCGATGAACTCGTCGGTGGCAACTGCCTGCTCAACTACCGTTACCTACCAGGTTGCGATCTGTTCCTGGTTTACAATCAGGCGTGGGACACCGAGGGCGGCACACAGCAACGCAGCCGCTCGCTGCAGTTCAAGTTGGCCCACTTCTGGAATCGGTAAATGTCGACGGCCCCGGAGAGACATAGACTCTCCGGGCCCCATCATTCACTGCCGTCAGCGTCCGGTCCAGGTCAAAGTCATACTTGTAATGACCATCACGAGGATCTTTCGCCTTCTGACTCTCCCGGCTCTTTCGACTCAAGCTTCAACACCTGGCCGTCGGCAGTCAGGAACCCACCTTGAGCAATGGCAGCGTCCAGCAACCCCAACAGCACCGTGGGTCGGTGAAAAATTGGCTGACAGGACCGGTCACCTCGATGGAACCACCAACCGCGAGACCGTCGACTCCATAGGGCCCATAGCCGACGATATACTCGTTGACACCGTACAGATGCAGGTTCGATGTCCCGGTCGCAATGGCCTCGAAGACGATCGTGGCGGCAGTGATGGTGAAGCCGCCGCCTGGTCACCGAGGTCGCCTGAAGAACGGCAGGGCTCAAAGCCGACGAGCGCACGAATCCCCTCTACAGGTTTGTACGCAGCAGTCATCGTGGAGGACGATGTCGACGCTGAAGGAGGAGCCCACGGCGCGTTCTCAATCACGAGGAATTGGAGAATGGGGATGTCAGCCTCGAATACGTATCGAAGCTGATGAACAGGCGCTTCAGTCAGGGCCCCATGTTTCGCAAGATCCTGCAGACGATCTGGTGTCAGATCAACGAGGGCCAGGAGATCTACGTCATCGGCGGAGTTCGCCAAGCTGTGCAACAAACCACTCTACGTCTACGATCAGAGTCGCCAGACATGGCTGCAGTGGAAGGGCATGGAATGGCTGGAACTGACGTCCGCCGATGAGCCCCTTATCACCCACGCCCATTTCACCGGCACCGGTAGTCGCACTCTGACCGATGCCGGCCGGGCCGCTATCGAGGGGCTCTTCGACCGCTCCTTCGGATGAGACCGGTCAGGAGTAGATCACCTGACGGATGTCCTCGCCGGTGATTCGAATGGTCTGACCATCGATACGCTCGGTCCCCGCGACCGTGTCATATCGATCCGCATCGTGGGTGTGGAAGAACCGCTTTTCGAGCACAAAGGGGCCCTCCCACACCAGGGGGGGGAGGGGTGTCGTACGATGTGCTTCGATGGCTTGTCGCGCGCCTTCGCGGATCAGTTCCCTGGCTTTCTCCTTCGAGATCGAGATAGCCGATTCCCGTGACAGACCCTTTTTCACCGCCACTGTCTTGATGCCATGCACCAGTTGTTCGGCCTCGGTGCAGGCATCCTCTTCCCCGGTGAGATAGATCAGCGGTATGCCAAATGCCCCGTGATACAGAGCCCACTGAGCGATCTCACCGATCGGTCTGTCATTGAGCGTAATCGAGTAGATGGAGCGGCTGCTCTGGGTGTGATTGAGGTTGCTCGTGGCGATACCACTCATGGCGTGCTGGCCGATGATGACGGTCGCGTCGTACTCCTTGAGCACCGAGTCGCGTACCGAACGTGGCGCCACCGGTCGGCCGTGTAGCATCTTGGCTTCCGGATGCATGTGTTCGAACCACAAGCCACCGGGACCGTGTCCATCGATGATGAGGACATCGTCACAGCCGGCTTCGAGGAACCCATCCACGGCGGCATTGACTTCGGCCATCGCCAATTGCCGAGCCAACACATGATGGCGCCCCTCGGGGTAGGTCTCGTCGTGAAAAGAGGTGACCCCTGCCGTACCCTCCAGGTCGGTCATGATGGCGACCTTCACGATGATCCCTGGCTAATCACCCCTTGAAGCCTGAATAATTGTGGGTGCCATCGCAGAAGGGTTTGTTTTTCGATGCGCCGCAACGGCACAGGGTGTAGTGGTCGGTTGTGGCGGGCGTTTCGTCCTTGAGGGTGACGCCACCACGGACGTGGAGGGGACCATCCTTCGAGATGAAGATCTCCGGCTCCGAGAAATATTCGTCATGCACCTCGCCGTCCAGTTTGTAGGCGAGCGAGCCGGAGGGACAGGCCCGAATGGTGGCGATGATCTTGTCGCGCTCGCAACCGTCGGGGGTGGAGACCCGTTCTTTCCCCTCCCCCTTGAAGAAGGCCTCCGGCGCGCCATTGACGCAGGCGCCGGCGTGACAGCAGGCGCCGATGTCGTCGACGATGGTCAACTCCTGTCCTTCGCATTCCCGCACCGGATAGGACTCCTGCCGCTCTGTGGCACCGGTGAAGCCGATGTCCTTGTGGGTGCCATCGCAGAAAGGCTTGTTCTTTGAAGCACCACAGCGGCACAGGGCAATGACATCTTTGGCCATTTCGATGGGCTGATCCTCTGCGTCCGTCAGTTTTTTCAGACCCTTCACGAGGAAGGGGCCGTTCTCCGGCACGTCGATCGTCGGTTTGTCGTCGCTCATCTGGTGCTCTCCCAAACGGTGGGTGGTGAACCGCTGTCGGTGACTGTTGGGCAGCAATGGGTGCCCCAGTACACAATAGTCCTTTTCAGGCTACGGCAAACTTGGCCTGGCGTGCCACCTTTTCGCGCAGGTGGCTCTTTAATTCCTTCTTGCGAATACGCAACGCTCCCGGCGTCACTTCCATCAACTCATCGGCATTGAGATACTCGATGATATCGTCGAGAGATAGGATGCGGTGCGGTGGCAACTGTTCGTCCTCTCCGCTTGGAGCGGCGCGATGGCCCGTTCCCGGCTTGCGCTTGGTCGGATTGACGAGCAAGTCGCCGAAGCGGATATGCTGGCCGATAACCTGGCCATCGTAGACTTCGGTCCCTGGGGGAATAAAGAAAGTGCCACGCTGTTTGAGATTGGTCAGCGAGTAGGCGGAGGCAACACCGGTATCGCCGGAAACGAGGGAGCCGAAGTCCTGCGTGTCGATGGCACCGGCAAGAGGGGCGTATTCATGAAACAGCGTATGGTAGATGCCATTGCCGCGCGTCGACGTGAGGAAGGGGTTGCGGAAGCCGAGCATGCCGCGAGTAGGCACGACGTAGGTGCAGTGGACGATGCCGCCGTCCGTATGGCGCATGTCGGTCAGGCGTCCACGCCGTCGCCCGAGCATCTCGCTCACAGCGCCCAGGTTGGCGGTTGGGACTTCGATGTAGACCTCTTCGAAGGGTTCTTCGAGCCCCGTGTCGCCCTCGCGGAAGATGACTTCGGGCTGACTGACGGCGAATTCATAACCCTCGCGTCGCATCGTTTCGATGAGGATGGCCAGGTGCAATTCACCCCGTCCAGAGACCGACCACTCGCCGGTGGCCGAGTCTTCCACACGCAGGGCGACATTCTGCTCCAACTCGTGACGTAGTCGGTCACGGATCTGACGGCTCGTCAGAAAGCGGCCATCGCGGCCGGCGAAGGGGCTGGTATTGATGCCGAAGGTCATGCGCACGGTCGGTTGTTCGACCTCGATCCGCGGCAGGGGTCGGGGGTCGTCGATGTCCGTGATCGTATCCCCGATGCCAACATTCTCAACACCGGAGAGGGCGACGATGTTGCCAGCTGTGACGACTTGTTGCGGCTCACGCTCAAGGTTGCGGAAGGTGTAGACCTCGCCGATACGGCTCTTGTGGATGGCCCCGGCGCTGTCCACGTGGGCGACGGGCTGGCCCGGACGAAGTTCACCGGACAACAGGCGACCCACGGCGATCTTGCCGACATAATTGCTGTATTGCAGCGTCGTTACCAATAGCTGTGGTGGTGAGTCCGGATCGATCTCTGGTGCCGGTACACTGGCGAGGATCGTGTCGAACAGAGGTCCCAGGTCGTCGGCGAGGCTTTCGTGATCGTACCCGGCGCGGCCCTCGAGAGCACGGGTAAAAAGAATGGGGAAGTCACACTGCTCGTCGGAAGCCCCCAATTCGAGAAACAGCTCCAGCGTCTGATCGGTGACCCAATCAGGGCGTGCCGCGGGGCGATCGACCTTGTTGACTACGAGGACGGCCTTGAGGCCCTGTTGCAGGGCGTGGCGCAAGACGAAACGGGTCTGTGGCATGGGGCCTTCGACGGCGTCGACGAGCAGCAACACACCGTCCACCATGTTGAGGATCCGTTCCACTTCGCTGCCAAAGTCGGCGTGCCCCGGCGTGTCGACGAGGTTGATCGTCGTGTCCCCATAGAGCACGGCGGTATTCTTCGCCGTGATCGTAATGCCGCGCTCCCGTTCCAGATCGTTGGAATCGAGCACCCGATCGACGACGGTCTGGTTGTCGCGGAATACATGCGTCTGCCGCAGCATGCCGTCTACGAGGGTTGTTTTGCCGTGATCGACATGGGCGATGATAGCGATGTTGCGGATGTTGTCGGCGCTACTCTTCATTCGTGTTTAATCTCGTTCCAGACTGTGTCCATCTCTTCCAGTGTTGCCTCTGACAGGCTGGTGCCGCGCTCGGCGAAAATATGCTCCACCCGGCGAAAGCGCCGGTCGAACTTGTCGACGGCGCCGCGCAGAGCGTCCTCGGGCACAACCTTCATGAAGCGTGCGACATTGACGAGGGCGAAGAGCAGATCGCCGAACTCTTCGGTGATCTGTTCCGGCGTGCCCCCATGGTCGCGCTCGTGGCGCAGTTCCTCGATCTCTTCTTTCACCTTGTCGAGGGCGCCATCGACATGATCCCAGTCGAAACCCACCCGCGATACTTTTTCCTGTACGCGCTGCGCGCGTAACAGTGCCGGCATCGGTCTCGGTACGCCATCGAGAGCAGAGGGGGCTGGTCCCTGGTCGGTGCGTCGTTCCTCGAGCTTGATCTGCTCCCAATTGCGTAGTACTTCGCCGGCATCGTCCACGTGGAGCTCAGCGAAGACATGTGGATGTCGGCGTATCAGCTTGTCGACGATGGCGCGACAGACGTCATCTACCGTGAAGCGGTCGGTCTCCGAGGCCACCTGGGCGTGGAATACGACCTGCAGCAAAACGTCCCCCAATTCGCCGCACAGGTCGGCGTCGTCACCGGCATCGATGGCGTCGAGAACTTCGTAGGTCTCTTCCAACAGATAGGGCTTGAGGGTGACGTGATCCTGTTCACGATCCCAGGGGCAACCATCCGAACCCCGCAAGCGGGCCATGACCGAAACGAGTTGGGCAAAGGTCGACTCGCCGTTGGCACTCATAACTCGGTGTATTTCTCGTTGACGCCGCGTGCCTGCTCGACGGGATAGTTGTGGGCGGAGAGTTCCAACTTCTGTCGCAGAATGGTCGACACGTCATATCCCAGGTTGGCACTCATGAGCAGGACGAAGTAGAGCACGTCCGCCAACTCGTGACCGATTTCGGCACGTCGAGTTTCGTCGCGCAGGCGCAGTTGCATCTCTTCGTCGGAGCGGAAGCGGAAGTGCTCGAGCAACTCCGCAGCCTCCACCGATAAGCCGATGGCCAAGTCCTTGGGTGTATGAAACTGGTCCCAGTCGCGCTCTTCAACAAACCGCCTGACGAGCAGTTTGAGTTCCGAGACCGGGGTTGTTTCGTCCAAGCAGTCGTCCATTTTCGAAGGAGCTAGTTCTCGGTGACAGGGATCTAGCGGGCAAACAGAATGTAGGGGGAGTCAGAGATTCTGCCACGGGCTTGTTGTAGCAGGGCCCTGGTGCGGGGGCCGGAGGGCTCCAACAGAGCGAAGAAACGTCGATAGAAGTGGTCGGGGTCGACCTCGACCAGAACGTTGACGAAACGGGCCTCGGGGAGCACTTCGAGGTTCTGCTCATAACGCCACAACCCGCCTGCGGGGATGCGGGCATCGAACAGTTCTCTCTGCCCGTCCACCGTCAGGCGTCGTTGGGCGCTGCGTGTGCGCAGGCTACTTTCGATGACGCCGTCGTGGTCGTCGGAGAGGAAGATCTTTACGTGCAGTGCTCCCGTCGCGTACGTCGGCAGGGCATGTCTGGCACCGACGTTGCGCAAACGCACACGCAGAAGACCGCTGGCGCCCGGACCGGCATGCCAATCCGTGTCGAATTCCAGGGCATTGCGGACAAAATTGCGATCGTGCAGGCCACGGATGTGGTGATCGCCACCCGGCATGTGACAGCTCTGACACGTCTGCCCCTTGCGCGCAGCTGGACTGTTGCGCCATTCGCCATAGGTATCCTGCAGCAATTTGCCCTCAAGGCTCAGCCCATCGGCGTCGAACTGATGGCAGGGGGCACAAAATGCATCTGCACCGAACAGCTCCGGCGCGGCTACGGCGCCGCCGTGGTGAGTGACCTCGATGGTCTGTGCCACGAGGTGGTCCTGGCTGCCCGGTTGACCCGGACCGTAGTAACGGTGAGCGCGCACGTGACAGCCGGCGCAATCGATGCCATCGGGGGCCAGCGTCGTGGCGTCCTGCTGTAGAGCGAGGGCTCGATCGATCTGTTCCCGCATGGGGGTGTGGCAGCTGAGGCATTCTTCCACGAATGCCGTTGGCGCATCGGCGAGTTGGGCCCACAGACCGGGGCTGAATGCCGCCGCGTGCCGACTCTGGCTCCAGCCCTCCATCTGTTGGCTATGGCACTGGCCGCAGGCTGCCGGTTCCAGTCGCTGACCTGCGGCAAACAGTTCCGGTGGATCTCCCTGGTCGTCGATGGGTAGATCCCAGAAAGGTGGCAGTGACGGCGGGTCGCTGGCCACACTGCCGACGAGGGCTGTCGCCATCGCCTTAATTTCCGCTGGCGCCAGCGGCACAGAAGGTACTGCCCCCCGAGCGATTTTATGGTAACCCAACCACGCGGTAGCCCGTCCTGTAGTAACTGGCAGGGGTAGTGGCGGGCCTTGCAGGTCTCTGACCTGATGGCACTCAAAGCAGCCCTGCATCAGCGCTTCAGACAGCCCTGCTGCCACGTCGGTTGTGATCACGGTCACATCCTGAGCGGGGCCCCAGGTGGGGAGAAGCGTCGCACCAGGAAGGGGCTCAAGTCGGTCGCGTCGCGGACCGACAAAACGTATGGATGGGACTCCGGGCTCAGTCCCTGTGTGGCAGAGTCGCTTAGGGCGGCGACCAGCCAACTGTGGCTGACCTTCCACCCGAGGCGGTCCAGTGCGGGGCCCACGTCGCCACCGATACCGGAATTGACGTGGCAACCCTGACACTGCAGGCCTGCAAACAGGCGACCGCCACGATACCGGTTGCAGCTGCCGCGGCAGTACCCACGCCTGCGTGGCCGAGGAGGGTGGCAGGATTCCTTCAAGCTGAACCCCCAGTGTCGCACTTCGGGGGTCATCGGCACCGACGGCGCAGGGGAGGCTGAGCAGAACCAGCAGGCGTTGAAGGGAGCGCATTACAGAGGGAGGTGATCTTTCTCACAAGTACCTGTGAATTCAGGACATGTGGGGAACTTGCCTGCTCCTGAGTCAGTCAAATGAGTTCAAGGTAGAGTTCGGGGCAGAACCGAAATCAGACCATGAGACGAGGGTACCTATGATGGAAGCGAGCACGAAGCAGACAAGCCCTGCGCGGCCACGCAGTTCCACCACAGGGGATTCAATCCTTTCCAGCTATCTGCATGATATTAGCGATTCGAGTCCTCTGACACACGCCGAGGAAGGGGACCTGGCGCGATCGATCCGTGCTGGCGATCCGGGGGCGCGCAATGCGCTGGTAGAGGCGAATCTTCGCTTCGTCGTCA
>DPVW01000105.1:9202-12131 GCA_003529325.1 Candidatus Latescibacterota bacterium | reverse complement strand
AGTTTGGCGGCACCGATGACTGGCTGGAGCCCAGTGGCACCCGGCAACGGGGAGGCATCCAATCGATCGTCGACGCTCTCGACAAGGGCATCGAGCCACGGTGCAGTGGGGCCAACATGCGCGACGTGTTGGAGATCGCTATCGGCCTGCGCGAGTCCCACCGCAATGGTTTTATGCCGGTCCGATTTCCCATCTCTGACCGAAGTCTGAAGATCACGCCAACCCCTTCCCGTTTGCTGAACAAGAGGCAGGTTTTTGGGGAACAACAGTACGCCCAGGAGATCGAGCGGTCGGCGAACACGCCGATCGGGGGAGCAGCGGTGCAAGATGTCTGATCGCGTAGTCTACTTTAATGGCGATTTCATCCCGGAGATCGAAGCGCGTATCTCCATCTTCGACAGTGCCCTGATGTATGGGGACATGGTCTTCGAGATGACCCGCACCTTCAAGCAGAAGCCATATTGTCTGCGCCAGCATCTCGAGCGGCTGTATGCCTCCCTCGACTATGTGCAGATCGACTGCGGTCTCACCATCGACGAGATGGCAACATCAACCCAGCAAACCCTGGAGCGGAATCTGCCCGCCGTCGAGGATTACGATGTGCAGATCATGCACAATGTCACCCGTGGTGGATTGGGCCTCTACGATACCCTCATCAAGGAGGGGACGGCGCCGATCATCACCATCAATGTGTTGCCCCTGGTGCGGCATATTGGCAGTGGGGCCAGCAAGTATGACGAGGGCGCTCACTTCGTCATCACACCACAGCAGTCGGTGCCGTCCCGCTACATCGATCCCAAAGCCAAGAATCGCAGTCGCATCTACTACAAGCTGGCTGAATTACAGGCGGGGCAGATGGAGGCAGGCGCCAATGCCCTGCTCACCGACGAGCATGGTTTTATCACCGAGGGGACGGGGAACAACTTTTTCATGGTTCGTGATGGTGAGATCTTCACGCCCAGACCACGTGACATTCTGCGTGGTGTGTCGCGCCAGGCTTGTATGGAACTCGCAGGCACCCTCGACATTCCGGTGCACGAGACGGACATCGAACCCTACGACGTGCGCGCCGCCCACGAGGCCTGGTACACGAGTACGACAATCTGCATGCAACCCATCACCCGATTCAATTTCCAACCTGTTGGTGATGGCAAACCGGGTCCGATGTATCACAAACTGCTGGCCGCCTGGTCACAGGAGGTGGGTGTCGATATTGCGAGGCAGGCACGGGAGTATGCACAGGAGTCTGTGACCTGGCGGCCGTGATGGTCCCAAAGATTATGGGGTCCGTGGCTCGATGAGCCTGCCCCATATGCTATCATACGGATGGATCCTGTCGGTAGTACCGTCCTGATCGACTACGGTATGTCCGGAGTTGTACCAACGAAAGATCCCACCCCGCAGATTGGATAACGACAGTGCGCCCGCCGCTGTCGCCTGTTTCTGCACACGTTCGAGCAGAATCGAACTGCGATAACCGACGGAACAATAAAAAATCAGATTCTTGCCGGCCACGACGGTGCCGTAGCGCTCGATGAAGCACTCAACCGAGATTTCGGGATCGATGTGAATGGCGTCAGTGAGATGACTGGTCTTGTACTCCGCCAAAGCTCGAACGTCGAACAGGAGGGCGCCGATGCTGTCTGGCATTAAGCGGATGGCGAGTGTGTCGGCTGTTACGTTGGCTACCGGGTGGGCGAGTTCGATGGCTGTTTCGACAACGGTGAGTGCCGGTTGCGCACTGAGAGCCGTCGCCCAGCAGATCGTCAGGGCCGTCACCAAGAGACGTTTCGCGTTATTCACGGCGAAATTCCTAACGCCAAAATGGGAAGAGGAGACGTCGCAGCAGGCTTTGAGGGAAGGTGCTCATGTCGTGGAAACCGAGTCGCTCCGGCTGTTGGGCGGTTGTCGGCATGAATGCGGTACGGAAGAGCCAATCCCAGAGACTGAAGATGATGCCGAAGTTTCGGCCATGCTGCCCATGAAGAATGAGATCGTGGTGCCACACGTGCATACGCGGAGAGTTGAATACGTAACGCAGTGGCCCCCAGCTGATATTCAGATTCGAGTGATTCAGGTGGCCGATGACGGTGCTTGAGATGGCGACCCAGAGGATGACGCGCCCATCGATGCCGAGAATCACGAGTGGCAGATATGTCAGGCTCTTGTAGAGGAGGATCTCCATCCAGTGGAATCGCATGTTGCCGATCCAATCCAATGTCTCGATGCTGTGGTGGAGTTTGTGGAAAGTCCACAACCACGGCACGCGATGCAGGAGATTGTGTATCAGCCATTCAAGAAAGTCTTTGAATACGAGGAAGAACGTGAACTGTAGCCAAAGGGGCTGTGCCTTGAGCAGCTGAATGGATTGTGGCGAGCCGACGGGCCAGCCGCCGATCAGCAGACCCACCTGGTCGATGCCCCAGACGCTGACAAAGGCCAGGGCGATGCCGGCATAATGGCCATTAAAGATCAGCCAGAAGAGATCCTGGCCCATCTGTGGTCGCCAGGCTTTCTGCTCGCGCCGCCATGGCCAGAGTCGTTCGAGGAGAAAACAGACGAAGGAGACGACGAGGAGCCAGAAGAAATAGTTACGGGTGTCCCACAACACATGCAGCATGGGTGGAATCGGTCAGAGTATGAACTGGTCGAAGGGCGACTGCGCGTGCACGGAAAATGCGGCTTTCTGGGGTTTGCGCCACCCGCGTCATCACGTGCCTGATGGTGGGGCCTTCGGAACTGATCGAACGCGTTGTCGGCTTTGCCGAGACAGCTTGCAGCGAGGGCATACTGGCTCTGGAGAAGGAGCTTAACGCCGGTGACGACCCATTCCTGGCTCAGGGTGTGCGGCTCGCTGTAGATGGCACGGAGCCGGATCTGATCATGGACATCCTGGAGACGGAACTGCAGTTCATCGGAAAGCGACACA
>DPVW01000105.1:8467-8894 GCA_003529325.1 Candidatus Latescibacterota bacterium | reverse complement strand
AGCGACACAGGATTGGCCGTGGCCTCCACGGCGGCTCTGCCATTGGTCTACGGGTTGGTCATCTTCGGTGTCCTCGGTGAGCCGGTGCGGCGGTCGGACCAACATTCTGAGTGGTACCTCCAGCAGCCTGCTAACGGCTGAGTCCGACTCATGGCGCGATCTACGCGTGGTTAGTGACTTCTACCTATCCGAACGAGGCACCTTTGACATTCGTCTCGGGACCTTTCGTGCGCCGTACGTGCGGGCTCTCGTCAGCGAACAGAGGCAGACCGTGGAGCTGTTAGTGCGCAACCGCTTAGCTATTTCCGTGGACTCCGCAGTCGACACGATCATCGTTGTGACCGGATTCAGACACCGTCTTTCCGTCAAACGGACTCACTTGCGGGCGTCGCTCGATTGATCCTGGGGTTGCAGGGGACCGAGGTCG
>DPVW01000105.1:0-8129 GCA_003529325.1 Candidatus Latescibacterota bacterium | reverse complement strand
CGAGGTCGCCGAAATGCGGGTGTGGGAGGCGGGTGGCAAGTGGATGGGTTGTGCCTGCCCCAAGGCAATCAGGTGCTGCTGGGGCCGGTGCGGATCAACTTCCTCGGGCGCATCGTCTATCCGGAGCAGGATGGCACGACCACGGTGGAATCGAGCCGTGGCCTCGGTAGCGGCCCCGGCCAGATGTCGTTGCCTTTGTCGATGGCCGGAGGCGCTGATGGTCGCGTGTATGTGCTCGACGCCGGCAACAGTCGGATCGAGGTGTTCGACGTGGCTGGCAACTACATCACCCAGTGGGGTGTGCCGGGCACCGGTGCCGGGGAGTTCGACTTCGGCAGTGGCGTGGTTGGAGGTGGAGGACTTCATTGGCAGCGTCGCTGTGGACGGCGAGGGCAACATCTACGTCGCCGATCGAGCCGGGCTCGGTCGAATCCAGGTGTTTTCACCATAAGCGCGGTGTCACTCGCGTCACGCCTGCCAGCGGCATATCGCTCTTGCGGCTCCACTGGCCGTGTGGTATTTTGATATATGGCAATGCCGTATATCAATACAGGGAGGGAAGCACCGTGGCAACGGCAAGAGTGTTCATGACTGGTCGATCTCAGGCTGTGCGTTTACCCAAGGAGTATCGTTTCGCATGTGATGAGGTCGAAATCTCGAAACAGGGCGACGCGCTCGTGCTGCGGCCGGTCAAACGAAGTGCATGGGTGAACCTGATGGCGGCGATGGAAGATTTCGACGAGGAGCGCTTCGAGGACCTGTTTCCGCATGGCCGGGAGCAGCCGCTGGAGCAGGATCGTCCTGGACTCGATGACCTTCCTGCTTGATACAAACACCGTCATCGCTTTGTTGCATCCGGCGCGCCGCGAAACTCTCCTTGGCAGAATCACAAGCCACGATCCTGGCCAGGTCGCAACCTCATCGATCGTCTCTCACGAGCTTTATTATGGCGCCCATAAAAGCACCCAGCGGGCGGATAACCTCCGTCGTCTGGCGATGCTCTTGCGTGACATCGAGCCCCTTGCTTTCACCCCGGATGACGCCGAGGCGGCGGGGGAGATTCGCGCGACGCTGGGTTCGCAAGGAACACCGATCGGCCCATATGATGTGCTGATCGCGGGTCAAGCCCGGAGTCGCGACCTGGTCCTGGTGACCAACAACACCCGCGAATTCCGCCGCGTGGAGAATCTGACCGTCGTTGATTGGCTGACCGAAAGCTGATCGAAGAAGAAGCGATGGTACCTTCTGCCCCACATGTGGCGGTAGCCTGCGCATCCCACGTAAATCTCGGGACAAAGTGCCGCAGGCAACATCTATGTCGCCGATCGAGTCGGGACCGGGCGAATCCAGGTCTTTGCCATAGTTGAGACGCCACTCGCGTCACCTCTGCCAGCGGCATATCGTTATGGCAATGCATCGAATGACAATTATCCTACCCCCGCTCACGGCCCACCTGAGCGCCCACAACCGTGGGGCGGCTATCGCTGTGCCCGTGGTGGCGGCATGAACGACGCCAGCAGAACCAGACCAAGATCGGCTACGGCAGGTGGTAATGAACCTGCTGGGCAATGCCACCAAGTTCACCGACAGGGGATCCATCACGGTATCACTGCTCAGCGTCGATGGTGCTGTTGAGTTGTCCGTCGCCGACGCGGGTGTCGGTATCCCCGCTGAGGATCTGCCACATCTTCGACGAATTCCGTCAGGTCGAGCGACAGGGCGGCGAGCAGACGGAGGGCACCGGACTGGGGCTGGCCATTGCCAAAAAGACGGGGACCTGCTGGGAGGGACACTCACGGCACAGAGCCAGGTCGGTGTGGGCACGACGTTTACGCTGCGAATCGGTGACTACGGGGGCTGACATTCAAGGGCAATCGATAGTAACACCTTCAATCGACATGGTCTCTGGCGTAACTACACCACCACAGATGGCCTCGCCAGTCGCAGGATCGAACACCTGGCGGAGGACGACGAAGGCAATCTCTGGATCGCCACATGGGACAAAGGTCTGGACTGTTTTGACGGTCGTGAGTTTCACAACTATGGGGTGGAGTCCGGGTTATTATCCGAGCAGGTAATGGCTCTGAAAAAGGACGACGAGGGCCGCCTTTGGGTAGGCACGGGAGCGGGTGTCTGTGTCATGGACGGTAGTCGTTTTCGACCGATTGGCAGCGCTCCTGATCAGCCGGTCCAGTTCCTGGAACTGGACGATCTCGGGCGCATGTGGTGCGCTGGCACGGGGATGCTGGGTTTTTGGGAAGAGGACACGTATCACGACCTCGTCCCTCAATACGAGCGCGAGATCGGCAGGATCGGCCGCCACCTGGCCCTTGCAGTGCTGGGGAATCGTCCAGGACAGCGCTGGCAACATCTGGCTGGGCCTCGATGACCTGATACGGTTCGGGATAACGGCATCGGCATCGGTCTGACGCTGGTGCGGCGGATCATCGAATTTCATGGCGGCAAGATCTGGGTCGAGTCGGAAGGTGTCGGTAAGGGCAGTGCGTTCTGTTTCACGCTGCCTCCTGGCCGCGGCTGAGGTCAGTCTCTACAACTCGAAACAACGTGAGGGAACACATGAAGGCGTTCGAAGAAGGACTCGCAGATGGCGAGGCAGCAGCATCAGTCGCTGGCGGTACCTCAGAGGGACCGGCGAAGGGGGAGCGCATGTATGTGCGGACACAGGGCTTTGGATCAACCGATGAGGATTTGCGCTTCCTGCAGCGGTGCGGTGTGAAGCACAAGGCAGGCCGTTTTCCATTCCACCCCGGCCGCGGCTGGGACGTCGACGACTTGCTGCGTGAGCGCGAGCTCCACGAAGCCTTCGGTCTGACGCTGGACATGAGTTCAATACCCATTTACGAGCAACTGCCCAACATTATCTATTACGGCAAGAGCCCGGAGCGCGATCGAGAAATCGATATCGTATGCGAGATGATTCGCACCGCTTCGCGTGCCGGTATCGACTCCCTGCGCTACAACACATGTATCCTGAACATCGACCGTACTGAACAGGAAGAGGGCCGTGGTGGCTTCAGACACACAGCCTTCCGCCTGGACAAGATCTCGGCAGAGGATCAGGCCAAACTCACCGATGCGGGGCGGGTAACGGCAGAGATGCACTGGGAGCGAATTGAGTACTTACTCGAACGCATGATCCCCGTGGCTGAGGAGTTCAAGGTGCGGTTGGGCAATTCGCAGGAGGACCCACCCACACCCCCTGGTTACCGGGGCGTAGACAAAGTTCTCAACGACTTTGAGGGCATGAAGCGCTTCATCGAGATTCAGCGCAGTCCATATCACGGCTGGAATTTCTGCGTTGGTTCGATTGCCGAAATGCTCGAAGATTCAGCGACGCAGATCTACCCGTTCATCGAATACTTCGGCAGTCGTGATACCATTTTCCTGGTGCACTATCGCAACCTCATGGGCAAGCGTTACAGCTTCCGCGAAGCCCTGCCGGATGAGGGAGATATGGACTTCCACCGCGTCCTGAAGGCATTGAAGGACGTGGGCTACTGCTATGGTATTGACCCCGATCATATCCCTAGTGCCGATGACGATCCCAAGGGTACCTACCAGGGCTATGCGTACTGTTTCGGTTACATCAATGCCATGATACAGGCAGTCTACGGCTAACGACCAACAGGGTAGACGGATTACTGATATGTGACGCCAAGTCCTCCTGTTTGCAGGCTGTCTCTTCGCGGGGTTTCTGGGCTCTACACGTATCTATGGCCCTACTATGCGAACCGCTTGTTCCCATGCTTTGATCAGCCGGATCTGAAAGCAATATTCGATCTGACCGTTCGGGCTCCCAAGGAGTGGATTGTTGTCTCGACCGGGGCAGGACGCAGTGCCCCGGTCGGTGATGAGGTCAGGGAGTGGCGGTTCACGACCACCCCGAGAATGTCGACCTACATCTTCTCGTTGCATGCGGGAGAGTATCGGGTCTGGGAGGACCAGGTTGAGAGCAGGACGCCCCTGCGGTTGTTCGCACGAGAGGCTTTGGCTGCGAATGTCGATGTCGACGAATGGTTCGAAACGTCACGCACAGGTCTGGCATTCTACGAGGAGTATTTCGGGATCGCCTACCCTTTCGAGAAATACGATCAGCTGATCGTCCCCGATTTGGCCATTGGCGCCATGGAGAATGCCGCTGCCGTGACGTTTGCGGAAGGGTTCGTGCAGCGCCAGCTCAGCACACGTCCAACGCATGGACCGGAACAATGTCATCCTGCACGAGATGGCACACATGTGGTTTGGAAACCTGGTGACGAAAAAGTGGTGGAATGGACTCTGGTTGAACGAGAGTTTCGCCACGCTCATGTAGATGGTAGCCCAGGTCGAGGCACCCGAGTATCAGGAGATATGGCACGAGTTCTTCGTCCGTTGGGAACAATCTCGACGATGTTCGCCTGGTTGCAGCCACACCGGGTGCGACTCCTGTGACAGCCGTGCTCGAATCCCACCACACTACCACCCCCGAAACCTTCACCCTCTCCCAGAACTATCCCAACCCCTTCATCCCGAAACCACGATCCGCTTCGACCTGCAATCGCAACAGATCGAACTGGCGATCTACAACCTGGCGGCGCAGAGAGTCGCGACGCTGGTGCAGGGTCATCGTGAGGCGGGATCATACTCCGTGCGCTGGGATGGTGTGACCGACACCGGACTGGAACTGGCGTCGGGGGTGTACTTCTACCGGCTCAAGGCAGGGGAGCGGGTGGAGACGCGGAAGCTGTTGCTGCTGAGATAATTTCGCCAAAGCGCTGGGGGCGTTGGATCCTCCCATACTGAAATGTCACTTCCCGCACCCGTATTCACGCTGGCACTGCCAGAGTACACAGTCGATGTTGAACCTGACTATGGCGCTGTGGGACCGAAACTCGACCGATTCATCATCGCCGGTCTTTCTGGTCGACTGGAACCGATTCGATAATCCTGATAACAGACCCGGGGCACTGGTTGGCATCTTCAGCATTCTGGGTGGAGACCAAAGATGAGCCAGCAAGACGAGGCTGAAACACTGAGTGGACAGATGGGCTTTTTCGAGCGCTATCTGACGCTGTGGGTGTTTCTGTGCATCCTGGCGGGGATCGCTCTCGGGAAGGCGGCACCAGGTCTGTCTCATTACCTGGACGGCCTGGCGATCCACGTGAACGACGCTCCCGTGGTGTCTATTCCCATCGCGGTGTGCCTGTTCTTCATGATGTACCCCATCATGGTGAAAATCGACTTTTCCGAGGTGGTGCAGGCGGGCAGCACGGGCAAACCGGTGCTGCTCACCCTCATCGTCAACTGGGTAATCAAGCCCTTCACGATGTACGGTATCGCCAGCTTCTTTCTGGGCGGACTCTTTCTCCAATTCATCGGCCCGGAGGCGGTCGATTACGTCAAGATGCCATTCGGACTCAACTTGCCTGTGGGCGCCGAGCACGGCAGTGGTGTCGTGGTGCTGCACGATGGGGTGAAAGCGCTGCAGGTGCCGCTGTGGCGCAGTTATCTGGCGGGTTGCATTCTGCTCGGTGTTGCGCCGTGCACAGCCATGGTACTCGTATGGGGATTCCTTGCGCGTGGCAACGATGGACACACCCTCGTCATGGTCGCCATCAACTCGCTGGTCATGCTGGTGCTCTATGGCACTCTCGGTGGCTACCTGCTCGGCGTCGGCCGACTGCCGGTGCCGTGGCAGGCCCTGCTACTCTCTATCCTCATCTACGTGGCCCTGCCACTGGTGGCCGGCTTCGTCACCCGGCGGTGGCTGGTCGCCAGCAAGGGTCTGGACTGGTTCAACGAACGCTTCCTTCATGTGCTCACGCCGATCACGATCAGCGCCCTGCTGATCACCCTCGTGCTCCTGTTCTCATTCAAGGGGGAGGTCATCGTGAGCAACCCGCTCACGATCCTGTGGATCGCCATCCCCTTGTTCCTGCAAACGGTCCTGATCTTTGTCCTCGGCTACGTCGCGGCTCGTCTGCTGAATCTGAGCTACGAGAATGCGGCGCCATCGGCGATGATCGGCGCTTCCAACCACTTCGAGGTGGCGATCGCCACGGCGGCGATGCTCTTCGGCCTGTCTTCCGGCGCGGCGCTGGCCACGGTGGTGGGGGTGCTCATCGAAGTGCCGGTCATGCTGTTGTTGGTGCGAGTCTGCCTGCGGACGAAGGGCTGGTTTGCGGCGTAAGGAGCGGGCGTCGCTCTCGACTGGCGGGAAGCACTGACATGATCATTGAAACCACACTTCGGCGTGGTCGAGAAATGGTGTGGGGACGACCTTCACCGTTGTAATCGGCGACTACGAGGACCCACTTCGATGCATAACTCCCTCGCTAATGTACTCGTCGATCGCGATGGGTTCCTGTGGGTCGCTGCGCTGAGCGGAGGGATCGCTTCGACGGCGTCCAGTTCGCTCACTACACCACGGAGCACGGGCTGCCGTCGAACTACGTGTTCCAAGCGATAAAGGACCAGCACGGTAATCTGTGGTTCGGCGGGCATGGGGGCGATGGTTGGCTGGACAGCAACGGCCTCACGCGCTTCGATGGAAGCCACTTCGTCGACTTCATCGAGGCCAGCAATCTACCGGACATCGGCATCCGGGACATCGTCGAAGAGGAAAACGGTGCGCTGTGGGTGAGTACCAACGACGGTCTGTTTCGCTGCGAGCTGTATCAATGCACGCGAATGGACGCCATCGAGGCGCTCCTGAGACCCGATCGCTTGGTCCTGGGTGTCGACAGGAATGACAACGTATGGATCGGCGGCGGAAATGGTGGTCTGGTCCGGTACGATGGCGAGAAGCAGGTCCTGATCGAGGGTGTCCTTGGTGTAGGACGGCGTGGTTCGATCTGGGCGGGCTTCAGTGCCATCCACGAGGACCGTGACGGGATCTTGTGGTTCGCCTCCTATCAAGGGAGGCTGATTCGGTACGATGGGACGAGGTTCCAATAGTGTTTCCCGGAGCCATCTGGACTTCTCCTCTTTTCCGACTTCAAGCAGGCGGCGAGGCTGCGCCCCTGCACGCTGTCTGGCGTATCCGCACCCATGAGATCACAGATTGTCGGGAACAGGTCGATGTGCTCCACAAGGTCTAACCGAATCCCGGAGCTGACCCCCGGGGCGTCGATGACCAGCGGAACGTGGACGGAGGCCTCGCGCATGTTGAACTTCAGGAACATGGCGTGCTCCCACTGCTGGTCACCGTGGTCGGCGGTCCAGATGACGACGGTCTCCTCGCGGATTCCAAGACGCTCGAGCGCATCGATCACCATGCCGCAATAACCGTCGACGAGCGAGACTTAGTATCCGGCGATCAGCTGGCGGATCTCGACCTCGGTCAGGTGGGCCCATTCCCGCTGTATGCGCCGGATTCTCTCGTGGGGTACGGGCGCATCCGGCGGCGGATGACCCGGAAGTTTGATGGCCGCCTGGTCGATCTGAGCGTAGATTTCCGGCGGGAAGAACGGGGGATGCGGCTCTGTAAACGAGGTCCAGCTGATGAAGTTTTCGTTGTTGGCGACCGCCTCCTCGATCTGCCGAATCGACTCCGTGGCGACGTGATACCCCCAGTATTCCTCCCGGCTTCGCGTGCTGGGGCCGGCCGTCGTCCGTCTCGTTCGCCCATCGCTTTCCCAGTCGTAACGCCGGAGAACGCGATCCGGCATGGTCTCGCGCCACATCGCCGCTGTAACTTCCGGCTCGTAGCCGTTGTCCATCTCCCGGTCGGTCCAGTGCATGTGACCCAGATGGAACCGCCGGTAGTTCAATGGCTGCAGGGAGTGGGCGATGGTGAACATTCCAGGAAACGGTTGATGGCCGTTGGTGATCACGCCCTGTGCGTGGGCATACCGCCCTGTCGCCAGACAGTGCCGGGCAGGAGCACACACCGGCGACTGGGTGTAGCAGTTTTCGAACCGAACCGACTGCGCCGCCAGCTTATCGAGGTTCGGCGTGTGCGCCAGCGGATTCCCCAGGCATCCCAGCGAATCGAAACGATGATGATCCGACATCAGCACGAGTATGTTCATCGCATCGCCTCTCGAATCTGTGAAGGTGGTCGGGTGGATTGTGCTTGCTCGCCCCAATTCAGGTCGATAGGGTTCAGGTCGATAGGGACTTCAGGT
>DPVW01000237.1:2355-5884 GCA_003529325.1 Candidatus Latescibacterota bacterium | reverse complement strand
AAAGACCTAATCTGGGAGACAGAAGAAAAAGAAAGTGCCAGACACCGCAGGATGGTAGGGTTGCAGGGCTAAACAATGGACCGCCAGATCCGAGGAGAATCAACGTGAAGCCGACCTTTCGAATTTCTTCCCTGCTGCTCGCCATATGTCTGGCGACACCGGTGACAGCGCAGCACTCGGTGGCGCGCCAGTGGAACGACGTCCTGCTGGAGGCGATCCGGGTCGATTTCGCCCGGCCCACCGTGCACTCCCGCAATCTGTTCCACACGGCGGTGGCCTTATACGACGCTTGGGCCGCATACGGTGACGGTACGGTGGAGACATTTCTGCTGGGCAAGACCGTGGCGGGGTATACCTGCGGCTTTGACGGCGTCACACAACCAGCTGATCTGCAGGCGGCGCGCGAAGAAGCGATGAGCTATGCGGTGTATCAGTTGTTGCTCTATCGTTTTGTCGCTTCTCCCGGAGCACCGGAATCGTACGCCGGTTTTCGCTCGCTGTTCCGCACGCTGGGACATGACATCGGTTTTATCGAGCGGGGGACCTCCGGCAGTTCGCCTGCTCGTCTGGGCAACCACCTGGCGAATTGTATCATCGAGTTCGGACTGCAGGACGGCTCACAGGAGGCTGGCGGATATCAGTCGTTCTTCTACGAACCCGTCAACATGCCCCTGGCGCCGGCGCTACCGGATCCACCCCAGCTGGTGGATCCCAACCGCTGGCAGCCGCTCACCCTGGAGTCCTTCATCGATCAGGGAGGCAACCAACTCGACGGCAACACGCCTGGCTTTCTCGGGCCGGAGTGGGGGAGGGTCGTACCCTTCGCACTGTCGGCAGCGGACCGCCAGGTCTTTGAGCGCGACGGCAATCCATACACTGTCTACCACGATCCCGGCGCGCCACCACACCTGAACACCGAGGACTACAAGTGGAACTTCGCTCTCGTCGCCGCATGGTCTTCGCACCTGCACCCGGCGGACGGCGTGTTCATCGATATTTCACCGGCGTCGATTGGCAACATCCGTGTAGAGGATCTGCCGACTACGTCACGACAGTATCGCGAGTTCTACAATCTGACGGACGGGGGTGACGCCAGCCGTGGCTGGGAGTTGAACCCTTACACGGGGCAACCGTATGAGCCGCAGATCGTGCCACGGGCTGACTACGCACGGGTGCTGGCCGAATTCTGGGCGGACGGTCCGGATTCGGAGACGCCACCTGGGCACTGGTTCAAAATTCTCAACTATGTGAACGACCACGCCCTGTTCGAACGCCGCTATCGTGGTGTCGGTCCTGTGCTGGATCCGTTGGAATGGGATGTGAAGGCCTATCTGGCACTGGGTGGGGCCATGCATGACGCTGCGGTCACCGCTTGGGGGATCAAGGGTTGGTATGACTACATCCGGCCGATCTCGGCGCTGCGCTATATGGCCGATCTCGGGCAGAGCAGTGACGCCGAGGCTCAATCATATCATCCAGACGGTATCTCGTTGGTGCCCGGGTTCATTGAGGTCGTGCAGCAGGGGGATCCGCTGGCTGCCCTTTCCGCTAACAATGTTGGGCGCATAAAGTTCAAAGCCTGGCGTGGCCCACAGGCGATCTCAGATCCCGACTTCGATGAAGCCGGCGTCGACTGGATCCTGGCACAGAACTGGTGGCCATATCAGCGACCGTCCTTCGTGACGCCACCCTTTGCCGGTTATATCTCCGGCCATTCCACATTCTCTCGTGCCGCCGCCGAGGTGATGACGCTGCTCACGGGGGACGAATATTTCCCCGGCGGGATGGGGGAATTCCGCGCTCCGGCAGACGAATTTCTGGTGTTCGAAGACGGACCCAGTATGGACGTGACCCTGCAGTGGGCGACGTATCGAGATGCGTCCGACCAGACCAGCCTGTCACGCATCTGGGGTGGTATTCATCCGCCGGTGGATGACATCCCCGGGCGGCTCATCGGCATACAAGTCGGCACGGATGCCTTCGCCAAAGCGGATCGCATGTTTCGGGGCCTGACGTCGACGGCGATAGCCGAAGTGGCCGAGACGGGCGTGACCACCGGTCTGGTATCGGTGACGGTCTGGCCAAATCCGCTGCGTCAAGGCACGGGGCTACGCGTCAATCTTGGTGTTTCGACGACTGGGCAACTGGAACTGTTCAATGTCCTGGGACAACGTATCGTGCGACGCATTTTGCACGGCGAGCGTCTGCTGCAATTCTGGACGGGCAAGATGGCGTCGGGTCTGTATCTACTGCGGGTGACGGCTGCCGATGGCCGTCGACGGGGGACACCCCGAATCCTGCTGGTCGAGTGAGTAGCGTAGCAGCTCAGTTCCGCATGGCGACGTAGACCCCACGAAATGTGGCGCAACGCCGATCACCATCGTACAACTCGACAGCCAACTCGAGGCGGGCCTTGCCCGCGGCCAGCGCCGCATCGAACTCAGCGAGACTGTCCTCATCAGGGGACTGGCACCAGGCTTCGAAATCATCATCTATGGGATGGTCGAACTGCATCTGGTTGCGACGGATGACGAGCCCCGTCTTGAAGGGCAGGTCGGCGATACGGGCGTGGACCAGTGCCCAGCCGCACAGCATTGCTACCGCCGAGGCGCTGCCGCCGAATACGGTACCCCGGTGATTGATGTTGGGCGCCAGGGGCGCATATAGACGCACCCCCAGCTCATCACAGGCGCTGACGCGCACCCCCATGAGACGGGACAGAGGAATGCGGTCGTGCAGGTAGGCCTCGACGGCGGCGGCGTCGAGCATGTCAGTCGCGCCGGCAGCCGGGGAAGTCGCCGCGGAACCAGGCATCGAGGCTGAGGCAGCCGGTCTTGTGATGCAACAGGTGAAAGCAGACACCCAGCAGACACAGATTCTTGACGAAGTTGGATCGTTGCGGGATATCCCACATCCAGCGGCTGTCTACCACCAGTTCAGCGGGGTAGGCGAACATGGCTGGCCCGTGTACGGTGGCGGTGACGACGAAGGCACCCAGAGCGACGGCGGCCAGACGCAAGCGATAACCGAGCAGGATCAGCGTCCCCAAACAGACCAACCACAGACCGACCAGAATCGACACCGCACGGGGCCAGGGTAGCCACGCCGGCATGAGCAGCCGAATGAGATCATCCTGAAACAGATGTTCCCCGCCGAGGCCGAGAAAGATCACGCAGAACAGACCGCGAAATGCCAGTTCCGCCAGATCGTCGCGTTTCATCCTCTGGGTCCCCATGTGCCGATCCCCGGCAGACTGCGGAAAAGAATGGCGTGGTACAGTCGCCGTGGCAGGAAACGCCGAAGCAGGTCAAAGAGGACGGCATCGGGGGTGCCGGCGACACGCAGTGGCGGGTTGCGCCGTTGCATGGTGTGCAGGATGCGGCGGGCTACCTTTTTCGGCGTCGCCAGAGACAGGCCCATCTTGTGTTCGATGAAGGGACCCATGTTCCGGTAGTGACAATGGTACGGATCTTCCGGGTCGGCCTCAGCCTGTGCTGCCAGACTCGTGTAGTGCGTGTTCTGGAAAGAA
>DPVW01000237.1:0-2019 GCA_003529325.1 Candidatus Latescibacterota bacterium | reverse complement strand
AGGAATTGATGAAACCGGGCTCGATCAGTGTCGCCCGGATGCCGAATGGTTTTGACCTCGTAGTAGAGGGCCTCCGTCGCCCCTTCCAGGGCGAACTTGCTGGCACTGTACAGGGGCATCGTCGGCATGGCCACCATGCCACCAACGGAGGAGACGTTGAGGATGCGTCCCGACCCCCTGGCCCGCATCCGAGGTAGCACCAGTCGCACGAGTTCCATCGGTCCACGGAATTGATCCCCATCTGGTCAATACGCTCCGCGTCGGTCACGTGTTCGACGACGGCGACACGCTGGTCATGGTCGGTGACATCGAGGGGGCGCAACCGTACACGGTCGGTCTCGAAAATGCCTTCGGCGGCAAATCGAGGCAGGGACATGGGTCGTGCCGTGAGAACGAGGCGGTACTGCTCCAGGGGGAGCAGCAACCGTGATAATGCGAGCCGACGCCAGTGGAGGCACCGGTGAGTAGTACCGTGTCAGGCAGCGGTTGTACCCTTGAAGCTCGGGTCGATCCCGGTGTAGCCCTCGGTGTAGGTCTTGAAGCGCTCCGGGAGTGCTAAGATAAATTTCCGCGAGGATTCGGGTAGCTGCCACGGCGCGTCGATGGTGTGAGACTTGGGACGGAAACCGACGGCACAGGACAATCGCTGATGTGATTCGTTGTTGGGAAAGGCGCCGTGAAATGTGCGGTGGGCGAAGACGATACAATCCCCCGGTTCGGTGAACAGTGGCACGAGGCCGGGGATGTCGAACCCATTGTAGCGCTTCTCTGCTTCGTCCTGAACAGGGTAGAAGGACCGACGATCCTTCGTCAATCTGAAGCCCACGGGACCCTCCCAGTTTTCGATGTGGGAGTCTTCGATGAGGCAGAGACCGCCATGCGAAGGACGTGAACCGGTGATGTAGAACCACTTCCCTGAAGGCCACAGACCCCGATTGAGGACATCCCCCGTGTTCTGTGGAGGCCCGTCGGTCTGGCCGCACCAATCCGTATGCCAGCCCACGGGGGCGGACCCCGGGTTGCGAATGATCGCCGCGGAGCGATGGAAACAGACATCGTCGGTGCCGAGCATGGCATGGTGCAGATTCATGAAGGGCGCATGTCCGAGCCAGGGCTCCCAGGCCTCGGTGGCCCCCTCGATGAAGGACAGGTGGGTGCGACTCTCGCCCGGACCGAGCGTGCTGTCGGGGTCGACGACCCGTCGCACTTCGCTCTGCAGGAGTTCGACCAGGTCGTCCGGCAACAGCCCGCGGACGATGCTGAAACCGTGGGCGGCGGTGCAGCCGACGATGTCGGCTAGTTCGTCGGGGGCGAATTCGTAGCGATAGTCGAGAGAGGGTGGCTGGACATGGCTGTAATCGGTGCTCACGCCGCGACTCCTGGTTGGGTGTGCTCGCTCGTGGAAATGGTCAAGGCAAGTCTCCAGAGTGGCGCTGAATATAGTATCATCAGAAGGTTGGATTACAGGCCACCGAGTATATGTCTGTGAACACGGGATCGGAGATCGTCCATGAGTGGAACCTGGAAAGGGAGCGTGTGACCACACACGACAGCGAACAAAGTTTACAGGACGTCAAGATTCTCGTCGTCGATGACGTGCCTTCGAATATTGACGTTACTCTATCAACTGCTCGATGCACAGGGTGTTAACGTGCTGGTTTCCACCAGCGGGGAGCCGGCCCTGGAGGTGCTCGAGATGAATCGTCCCGATCTCGTGCTACTCGACGTGCGCATGCCGGGGATCGATGGCGTGGAGACGTGCAGACGTATCAAAAAATTGGCAGGCATGGCGGATCTGCCCGTCATCTTCCTAACCGCTGAGGATGACAGCGACAAGATCACCGAGGGGTTTGCCGCAGGTGGGGTCGACTACGTGCCAAACCGGTGGACAGGGACAGGCTCTTGAAGCGTGTACGACGTGGGGTGGCGCCCATTTTCGGCATTTTTACCGCATCCAGGTCGATGTCACCGATGCGGGCCAAATTGGCGCCGACAGTGACATCGTCAATGCGTGCCAGG
>DPVW01000365.1:3981-6197 GCA_003529325.1 Candidatus Latescibacterota bacterium | reverse complement strand
TTCTGGGAATCAGGAGATTCGCCACCAAGGTCGGAGATCTGCCCGACTCACCGGAGGACGCGATCGCGGTCAGTCTGACGCGTCTGGACATCCCCGAAGAACGCTGGACGGACTACCTGTCGCGGCTGTTGGCCCAGTTGCCCGGGTGGGCCGGGTTCATCCGCTGGCGAAGCGAAAACCCCGACTATCACGCCCAGAAGGACCACCCCATCGACCCGGTCCAGTACCTGGCAGTCCGGCTGTTCTACGAGGTCGAGTTGGTCGACACGTTGTGTCGCCGCGAGTGGGGAATCGACGGGACGCGGTCCGACCTGGTGTCCCACTGGCAACAGCACCTTGACCAATACCAGGCACTCGTTGGCCGCGATGCTCATCCCCCCGATCGCAACCTCGCGGCCGCTTGCCATGATGCCTGGCGCCTGTTTCAACTTGCCAGGCATCTCGAGCTGACTCCTGACGACCTCCAAAGACTCCCTGATTCCGACATCCGCACTCTGCTCGAGTGGCTCGACGCTCTTCCCGCGGATGAACACGGCGCGGTGTGGCTGGAGGCTCTGGAATCCAGCTATCGGGATCAGTTGATCCGGCGGCTGTCGGCCCATCGCGGCGTGACGTCCGCACCCGAGGCCCGGCCGCGGGCCCAGCTCGTCTTGTGCATCGACGCCCGATCCGAGTCGTTCCGTCGTCACATCGAGTCCCAGGGACCCTACGAAACATATGGGTTCGCCGGGTTTTTTGGCGTAGCAATCAGCTACCAGGCTTTTGACCGTGCCGAGCGTGCAGCCTTGTGTCCTGTCATCGTGGCGCCCGGTTTTGCAGTCGATGAGGTCCCCCGCCCGGGCGAGGAGGAATCACTGGACTCCTACGCGACGGGATCGCGATGGAACCAGCTGGGACAGCACCTGTTTCATGACCTGAAACGCAATCCCGTCGGTTCGCTCATGCTGATCGATGTGCTCGGCCTGTTCTTCAGCGTCGGCCTGGTTGGAAAAACCTTCTTTCAAAACTCCTACGCCTCCATCACCTCACGGATACGGCGGTGGTTGACCCGGCCAGTCGCCACCCGGATCCCAATCGACCTCGATCAGGATGAACTCCTCGAGCCGCACTCCGGCCTACCTCACGGATTCAGCCCCGAGGAGCAGGCGACGTTTGTGGAAAAGGGCCTGCGTGCCATCGGGTTGACCAGTAACTTCGGCCGCTTCATCGTCCTCTGCGGCCACGGCAGTACGTCGGACAACAACCCCTACTTCGCAGCGTACAATTGCGGCGCATGCGGCGGCGGTCATGGTGATGCGAATGCGCGCGTGTTCGCAGCAATGGCCAACCAACCTCGCGTTCGTGACACGCTCAAACAGAATGGACTCGACATCCCCGAAGACACCTGGTTCCTCGCGGCGAAACACGACACGGCCACCGATCAGGTTGCGTTCTACGACGAACAGGATGTTCCGCACAGCCACGCCGATGACTTGCGGTTGTTCAGCGAGGACTTGAAAGAGGCCGGCAGCCATCAGGCTCTCGAACGATGTCAACGCGTGCCAGGGGCACCCAGAAGTGCCTCCCCGGCAGCAGCAGCCAGGCACATGGTCACTCGGAGCGTGGACTGGGGGAATGTTCGTCCCGAATGGGGATTGTCGAGCAACTCCGCTTTCATCCTGGGAAGACGAACGCTCACCAGGGGCCTCGATCTGGGCGGACGCGTTTTCTTGCATTCCTACGACCCCCTGGCAGACACAAGCGGCGACATTCTCGAAGCCCTCATGAACGCCCCGCTGGTCGTGGCCCAGTGGATCAGCATGGAGTACTACTTCTCCGCGGTTGATCCGGAGGTCTACGGGAGCGGGAGTAAAGTCACACACAACGTGGTTGCGGGTGTGGGCGTCATGCACGGAAGCCACGGTGACCTGCAACCGGGACTGCCATTGCAGAGCGTCAACGATGGCGCCAGACACTTCCATGAACCCGTTCGCCTGCTGGCGATTCTCGAGGCCCCCACGACTCGAATCTCCAACATCATCCAGAAGCACACGCTTCTGCAGCACCTGTTTCATAACCAGTGGGTCACGCTTGTAAGCGTCGACCCCGATACCGGCGAGTTTCTCCGATATCTCCCCGACTCCAGCTGGGAACCGTATCGGTTGTAGGCGTGGCTCGATCCGCGCACGTGCCCCTCCTGCAACCCCCGAATTGTCAGGCACAGCCATGAAGCACAG
>DPVW01000365.1:0-3671 GCA_003529325.1 Candidatus Latescibacterota bacterium | reverse complement strand
GTCAGGCACAGCCATGAAGCACAGTTTCTATCACGCGCTGACGATCAAGACGCTCGGGTTGTTCCTCATCTGGCTGCTTCTGACCGGGAGTTTCGAGTGGACGCATGTGACCCTGGGCCTCGTTGCGGCCCTGGGAGTCGCCTGGCTCAACACCGACCGCTCCGCACCCCGCGGCTCGATCCACCCGTTGCGACTCGCCTGGTATTTCCCATGGCTGATCGGCCGCATTCTCAAGAGCGGCCTCCATCTGTCTGTCCTGATCCTGCATCCGGCCCTTCCCATCGACCCTCGGATGATTCGCCATCGGACGAGCCTGCCAGAAGACTCGGGCATCGTCCTGCTGGGGAATTCCATCACGCTGACTCCCGGCACGCTGACCGTGGAAGTTGATGGTCAGAATCTGCTGGTGCATGCCATCGATGACAAGTCGGCCGAAGACCTCACCGGGCTGCACTTCGACCGGAAGATCGCACGCGTGTTCGGCGGCAGGGAAGGCACGCAATGAATTTGCCAATAGTGTTTTTTCAGGTCGTCCTGATCTCAATCACGCTCCTGATCGGCGCGTACCTGTACCGGGTACTTCGAGGTCCAACGGTCTTTGACCGGGTGTTGGGACTGAACGGAATCTCCACCAAGGCCATCATTCTGCTGGTTGTGATTGGAACCGTATTCGACCGAGTGGAGATGTTCGTCGTCATATCAACCGGCTATGCGCTTGTGAACTTGATCGGATCACTGGCCATCGCAAAGTACCTCGAGGAAAGAGAGGAAGTGCTCTGATGCCGCTGAGTGAATTCCCCGAGGCGGCACAGCTGCTCATTTCAATCGTGGCGGCCGGGATGATATTGGTCGGTCTGTTCTTCCTGTTCGTTGCGGCGATCGGCGTGCTCCGCCTGCCCGACGTGTTTACCAGGGCCCACGCGGTGTCGCTGACGGATTCGGTGGGTGCTTTGTTCCTGTTGAGCGGTCTGGCTCTGTACCAGGGATTCACCATCAACCTGGTCAGGATCTTAATCGTCATGGTTCTGCTGTATCTGCTCAACCCGGTGATCGCCCACGCGACGGTTCGATCCGCGAATCGGTCTGGGGTCGAGGCCTGGACCCGAGAGGACTCATGACCTTTTCGTTTGAGATACTGCTGTTGATTCTGCTCGTAGTCACGGCAGCCGGTGCGATCCTGGTCAAGGACCTCTTCAGCGCGGTGCTGATCCTCGGCACCTACAGCTTCCTGCTTGCGGTGGTCTGGGGATGGCTTGGCGCAGTGGACGTGGCCTTCGTCGAAGCTGTCGTGGGGGCGGGATTGGCGACGGTCTTCTTTCTGGTGACGCTCTTCGGCATCGCGCCGAAAGACACTCACATAAGACGTTCCGCTCCTCCCCGCCTGGCGTTACTCGGTCTGCCCGTGCTCGGGCTGTTGTTGCTGTACTCAGCGGAGGATCTCCCCGAATTCGACGATCCGGCCTCGCCGGCCAGTGTTCATGTTTCTCCCGACTACCTCACGAACAGCCTCCAGGACACCGAAACGCCGAATGTCGTGACATCGGTCCTGATGGACTATCGCGCATTTGACACCCTGATCGAAACCGTCGTCATCTTCACCGCCGGCATCGCCTGCGTCTTGCTGTTGGGGAGGAATCGCGAATGATCCATTCCCACGACAGCCCCATCGTGCGGACGATGGCCCGGATGCTGATTCCGCTGATCCAGCTCTTTGCGCTCTACGTCCTGTTCTTTGGTCAGTACGGACCCGGCGGCGGGTTTGTCGGTGGCGTCATGCTCGGCACAAGCCTGATCCTGGGGCTGCTCGTGTTCGGCCCCGAGGAGTCTCCGTGCCGGCTGGCAAGAAAGGTGGTACACGGTGACGGGGTCGGCTTGATCATCTTCGCCGGGGTAGGTGGACTGTGCCTGATCGGGGGCGGCGAGTTTCTGAACTACTCCGATCTCGAAATCCCCTGGGTCACGGCCGATTCACGCCGGCGTTTTCTGGGGATCCTGATGACACAGATCGGCGTCGCCGTCGATATCGCCGTGACCGCAATCTCAATCGTCTTCAGTTTGTCGTCAAGCGACGAAAGCGAGCATCCAGATGATTGAGCACATCGTGGCGGGGCTTCAAAGGCCGAACTTCATCGTCTTTGTGATTCTCTTTCTCTGGGGCATTTTCATCATGGTCGCCCACGCGAACCTGGTGAAGAAGCTGATTGGAATGTACCTGGTCCAGACCAGCGTGATCTTCCTGCTTGTCACCTTCAGCGCAAAGAGCCAGGCAACGGTTCCCATTCTGCAGGGACCCGACGCGGTTCAGTCCGTATCGCCCACGATCGATCCTGATCAATACAGCAATCCACTGCCGCATGTTCTCACGTTGACGGCCATCGTTGTCCAGGTCGCCACCCTGGGTGTCTCCCTGGCGTTGGTCAAGGCGATCTATCGAGAGTATGGCAGCTTGGACGAGGACGAGCTGTTGCAGAGGATTGAATGAACCAGCTTCCCGTAATCATCTTCCTGATCCCCTTTCTGAGCGCCATTTCCGCACCCCTGGTCGGTCTGAAACACCCTCAGTGGTGCAGACCAATGACGATGCTGTCCGTCTTTGCGATGAGTGTGGCTGCCTGGGTCAACCTCTGGCTCGTCCTGAACCATGGTGAAACGCGATACGCGTTCGGCGGCTGGCCCATCAGCACAGCCTTGCCCGATCCACCACTCGGAATCGAATGGGTGAATGACGCTCTGGCGAGTGTCATGCTGGTCGTCCTCAGCTCCCTGGCCTCGGTCTGTTTGATCTTCGGTGGTCCTGTAACACCGAAGTCACTGGGCAAACGAGCGGTCCTCTACTACACGCTGATCCTGCTCTTGATATCCGGCTTGACCGGGATCGTGTTTGCCGGAGACATCTTCAACGTCTTCGTGTTTCTGGAAGTTGCCTCGTTGTCGGCCTATGCCCTGGTCGGTATGGCCGGTGGTCGGGCACTGGTGGCCAGCTTCCGATATCTGATCCTGGGCACGCTGGGAGCATCGTTCTACCTGCTGGGAGTCGTCTTCTTTTACGCAGCGACAGGCACTCTGAACATGGCTGACCTGGCCCAGCTGATGACGGACAAGCCTGAATTGGCGACCTCCAAGGCGGTCATCGGCGGATCGACATTCATGTTCATCGGTTTCGCAATCAAGATGGCCCTCTTTCCGCTTCATGGATGGTTGCCCGATGCGTATACCCGCGCACCGGATGCGATTTCTCCCTTGCTCGCGGGCCTGATGACGAAGGTCGCCCTGTATGGGTGGGTCCGAGTCATGTTCTGGGTGCTCGGCGCTCGTGACACCGCAGACGGCCTGGCCCAGGTCCACCTGCTGACCCTGCTGGGGGCTCTGGGTTCGCTGGCGGCCGTTTTTGGCGCTCTGTTGGCACTGGGCCAGCAGAACCTGAAACGCATGTTTGCCTATTCGGGTGTCTCTCACGTTGGGCTGATTCTGATTGGAGTGAGCCAGGGCAATGCCACGGGGTTTTCCGGAGGAATGTTCTACCTGATCAACGACGCCGTCATGCAGGCGGCGATGTTCTTTATCGCCGGAGCGGCGATCTACCATCACGGAGCGCGAACCGTCGACGAGATCGCGAAGCTGCGGCAGGGATCACGCTGGCTGACAGGCGGGCTGATCATCCTGGCGCTCTC
>DPVW01000295.1:518-4825 GCA_003529325.1 Candidatus Latescibacterota bacterium | reverse complement strand
TCATTATATTTATACTTGTCATAAGTATATCTAATAGAAAGAGCGTTCCCGCTACGGCGTTTTCGCACACGATACACCGAAGTCCGGCAGTGTCACCAGACCGAAATCGACCTGATCCGCCAGCGTAAACAGGACTTCGGCGCGTAGACCCCGATCGCGCGCCGGCAGTGTCACCAGACCGAAATCGACCTGATCCGCCAGCGTCAACTGTCGAGCCTCCGAGGACATCTTGTTACGGATGTCGACTTCGACTTCGGTGTATCGTGTGCGAAAACGTCGTAGCACCGGGGGCAAGACGTACGTGCAGTTTGTGTCACTCGTCGCCAGAATCACGCGCCCCCGAACGACCTGCCCGAGCCCGTCGAGCTCCTGGCGTGCCGCATCCAACTCGGCAAACACCGATCCGGTGCGGGCATAGAGCACATGACCCGCCGCGGTGAGAGCTACGCCTCGTCGCCCACGCACGATCAATGCCTGACCCAACTCCTCTTCCAGAGCCTTCACCTGCTGACTCACTGCCGGTTGCGTCAGAAACAGACTCGCCGCGGCCTTCGTGAAACTGCCCTCACGTGCCACTTCATAGAACCCACGCAATTGCTGTAATTCCATGCCGGGAACGCTCTTTCTATTAGATATACTTATGACAAGTATAAATATAATGATCTTAGCTTATGCAAATATCCACCCGGAATTGGCGCTGTCTGATACTCGCTCACCCTTTGAGGAAGAGCATCCGTCATGTCCGTCACCGCCGTCGTCGACGCAACCTGGGGAGATGAGGGCAAGGGCAAAATCACCGACGCCCTGCATCCGCGGATGCCGTCGTCCGTTTTCAAGGGGGCCGCAATGCGGGTCACACCATCATCAACGACCTCGGGCGCCCTCACCAACCTCGACGTGCTCTCCTATCTGGACGAGATTCCCCTCTGCACCGCCTATCGAGTCGATGGCGTCGAACGGTCGGACATGCCATTGACCAGATACCTGGACAGGGCCGAACCTCTCTTTGAGCATATCCCGGGTTGGCAAGGTCAGGATCTCACCGGTGCCCGGCACTGGCAGGACTTGCCCGTGGCAGCGCAGCGTTATGTCGATCGGATCGAAGTGCTGCTCGAGACCCCCGTCGACATGATCTCCGTGGGACCCCATCGAGATGCCCTCATCTACCGCAACGAAGCGTAGAATCCACATATGACGGATACACCCAAGGCCATCTTCTTCGACCTCGACGACACGATTCTGGACTTCACGTCCCCCGCAGGTCCTGCCTGGGAGGAGACGAGTCGTCGATTCACCGCCGAGTATGTTGGGATCGATGCCGCCACCCTGCTCGCTACCGTGCACCGGGTCGCCGGCGAGTATTGGGCAGATCCGGAGCGACATCGCACTGGCCGTCTGGACCTACGAACCACGCGGATACGTAATGCCGCCGACGCCCTCGCCGAACTCGGTATCCCCGACGACGGCTTGTCGACCCGCCTGGCGGAGACCTTCGCCCACCTGCGCACGGAAGGCCTGCGTCTGTTCGCAGGTGCGCGCCAGACCCTCGAGCATTTTCGCAGCAACGACGTCGCCATGGCGCTGCTCACCAACGGCGATGGCCTGGGGCAACGCTACAAGATCGACCGCTTCGACCTGGCCGACTTCTTCGACTGCATTCTCATCGAAGGGGAGTTCGGTGTCGGCAAGCCGGATGAAAGGGTCTTCCGTCACGCCCTCACGCAGCTCGACTGCACGCCTGAACAGACCTGGATGGTGGGTGACAATCTGCAGTGGGAGATCGAGCCCTGCCGGCGCTTGGGCCTGCACACCGTATGGGTCGACTTTCTTGCCGCAGGACTGCCTCAGGACGTCGACATCAAACCCCATCGAATCGTCAACAACATCAACGAACTGATCGAGTCCTGATGTATACACCCCCTTCTTTTGGCGAGGCACGTCCCGAAGTCCTGCGCGATCTGATGCGGAGATACCCCTTCGGCACCCTTGTCAGCACGTCGACCACAGGTCCGCAGGTCACGCACCTGCCATTCTTGATCGACGAGCAGTGCACGCGCCTCCGTGGGCACATGGCCCGGGCCAATGCGCACTGGCAAACCCTCAACGACGGTTCCGTGCTGGCCATCTTCCAGGGCCCCCACGCCTATATCTCGCCTACATACTACGCAGCGGAGTTCGCCGTACCGACGTGGAACTACGTCGCCATTCACGCCACGGGCACGGCACGCATCATCGAGGACCCAACAGCGGTGCAGCAACTGCTCGACGACCTCATCGCCGCAAGCGACACACACGGATGGAGGATGCCCTGGCAACACGAGAACTCCGCCGGTATGCTGGCAGCGATCGTCGCCTTCGAGATCGATATCGAACGATTGGAAGGCAAAGCCAAGCTCGGGCAGAATCGTTCCGCCGAAGATCAGGACCGTACGGCGCGCGCACTGGCTGCATCGACACGGCCTGGGGACCGTGAACTGGCCGACTTCATGGCCGAGTATCTGCCGCGGAAAGAGACGGAATGACAGAAAGGCTGCGCGTCGCCGCCATCTGCACCATTTACCACGCCTGGTCCCACGCCGATGCAATCGTCACCAAGTTCCTCAAAGGCATGACGACGGACGAGGCGTGCCACACGCCGGAGGTCGATGTCGTGTCCATGTACATCGACCACATTCTCGAAAATGACATCGGCGTCGGCATCGCCGTCGACCATGGCATTCCACTCTATCCGAGTATTCGTCGTGCCCTGCATGCCGGCGCCAATCAGCTCAATGTCGACGCCGTGCTCTTCATCGGAGAACACGGCGACTACCCCTGGAACGAACGTGGCCGCCACATGTATCCTCGCCGTTACATCTTCGAACAGATCGCCGGTGTCTTCTCCGAGAGTGGCCGTAGCGTGCCCGTCTTCAACGACAAACACCTCGCCTATGACTGGACGGACGCTCGCTGGATGTGGGATCGTGCGACGGAGCTCGACATTCCCCTCATGGCCGGCTCCTGTCTGCCCCTGGCCTGGCGTCGTCCCTGGGTGGAGCACGAACAAGGCACAGCCATCGACGAGGCCCTCGCTATCGGCTTTGGTGGCATCGAGGCGTATGGTTATCACACCCTCGAGAGCCTTCAGTGCATGATCGAGCGTCGCGCTGGCGGAGAGTCGGGTGTGGTCGCGGTACAGTGTCTGGAGGGAGATGACGTCTGGCGCGCCCGCGACAAGGGTCGATTTTCCGGCGACCTCGCCGAAGCGGCCTGCGCCACTGTGGGCACGCGCAAAGAAGGCGCCATGGAGGACTGCGAGAAAGCGGCTGTGTTCCTCGTCGAACACAAAGATGGTCTGCACTCAGCGGCGCTCATGCTCGACGGCTATGTCAGCGACTGGGCCTACGCGGCCAGGGTCGATGGCGTGATCCAGGCGAGCGAGTTCTTCCTGCAACCGGATGGTCCAGGCGCCAGCTTCGGCTACCTGAGTCGTAACATTCAGCGCTTCTTCCAGACCGGCGTCGCCCCGTATCCGGCGGCGCGCACATTGTTGACGACGGGACTCATCGACGCCGCCATGAACTCCCGCTTCGAGGATCACCGGCGCCTCGAAACACCGTGGTTGGAGATTGCCTACACATCGTACGAAAAACTCCCGGAACGCCCCCACGGCGAACGCCCCACGGGCGCCTGCCTGGACCGCAACTGCCCTGACCTGCTGCTGCCCTGGCGCCAGGACTAGAGCGTGTACGAGTATTCGCTTTGTTGGCGAGGTCAAGGGCGCGGCCGTAGCCCAAATGGGATACTTGGACACGCTCCTAACAGCCCGGGCGCCTGTCGCTTGCGTGGGATGTCACCTGCACCCAGCTTCGAGTCATGACCGTTATCTCCCCCGCTGACCTGCAAGCCGGCCTGCAGCGACTCGGCTTCTCCGACTTTCGCCCCGGCCAGCGCGAAACGATCGAATCCCTGCTCGACGGCGGCCGCGTCTTGCTTGTCGCTCCCACGGGTGGGGGCAAGAGTCTCACCTACCAGCTACCTGCATCCCTGTTGCCAGGCACGACACTGGTCGTATCACCCCTCATCGCGCTGATGCACGACCAGGTCACCGCCCTCGAGGCACGCGGCGTTGCCGCCACCTATCTGGCAGGCACCCTCGATGGTGACGTCATCCGCCAGCGGATGAGCGCCATGGCCCGAGGCAGTTACAAGCTCGTCTACGTCGCCCCCGAACGACTCACCTTCGACGGCTTCCGCGACCTTGTCAGCAAACTCGACTGCCCGCTGGTCGCCATCGACGAAGCGCACTGCATCAGCGAGTGGGGCCA
>DPVW01000295.1:0-212 GCA_003529325.1 Candidatus Latescibacterota bacterium | reverse complement strand
AGCGAGTGGGGCCATGATTTTCGCCCGGAGTACATGCAGATCGGGGAATTGCTCGAACAGTTGCCGGGGGCACGAGTCCTGGCCTGCACCGCCACGGCAACACCCATCGTACGGGACGAGATCCTCGAGCGTCTGCACCTGCCCCCGGAGACGCCGCAACATCTACGCGGCTTCGCCCGTCCCAACCTCGCCTTTCGGGTATCGGAGACGCA
>DPVW01000235.1 GCA_003529325.1 Candidatus Latescibacterota bacterium | reverse complement strand
TTGTAAGGCAGGTGCTCTAACCAACTGAGCTAATCGCCCTCTATTGCTGAACAAAGCAATGTACAGCATGATCGGAACATGTGCATTCCGTACATTGAGTCTCCCCCTCCCACCACTTCCGATCGTCACTCACCGATGCCGCGCAAGACCAACACACGTCGAATACCAGCCCGCCTTCTTCTAGCCAGTCTGCTCACCAGCGCAACCATAGTTGCTACATCTTGTGGCCCACCACCACAGGGCACAGCATCCTCTGCACTGCCTGGCCGCAGGGCGGTCTGGCTGCAACCGGCCAACTGGGCTCACGCCGATGCCGATAGTGCCCGAACCAACATCCGCCGCTTCGTCGCCGCCGTAACTCAAGGAGGGGTACTGCTCGTGCAGGTCGATGACGAGACCAGGGCCGCCACGCCCGAGGGCTTCGACCCCCTCGAAATCGCCATCTCCTCCGGCCACCAACACGGACTCCTCGTCCACGCGGCAATATCCCCGACCACCAACCTCGGTGAGTCACCCGCCGTAGCCAGGGTCCGGTGGAAGGAGATCGCCAGGCATCTGACGACGCATTATGCCATCGATGGGCTGTATGTCAGCGGCCCCCCGGACGGCACCTGGGTTGGGATCGCCGCAGAAGCGTTGTTGATCAAACCCTACCTGATTGTCTCCGGTCCGAATCTCGACGCAGCACTGGCGCTGCAACCCGTGCCAGATCTGCTGGTGTCTGACGCGGAGGGACCTGTCTCCTGGCGAGCCAACTCGACACAGGTTGTCAGCCTGGATCTGTCCCGCTGGCTGCCGGATGCCGGTGATCGCGTCGTGCACATCGACTCCGCCGCCCACGAGCTGCGTACCGATGCTGCAGGTCGAATCGCGATGTTCTTGCCGCAGCGTCCCGACACACTGCGTCTCATCGTCGGTGGCGACAGCCTGGCCCTGGAGACGCGCTTCTGGAAACCCCCCTATCGGTATGCCGTCACCGGTGACGGATCGGTAACCCGAAATGCACCATGGGTCGAACTGCGGGCGGCACCGGGAGCGACGACGACACGCGAGGTCTTCGAGTTCCTCGGGCACACCGGCGCGACAGCGCGAGCATCCATAAACGGGTTCGATTCAAAGGTCTATGCTACCGGCGTATTCTTCGATAGTCTCTCGATGGCGGAGGGACCGAATCGTATTCGACTGCAGGCACGCTGGCCGGATGGTGGTGGCACCGCAGTGTACGAACAGCAGTTCGAGCGTCGCATCGAACCGCCGCGACCGGCGCTGCCACTTTGGCTTGACGAGAAATCCGTCGAGCCGTCGGATACGCTGGCGCTGTTGTCAGCGGACGTGGTGCGCTTGTCCTTCCGTGGTTCACCAGGTCAGATCGCCAGCGCCTGCATTCAACCTGGTGGGCTCGAAGTCCCCTTCGGCCGCGTCGACGGCGAGACCAGCGCCCTGTATTCAGCCGACCTCCAGCTGTCACGTCTGCAACCAGGCCGCCGTTACCATGTCGAGTTTCGCCTGCGTCAGACCGATGGTGGCAAGGGGATCAAGCATCGGCTCTCCCATCCCATCGACGTACGCGAACCTCACGACTTCCCTGTCGTCATCACGTCGGCGCCGGAGTCCTATCTGTCCTATAGCCTCGGTGCGGTGCGTCTCGGCGGTCCGTATCTCGCCGAATGGCCCGAAGGGGTCGTGCTGCAGACCAACGGTCAGATCGGCCGCCGCCACCGCGTGCGGCTCGGGCCCCACACTGTCGGCTACATGAGCCGACGGTACGTGGAAGAGGCGCCCACAGGCACGGTGACACCACGGTATTACATCCGCTCCATCAGCGCCTCGGCCACCGATAGCACCGACGTGGTCCGTATCCCACGCCCCGAGCCGGTACCATACGTCGTACAGTCCGATCCGGACGGTCGTCGAATCCGGGTCACCCTGTACGGTGTGCAGACCAGCAGCACCTGGTTGTCGCACCGCTCCGGGCTGCGCTTCGTCGACAAGGTGACCTGGCGCCAACTCGATGCCGAGACCTACGAAGCTGTCATTCACCTGAACACGGACCGAATCTGGGGTTACGACGTGCGACCCGAGGGTGGCTCTCTAGTCGTGACACTGCGCCATCCGCCGATGCTGAACGATGTCGACGCAAAGCCGCTGACAGGTTTGAAAGTCGCCATCGAGGCCGGCCACGGGGGCAGCAGCACGGGGGCCATCGGTCTGTCCGGTTTGCTCGAACGAGACGTGAATCTGGCGACGGCCCTCATCCTTGGAGATCTGGTCCGTGCTGCCGGCGCCGAAGTCGTGCAGTTGCGCGACGGCATCGATGGTGTCCCCTACATGGCGCGGCGCGATTCCGTACGAAATTCAGGGGCGCACGTGTTTATCAGCATTCACGCCAACTCCGCGGGGGGTGGCTTCCTGCGCACCGGGGGGACATGCACCTTCTATCACGACCCCTTCTGGGCGCCGTTGGCGACGCGCGTGTATGACCGGATGCTGGAGTTAGGATTGGATGAATTCGGTACTGTTGGGTCCTTCAACTACCGGCCGACGCGCATGTCCTCGCTGCCGTCGATCCTCGTGGAGCAGGCCTTCATGAGCCATGCCGAAGACGAGGAGTTTCTTGCGTCGGAGGCAGGTCGGCAGGCCATCGCCGAAAAGATTCTGGCTGGATTGCTGGACTGGCTCGCCGGACAACCCGTCGATGCTCAGGTGAGCATCGACGAGTAACCAGGGTCAGGCGGCCAGTTCGAAGATCGGCGTACTCTGTGAGGTCAACCGCTGCAATTCTGCGATCTCCTCCTCCGTAACCGGCGTGAAACGCTCGGCGACATCGAGAGCGGTGCTGAAAAAGTGTGGCTCTCCTGGGGGCAACGCCGCCGTGACCGACTGCGTCAGCGTGAAGCGCAGGGCGAGCTGGGCCAGTGCCGGATCCTCGATCGGCTGATACCAGCACTTCGACCATTTCTTCTCGGCACCCTCTTCCAGCTTGCCGTAAGCCATGCCCTTCAGAGCAAGGCAACCCATGCCTTTTGCCTCTGCCGCGGCCACGACCTGGGGACCAAAATCTGCTCCAAGCCAGGTTGACCAGTTGATGGGAAACAGGACGGAATCGTAGTCGATCGCCTCGATCAGACGTAACGCCGTCTCCGCCGAGTGGGAGGAGAAACCGATGTAGCGCGTCTGCCCCTTCTGCTTGGCCTCGCGAAACACCTCCAAGGCACCCCCCGCACCGGTGATCGTGTCGAAGTCCTCGTCGGTGTTGACGGCGTGCATCTGATAAAGATCGAAGTGGTCGGTCTGCATCCACTTCAATGATTCCTCCAACTCGCGGCGGGCACCCTCGGCGGTTCGTTCTGTTGTCTTGCAGGCGAGGAACACATCATCACGATACGGCGCCAACGCCGGTCCCAGCATCTGTTGTGCGTTGCCATAGGTGGGCGCCACGTCGAAGTAGTTGACGCCCCGGTCCACGGCTTCTTTCACCAGTGCGCTCGCCTCCGACGACTCCACCTTGCTCACCATGATTCCGCCGAAGCCGATGATGGACAGCTGCTCACCTGTGTTGCCATACTCTCGTTTATCCATGCTGGTCTCTCCCGGGAAGACAGAGCGGTTTCAAACTCGTTGTCAGATTGTAATGGCAAAGTCCTTACAGAAAGCCCTCGACTACCCACGGTTGCCGCAGAGACGCTCCCCCAGCCGAGCGCCAGCAAGGGCCAGAAAGAAAGCGATTCCCCCGCCAAGCAACATCTTTGTCATACTGAATTGAATGAAGCTGTATGGCGTGAAGATGGCGAGCAGGAGCGTCAACGAAACAGCGAGGAATGCGCCCGCCGCGGGCTCGTAGATCCTGAGACCCGGAGAGATCAGCCCAATGATGAATCCACCAACAAAATAACTGGCGAGATTGAGCAGGCCCTGCAGCATGAAGCGCAGGCTGATGGAGATGTATTTGCCCACCACCACACCCCCGACCCAGATGCCCAGCACGATTTCGGCCGCTATATAGATGAGCACGCTGAGCAGCACCCATTTCCATGAAAACGCCTGCACCTGTTGATCGCTCGCCATCTTCCCTCTGTGTTGCGGAATCATAGTGAACATCGCCCGCACCGACCTTACGTCAGGTACGGCGTGTGGCGAGAAGGGTACGAAGTGGCATGAGGTGTACCAAGCGGGCATCGGTGGGATGCCTTAGACTCGCCAATGTGGACCCACGGGCCTTTTTTTTATTGGCATGGAATCCACGTCAACCACACCCACTCTTTCCGCGGATATGGAACAGCAGATCGGACGCGTCCTGGGCGCATTCGATGGTGTCGAGGCCGTCTATATTTTTGGCTCCGTCGCCGAAGGCCGCGCGCGAGTCGACAGCGACGTGGATCTTGCCGTCGTGCCAACCAACAATGAGGTCCGCCAGCTACATCTCGAGATGCTCAAGGCACTGGCCTTGAGCGGCTGCCCTTCCTGCTGATCGATGGCATGCAACTGGATCAGATCGATGGTCTCCACGCCCAGATCCTCGAAGCTCTGCGCAATCTCCTGTTTCACCTCGTCGCCGAACCGCTTGATGCACTTGGCGGCGACGAACAGGTTGTCCCGATCCCACTCTTTCAACGCCAGTCCGAGTTTGCGCTCACAGTCCTTATAGCCAGAGGCGCTGTCGAGATAGGTGATGCCCAGGTCGATGGCACGATGCACGACCTCTACCGCTGCAGCGTCGTCATCGAGCAGCTTCCAGCAGACACCACCCAGGCCGAGGGCGGTGACGGTCTGTCCAGTTTTACCGAGGGGTACGTGTCGGGAGTGCCAATGGATTGTCTCCTGATTTCAAGGTCGTCGGAATGGCCTGAAGATAGTTCTCTCACAGAATCCGAAACAGTCCTTGACATCGTGCGAGTGCCCTGCCTTCTGTATGATCTGGGACTGGCCTGATCAAAAAACCATAACGTTCCAGCAGAGCGGACCGTCAACCACTCCGAGACGTTAACCCGTCTCCAAGACGCCCGCCTCACCCGTAGCCCCGGGGGGACTTTTCCTCGAAGGAGTTGGGGATATTACCGATGCCAAAGACACCTCTCGACCAGATCGAGCGCGTCGCTCGTACATATAGAAGCAACAAGGATGCGAGCCATGCCCTCGGGATCACCGTGCAGGCCTTTAGCCGCCTGTGTGCAGCATGACATCGAAACCACCCTACAAGCGGCAGTTGCGCTCTCGTCGCCCTCGTTTGACCCTCTGACCAGGCAGCAGGTATATTGATAGACATGAGCCGCGATCACCGACGATACCGAGTCTACCTCGACAAGACCCCCGTCCTCGCCGGAGTGCGCCAGAGGTAGTCGGCAGAAGCCGACCGCGCCCAATTACAGCGGCCCCCGAGGATGGACGTCGAGACCAACTTGACACGTTCTTCCTCGGGGGCTTTTTCATGTCTGATCGGAGAGAATGAAGATGAACCTGCTCGAAGAACTCGAGTTCCGTGGCCAGCTCTACCAATGCACGGACACCGATGGCCTTGCCGAACGCCTCGCCAAAGGACCGATCACCCTGTATGGCGGCTTCGATCCCACCGCCGACAGCCTCACCGTGGGCAATCTGGCGACATTGTTGATCCTGACCCGCTTTCAACGCGCCGGCCATCGCCCCATCGCTCTTGTGGGTGGCGGCACGGGCATGATCGGCGACCCCGGTGGAAAATCCCAGGAACGAGCGTTAAATACCACAGAGGTCGTAGACGCGTTCACGGCCAAAATCCGTGCGCAGATGGAGCCATTTCTCGACTTCGATTCCAAGACCAATCCGGCGCTGATGGTCAACAACTACGACTGGCTGGGGTCAATGGGCGCCATCGAACTGATGCGCGACGTGGGCAAACATTTTCCCGTGCCCTACATGCTGGCGAAGGAGTCGGTGAAATCACGTCTCGAGACGGGGATCTCGTACACCGAATTCAGCTACATGATC
>DPVW01000261.1 GCA_003529325.1 Candidatus Latescibacterota bacterium | reverse complement strand
GATCGGGAGGGGCGCCGCCGGCGATTCCCGTCATCAACTTCTGCGGGTCCATGCCCCCAGTCGAGCCGGACGTGGTGATCACTTTCCAGCCCGGGTGTTCGACCTCAAACTGGCGCAAGGCCGCATCCAGTCCTCGATCCCGGCCCTGACCCCAGACGATCAGCTCACGATCGGCGCTGGCAGCCGCCGCCCAGAACAAGCACAGGGCGAGCGTGACACGACGCACGACTAGATGGACCAGGCGCCGGTACTCGGGTCCGCTGTGGCAACGTTCAGTGGACATCGGGCGCGATAGGCTGGTTCCATCTGATCCCACAAGTGTTCGAGAGCGTGCTGATTCCAGTCGTGGAAGTGGTCTTCACCGATCTCGGCGACCAGGCCGGTATCGGTGAGCAATTCGTAGACGCCGTGTTTGATGCGTGTCACATGGACTTCGACGTCAACATCGTGCAGGTCCTGGACTACGCGTCGCAGGGTCTGCACACCCGTGGCGTCGATCTGGTTGATACCCCCAGCATCGAGCACCAGATAACGCAACTCCGGCAACCGTGCCAGCGCCTCCAGAACCTTGTCCTCGAAGAAGCTGGCGGCACCGAAGTAGAGGCGCCCGTCAAAACGGATGATAGCGATGCGTGTGTCGAGGGCCAGGCCGTGGGCCTCGGCATCGACGAGGTTGCCATCCGGATGCCGTGCCAGGTAGGCGACATGGGGACGCATGGTGCGGTGCAGATACTGTGCCAGGGACAGGCTGACGCCGACGATGATACCCCAGTGTAACTGTGGCGCCAGTGCCAGGGTCACGACAAAGGTCAGCACAGCGATGACGCCGTCACTGCGTGATACACGCCAGGCTTGCCGGATCGGGTCGATGCGGAACAGGCCGAGAACGGCGAGGATGATGATCATCGCCAGGGTCGCCTGGGGCAGAAAATGGAACAGGGGTGTGAGCAGCAGCAAGGTCAGCATAACGACGGCGGAGGTCACCGCCGAGGACAATCCTGTGGCGCCACCACTGGCAAAATTGATCGCCGAGCGCGAGAACGATCCCGATACGGCATAGGAGCTGAACAGGCCGCCAGCGAGATTTGACAGACCCTGGCCAATCAATTCCTGATTGACGTCGATGTGCTGTTTGGAGTGCGTGGCGATCGTCTTGGCGATCGACATGGCCTCCATCAGGCCGATCAGTGTCAGGATGACGGCCCCCGGCAGCAGTTGCACGACGACGGTGGTGTCGAAGGTCGGCAGTTTGAAGCTCGGGAGACCGCTAGGGATCTCGCCGACCACCTCGCCGCCATATCCGGTGACGGCAGCGATGATGGTCGTCACCGTGACAACGACGAGGATCTTCTCATGCCGGCGTCTTAATGCCAACAGGATGAGCCCAGCAAGCAGCGCCATGCCCAGGGTTGCCAGGTGTACGTGCTGCCAGGCGGCCTGGACGACGTGGGCGACGGTCTGGAAGTGGTAGTCCCCCCGAGTCGCGGTCACACCGAGGACATGGTGCAGCTGCGATGTGGCGATGATGAGAGCCGCGGCGTTGGTAAAACCAGCGACGACGGGACCGGAAAGCAGGTTGACGAGTACGCCGAGGCGTAACAGCCCGAGCAACAGGCGTAGCACGCCGACCATCACCGCCAGCAGGATGGCGTATTCGATGAAAACAGCGGATCCCGGCACCGCCAAGGGGGTGACGGCGGCGGCGCTGATGAGCGAGGCCATGGCTACGGGACCCGTCGCTAAATGCCGTGATGAACCCCAGAAGGCGGCTACGACTGGTGGCAACAGCGCGGCATACAACCCGTACACCGGGGGCAATCCGGCCAGTCGGGCATAGGCCATCGCCTGTGGTACGAGCACGGTGGCAACGGTGATGCCAGCGATGAGGTCGCGGCGCAGTACGCCGGGCTGGCGCACCTCGGGCAGCCAGCGCCTGAAAGGAAGGAATCGATGCATGGGGAGCCCGCCATCGGGCTGACTAAAAAGAACGCCTGGAGGGACTTGCCGCAAGACACACACCAGGTTCAAGTTGAACAGTTGCCATGCAGCGAAACCCCCACAGCCCCCTGGCGATTGCCTTTGCAGTCTCCACTCTCAGCCATCTGCTGGCCATGCTCGTCGCTGTCTGGCTGTTGCCGTCGCCGGCGCCAAGGGTCACCCTCTTGCGCCAAGCGCCCAGAAGGGCACCGGCGCCGGAGCGCTTCCAGGCAACCTCTGCGGTCTTGCCGTCACGCTCCGCTTGGCCCGTCGATCAGCACCGGCCCTGGCGGCGCCAGAGATCGTCGTCGAGGTGGCGGTGCGGAATGAGGCCCTCGCGGATTCGCTGCCGACCCGACTCGAAGGCACAGAAGACGCGCTGAAGGCGGGCAGTTGGCGTCCGCCCCCCGAAGTGGACCTGCCGGCACCGGCACAGTTGGCGCCGATGGCGGCGGGGCTGCCCGTTGCGGGGCCGCAGATGCTGGCCAGGCACCTGGCCTCCGGCGCCTTCGCGATGAGGGATACGCGGCAGATGCAGCAGATGGAACGGGTTCTTGAGGAGGAGGGGAGACGTAATGTAAAGCGCATCGAACTGATACCTCGACACCCCCTGTTCCACGCCTTCTTCGACATCGACGCCCACACATTCGAGGGTATGGGTGTGGGGCGACTCTATGGTCTGGAGATCGACGGCCGCCTCGCCGCCATCGGCGGTCTGTCATATCGGGTGGAGCGGACCCCGGACTACAATCCGGGTGGAAGCATCGGCCGAGCGCCCTGGGCGGTCGTTATCTGGACAAGGCTGAGCCCTGAGCGAAACTAGAAGCGTGCGGAACAATCCTCGTATTCGGCCCCCGGGGGTCTGCATGTGATTTGCTCCGCGTGGCGTGGCGGTTCCCTATCACATAGACAATCAGGAGCACGCATCGTACAGTACGAATTTCTGCGACGCCATATCCCACCCCCGTCCCTCCACAAGAGAGCACGACGCATGAGCACCGAACGCCGGACTGCAGCCATCATCGGCTGTGGCGACATCGCCCACCACCATGTGACGGGGTATCAGCGGGAGGGCGTCGAACTCATCGCCTTTGTCGACCCCCTGCCCGCCGCCAGGAACCAGTTCATCTCCGAGTATGGCACGGGTAAGGCATACGCCTCGTTGGCCGATATGTTTACGGAGCTCAAGCCCGATCTGATCAGCGTCTGTGCCTGGCACCTGCTACACGCACCTCTTACGGTCGAAGCTGCCGCCGGTGGGGTGCAGGGCATCATCTGCGAGAAGCCGATGGCGGTGGGTCTCGCCGACGCGGACCGCATGGTCGATGTCTGTGCGGCAAGTGGTACGAAGCTGGCGATCAGCCATCAGCGGCGTTTTACCCCCGGCTGGGAGAAAGGGCGTGAACTGATCGCCGCGGGAGCTCTGGGCGAGGTGGTGATGGTGGTGGCCAAGTTTGGCGCCGGGCTGCTCAACTGCGGCACACACGCCATCGATGGTGTGCGCTTCATCCTCGGAGACCCGGCGACGGAGTGGGTTATGGGTGCCGTCGAGCGACGGACCGACAAATTCGAGCGGGATACGCCAATCGAGGACAGCTGTATGGGGCTGGTACATTTCGTTGGCGGCACGCAACTGTTCCTGCAGTGCGATCTCGATATGAAGGGGGCGTCATTCCAGTTCTTCGTGCGTGGTACCGAGGGCATGATGGAAGTCAGCGAGACCGCCTGTCGCACGATGGATGGCGGTGCAGTGGGATGGGTCGATCAAGACCTCGGCGTTCCGGCCAACGAGATCAATGTCATCGGGGGCAAGGCGAATGGGCGCCAGACCAGGGAACTGCTGGCGTGGATCGATGGGGGTCCGGAGCACCGCTGTGCGGCAACCACGGCCCGTGACACGGTGGAGATCATGATGGCGCTGGAAGAATCAGCGCGGAGACACCAGGTCGTGGCTACGCCACTGGCAGAGAAGGGTTACCCTCTGCAGCTGATGATGGATGAGGGCAAGTTACCGGTGGAAGTGGCCGGTCGGTACGATATCCGCGGGTATCTGAATCGGGAACAGGCGGACGAGGCGCAGTACGACGAACTGCGCGCCACCGGCATGGGGCATCATCAGATCATGCGCACCCTATGGGAGCGTCAGCAGGAGGGCTGAAGAGACCCTTCAACGTCAGTCTTGTTCTGCAGCCTCTTCGATGACAAACCAGGTGACACTTCGTGGCCCGATCGACAGTCGGATGCTGACCGAATGGTCCCGCTGCAACCAATAGTGCTTGGCCTCGCCTTGTCGTTCACGAATGGCGGCGACCTGATCGATGCCGGTGTAGTACAATGGCAGACGCAGGGGCCGGTGCACGGGCTCGTCCAAGGGGTTGCAGACCAAGGCGAGTCCACGGATCGGCAGACGCGGATTTACGTGGAGCAGACAGTCGATATCACGGCCGTCGGGACGACGAACATGGATGACATCTGAATCCAGGATGTCGCGGTGCTCCTCATAGAAGGCGACCCATTCGGTGACGACCGCCTTCGTCGCCTCCGTGTCGAACAGGCGGGGACCACGGTAGCAGGCCTGCACGCCTGAGCCAAAGTTCTGTGCCAGGTGTGTGGCGTAGTCGTCGAGGTGTTCGTTCAGTGGTTCCAATGTCGCCGCCTCACCACCACCGTGATACTCGACGAGAGGCACGAACATCCAACCCATGCTCGGTGACTTTTCCCAGGTACCGTCGTAGATATTCTGCCGCCCCAGAAGGATCTGCTGATCCCGCGGCAGCGACCAGTTCACCTCGCGATATCCCATGCCGGTCTTGTTCGAACCGCTGAGGAAATACCAGTCAGGCACATTCAGATAGATGCCCTGGCTCCGACACCACTGATAGAAGCCGGTGATGGACTGCCACTGGGTCCACTGAGAGTCGTCCAGGTTACGGTGCCCGCTGTGCGTTGTCGAGGCACACAAGTCCCCGGGATAGGACCCATCATGTTCCAGGATGTCGAGACCCGTGGCCGTATAGAAGGACTGGATCTGTTGCAGATAGGCCTGTCCCCAAGCACTGCCCAGACAGGGGGAGTTGGCGAATACGGCATGGCCCCGTTCGCCTGTTTCGGCATCGATTACATCGTCCTCGGCGGAGACAGCCCGGCTCGCCAGCAGGGAGTAGCCACCCAGTTCGATGCCGCGGCTGTGGGCGTATTCGGCGAGGGCGCGGATACGGGCGATTTCATCCGGGTCGGTGGATTCCGCGTCGAAGCCGGAGCCGAAGGTCATGATGACCATCTCGAAGCCCACTTCAGCGCACTGATCGACAGCGACTCGCACGGACTCGTCGTCGGCATGGCGCACGTGCATGAGGATCGGATTTTCCGTCACCCAGGGAGCGATGGTGCGGTAGAAGCGGCGCAGACTCAATCCCCGACGCTCTCGATCCGTGCTGTCGAGGGCGAGCAGGAAGCTGCGGCAGGAGCGGAAGGTATGTCCGGGCGCCAGATCGACGCCGGGACCGATGGGGGGTCGTGTCTCCAGCAACAGGGGGGCGAGCAACCCGTAGTTGACCTGTGAAGTGTATCGCGGGTCGGGCAACCAGCAGGTGGTGACATTGGCATCGGCCTGACCCATGCCATGAAAGGCGTAGTCGCTCTCCACATGGAGTAGCGGGTATCGCCAGTGATCGGGATCCTCGACGCAGCTCTCATGGTCGACGACGGCGAGGACTTCGGCGGAAAAAGCGTCGATGCGCAGCGATTTGCTGCCGCTGTTGCGCAATTCCAGCCACTTGCACATGGCGGGGATGCCGTCGTAGAGCTCGTAGAACAGGACCAGTTCGAGATTGGGGGCGCCCTTGGGTGGAGCAAAGTGCAGGGCGAGGCGCACGCCGGGGGCCGGCCAGGCGCCGTCGGCGCTGTAGCGCTTCCGTTTCCAGCCGAAGGGGGCCTCTGTCGGTCCGTGCTCAAAGCCCGTGCAGTGAAAGGCGGTGGGATCTGCCGTCATGTCCTGCAACCATTCAGGGCGTAGATAGGCGAATTCGGGCTGGCCGAGCAACCCCCCTACATCGAAGGCCTGGCCATCGAGGGTGAGACGGGCCTCGGGGCTGACGGCACGCAGGATCGAGGCACCCGTGGTGAGGTTGTCGAAGGCGACGGTTGCCGCATCCGGTGCCAGACGAAGGACGCGTCGTATGAGGCCGTTGGACAGAACAAGGCCTGGGGCTGAGGCGCCGGTCGCCTGGCTGATGCGGGCCTGGCCATCGACTGGCTGTACCAGCCAGTCGCCCTCGTTCGACGGCTGTTCCTGTTCTGGCAATTGCATGAGTGCTGCTTCGAGATTCACGGGAGTTCCTCCAGAGGCTGCCGGCCGGCTGGCCGCGCCTGAATCATTACTTTTGTTGCCAGGCACATCCACAAAAAGGTGAGAGCATGAAGAAAGTGGTCATCGAAGGTGAGCGGAAGGCCATCGTCATCGACGCTCCCGACCCGGTGCCGCGGCAGGATTGGGTCGTCGTCGAGGTCAAAGCAGCGCCTATGTGCACCGAGTACAAGGGATTCGTCAGCGGCAATGCCAACACCAGTCTAGGCCACGAGGCGTCGGGGGTGGTCGCCGCGGTGGCGCAACCGGGGCGCGTGCAGGTGGGGGATCGGGTTGCCGTCATGCCGCAGTATCCCTGTGGCAGTTGCCAGTTGTGTGTCTCCGGAGAGTACATCCACTGTGAGTCCGTCGTCGACTTCGCAGACTTCACCCAAGGGGGTGAAGGGCGGGCGACGATGGCGCAATATCTGCTCAAGCCGGACTGGCTGCTGCCGCGGATTCCGCAGGACGTGTCCTTCGAGCATGGTGCCATGGCATGCTGTGGTCTGGGGCCATCTTTCGGCGCCTTCGAGCGTATGGGAGTCGATGCCTTCAAGACGGTGCTGATCACCGGTCTCGGTCCGGTGGGGCTCGGTGCCGTGATCAATGCGCGGTACCGGGGCGCCCGTGTACTGGCTGTTGACAGTCATCCCTGGCGTGCCGCCCGGGCGGCGGAACTGGGCGCCCATGAAGTGCTCGACCCCGAAGCCGGGGCCCTCGACAGACTGCGTGAGCTCACCGAAGGTCGAGGCGTCGATTGTGCGTTGGATTGTTCCGGCGCCGTCGCCGCCCACCGCCTCTGTATCGACGCCACAAGACGCCGGGGCAAGGTCGCCTTTGTCGGCGAGTGCGGCGACGACACACCGTTGCGTGTCAGTCCCGACATGATTCGCAAAGGACTGACTCTGATGGGCTCCTGGCATTACAACCTGGGGCTCATGCAGGGCATCTGGCAGGTGGTACGTAACAGTGGCGACGCCCTGGATCGCCTTATCTCCCACACCTATCCCATGACCCGCGCACAGGAGGCCTTCGAATTGCAGGCAACCGGAGCCTGCGCCAAGGTCGTGCTCGATCCCTGGAGCTGATCTATTGACTTTTCGCACCGCAATCATCGGTGTCAGTGGTGGCCGCGCCCGCGGGCACGCCGAGGCATATGCACACATCGACGACGGCCATCTGGTGGCGGTCTCGACACGCAACGCCGAAAAACTTGAGGCCTTTGGCGAAACCTACGGCATCGCCGCGCGTTACACCGATTACCGTCAGATGCTGGCCGAGGAGCAGCCGGATCTCGTGCATGTCAACACGCCACCCGACGTGCGACTCGAGATCTTTGCAGCGGCTGCCGAGGCGGGCGTGCCGGCGCTCCTGGTGGAGAAGCCACTGGCCATCGACACGCAGGACTACGTGGCCATGTGCAATTGGGCGGAGCAGAACTCCGGGATCAAGATCGCCATCAACCATCAGCTTCATTTCCAACCACGGCGAATGCAACTACAGGATCGTGTCCGCGACGGTGCGCTTGGCGAGTTGCGTTTCATCGACGCCAGTGCCGGTTTGAATCTGGCCTACCAGGGCACACATGCACTGCAGGCGATCGGTGCCTTCCATCCCTGCGGCGTGCCACAGCGTGTCTTCGCCCAGGTTTCGGGTGCTGACGGTCTGGTGGACACGCCACGCAAACACTTCGCTCCCGACGCCTGCCTGGCATCCATCGATTTCGACGATGGTGTTTCCGCGAGGCTGCAATGTGGCCCCCAGGCACCCCAGATAGGTCGGGACGGACTCCACACACACAAACGGATCGCCGTTTATGGTACGCGCGGTTTCGTGCACTGGTGGATGTGGGGTTGGGAGTTGGTCATCGACGGCGTGCGCGAAGGGGGCGCGCACGAGTATCCGGAACAGGACATTCTCGGACAGGCAGCGATGACGCAGGCCATGTTCCGCTGGTTGGAGGATGACGCAGCGGTTCATCCACTCTCTCTGCGGAACTCGCTGCGTGACTTCAATGTCGTTCTGGGGATCTACAGCAGCGCGCTGCAGCGACAGGTCGTCGACCTACCGGTGGCACCGACAGCCGACCTGATCGGGTTATTGCGAGTCGTACTTTCGCAAGCAGATTCCAACGACTGACAGAAGGAGAGACGGTGGTGGGCAGACTGAAGATGGGGGTTATCGGCCTGGGAATGGGCCGCGGCCATGCACGGGGGTATCACAGTCATCCACAGGCGGATCTTGTCGCCATCTGTGATATGGACGTGGGCCGCTTGCAGGAGGTACAAAGCGAGCTCGATGTGCCCCGTACCTACACCGACGCCGAGAAAATGTTCTGCGCCGAGGAACTGGATGGCGTCAGTATCGCGGTACCCAATAAATACCACGCGCCACTAACGATCGCGGCACTCAAGCACGGTCTGCACGTGTTGTGCGAGAAACCGATGGCGATGACGGTGAAAGAGGCGGAGCGCATGAATGCCGCCGCCACAAAGGCGAGTCGATCGCTGATGATCAACTTCTCCTTCCGTTTTACCGAGGCGGCGTATGCACTGAAACAGCAGGTCGATGCCGGTGTGGTTGGCGACATCTACTTCGGCCGCAGCGTCTGGCACCGCCGCCGCGGCATACCGCGCTTCGGTGGCTGGTTCGGTATCAAAGAGCTGTCGGGTGGCGGTCCCCTCATCGATCTGGGTGTGCATCGCCTCGATCTGGCCTTGTGGCTCATGGGCTATCCTGAACCGGTGACGGTGACGGGTTCCACCTATGATCGCATTGCCCAACCACTGGCGAAAAAAGAGCGCAAACAGTTTGACGTGGAGGATCTGGCGTGTGGTCTGGTGAAGTTCGCCAATGGCGCGACGTTGATTCTGGAGGCGAGTTGGGCTCTCCATCAACAGGAGCGCGAACATATGACAACGAATCTGTATGGAGATCGAGGTGGACTCGTGCACCGCAATACGGCAGGAGGGTACGACTTCACGGCCGAGATCTTCACCGACGAGGACGGGGATCAGTTCAGCAAGCGGCTGGACTGGCGCTCGGGATCGACACCCTCCTCATACCATGAATTCGTCAACAGCATCCTCGAACAACGAGCACCCATGGCGACGGGGGAGCAGGGGATCAAGGTGATGAAAATCCTTGAGGGGATCTACAAGAGTGCCAGCTCCGGGCGCGAAATCCGCTACAGGCAGGCCTGACATGCGCATGGTCGTGATCAGCGGCTCGCTGAATCCGCAGAGTCGGTCGCGGGTTCTGGCACGACGGGCCCACGAGTTACTGGCCGGTCACGATGTTGTAGCCCAGTGGATCGATCTGCAGCAAGTGGACATACCGATGTGTGATGGTACAGGTGACAGCAAAGGGGGTGACGTGGCTGAATTGCGGCAGACAATCGATGCCGCCGACGGTGTGTTGTTGGCGGCACCCGTGTATAGTTTTGATGTAAATGCCGCCGTGAAGAATCTGGTAGAGCAGACCGGGCGAGCGTGGACGGACAAGGTGGTGGGATTGCTATGCGCTGCCGGCGGTCGCGCGAGTTATATGTCGGTCATGTCCCTGGCGAACAGTCTGATGCTCGATTTTCGCTGTCTCATCGTACCCCGTTTCGTCTACGCCACCGCTAGCGATTTCAGCGATGATCGCACCGAACAGATGGCACTGGCCAGCGACGACGTCAGCGAGCGTGTAGCGGAATTGGTAGCCGAAATGGTGCGCCTCGCCGGGACTTCATCACAACACTGAAAGCGTCACTAGGCGAGGCGCCGTCCTGTGCGGGGTGGAGTTATTGCACCGCGCGGGATTCGATGTGATGCTGGCAGGGCGGCGAGTTGCTCGGGCGTGCTGGAGGCCGAGAACAGGGCGCTGAACATCGTGCCGATGGGGGCGCCAGCGATCCAATACGCCCAGCGTGAAACTGAAGATGATGAGCAGAGAGGGTGGATCGACGAAGGACGTCAGGTTGGAGCCAATGCCAACCATCAACCCGGTGATCAGGACAACTCTTGGTAGCGCTCGCAGGCGCCACTGATGTCTTTGTAATCTTTTTCGTATCTCAAGGCCGACAGCAACTGTTCATGGGGGGGAGTGCCGTCGTCGATTGCGGCGCAATTCCTGTTCTCGCCGACGCGGACCCCTGCGGGACCGACGATGAGACCGATGAACAACGCCAGACGAAGTCTGTATCCCACCCTTTACCCTTCGTCGCTCACCGGAGCCGAGTCATGTTTGTGACGGTGGTGCAGATCTGGCCAATGAGGGTGCCGATGGCTGGTTGGTTCGTGCTGGTGAAAATGGGTGTGTCGTGCGGCTGGCGGAAGATCGGTATGCACGTGCGTGTGGTGTTCATCATCATGACGATGAGAATGCTTGTGGGACATCGCTTCGTGCGTGTGGTCGTGCCCATGGCCATCGATCAGGAGGAAGGCGACGCCACCGGCAAACAGGGGCACAGCGAGGCCATGAACGAGGGCGAACGACTCACCCAGCCCGACGACGGCGAGTCCGACGCCGAAGAAGGGGGCACTGGCAAACAATACCTGTGCACGGGTGGCACCGATCGCCTGGGCGGAGCGGATGTAGAGTACGATACTGACGCCGTATGACAGGGCTCCCACCAGCAGCGCGGCGAGCAGGATCTGGAGGTCGACCGAAATCGGCGCCAGGATACCACCGATCGTCAGATTCACGGTACCCGCTACGGCACCTTTCCACAGGGTGCTCTGACTCGGGGTGATGCCGTCGATGAGCGCCGTGAGATGATTGTCCAGCCCCCAACAGAGACAGGCGATGAGGATGAGCAGGCCGGGGACCAATCCAGCTGCTGCTGGCCCCCATGTGAGCAGCGCCGAGGCGCTGAGTGTCGCCAAGACTCCAAGCCAGCCTCTGAAACCGAGATGATCGCGGAATACCAGTGCGCCGAGTGTGGCCGTGGCGGCCAGTTCCAGATTCAGCCACAAGGAGACGGAGGTGGCTTGGGCGAGGCGCAGGCCGAACAGCAGTGCAAGGGGACCACAGATTCCGCCGAAGAACACGGCACCCAACAGCCGCAGTCGATTGCGCTGGTCGGTGCGTCGTGGCAAGGCGAGGCCGCCTTGGCGCAGGGCGGTGGGCGCCACGACCAGAGCAGCGCCGAGATAGAGCAATCCCGCCAGTTGGAATGGTGTAAGACCGACCAGTAGCCACTTGCTTGCCGGCGTGGCCACCCCGAACAGTGCCGCCGACAGCAGGGCGAGCAGTATGGGTCCCCCATTCATGTCAGCAATTTCCCACCGAAGGCGAGACGGCCGACAGCTGCTGGTTCGAACAGGACGTGGACATTGGCGACGGGACAGCTGCAGGCGAGGCCGATGGCGGTTGCCAGCCGCCCTGCCAGTTCGGCGAGTTGTTGCTCCGGCGGTAGTTCGGCCTGGAGGATGGATACGAAGACCGGCTCAATCCCTTCCGGTCCACCATCGAGGTTCTCGGCATAGTTCTGCTCGGCGAGAAAACGCAACCTGACCCACGTGCCCTGCGGGCGGGAGTCCAAGGTGTCACCCATGCCATCCGCAATGCGTCGAGCCAGGCCTGAGCCGACCTCAGCGGGCACCGGTCCCACCAGTTCGACATCGACAATCGGCATCGTCTGCGGTCCTCCTTCCCTCGTATCGGGACCGCGGAATCTACGACGTTCAGCCTCTGTCGTGTATCCTGCGGGAGGCGGACGCGCTTGTTGGCGGCAGCTCGGGCTCAGGACATGCCGATGATGAGCAGCGTCATCCGACCACCGCGCTGCAATATGAGGTCCTCCGGCTCTTAGGACACCGAAGACGCCGGGCACTGTGACCCGTCAGGGACCACTACTGTTGATGTGCGGCGATACTGCAGAATCGAAGCAGCCAGGGCGGAGGTATGGGTGAAACCCAGCCGTTCCAGCAGGCCAACAGAGCGCTGATTGCCCGGCGCGACCTGGGCTGTCAGTTCACA
>DPVW01000185.1:923-4864 GCA_003529325.1 Candidatus Latescibacterota bacterium | reverse complement strand
GTGCCTGCGCTGTGCCACGCCATGCGAATAAAGAACGGGCCATAGTGGCCGTAGTCGGCGGGCCACCAGTCCTGCGACGTCGTCATCAATGCATCGATGTCCTTCTGCAGGGCATCGAGATCGAGGCTGTTGAACTCCTCTGCGTAGTCAAACTCCTCGCCCATAGGATCGGCCAGGGGAGAGTTCTGCTGCAGCATCTTCAGATTCAACTGATTCGGCCACCAGTGTTGGTTCGTCGTGGTCCCAATCGCCGTATGTGCGTCAGATCCGCCCAACACCGGGCACTTGCTTTCGCTCTCCATTATTCTCTCCAATCGTGGTTAAAACGCCGCATCGCGCGGCAGGTTCGCAATTTCAGTTGGGGTCAAGACCGAGTCTGTGCCTTCGGCAACTGGCGCAGAAACCGTAGAACTCAACAGTCGATCCGATGATTTCACAGTGATTCAGTTCGTCCATCGAAACCGGGGCCTGACTTATGGTTACATCTGCAATCTGGTTGCACGCAATACACCGGAAGTGTGCGTGTTCCTCGGTCGAGGCGTCGAACCGAGTCGCCGCCTGACCCAGATAGATCGGTTTCACGAGTCCAACGTCCACAAGGGACTCGACCGACTTATAGACAGTCGCGACACTTATCTTGGGCAGTCCCCCTTTGACACCCGAGTGGATATCCTCAACTGTCGGGTGTGCGTCATTCCTGGAGAGGAATTCGTAGACCGCGAGCCGCTGGCGCGTGACCCGGTAGCCGGCCCTTCGCAACCGATCGCTTGCTGTGTTAGTCGTCAGGTCCATGGATTGAGTATGATTCGGTGATCCCTCAAACTGCGAGGGAGTATAATACAACGACACGACTCCTTGTCAATAATGATTATTGTTAATGGTTTGTGCCATTTCGCATGATTCGACGGAGTTAGATCATGAACGACCGAGAGAAATTTCTATTTGACCTCAACGGCTTCCTCGTCCTGGAGAATGTCCTCACGTGCGACGAAGTCACCGCCGCCAACGACGCCATCGCCCATCACGCCGACCTCATCACCAACCGGGAACCCGGTCTGTCCCAGGATGCGGAAAAATTGAAAGGAGGTGAGGGGCGAGGCGAATTCCAGCAGAACCCGCTGACCTTCGAACACCCCTGGTGTGATCCCTTCCGCCGTATGTTCACCCACCCTCGGGTGATCGATGTCTTTAACGAGGTCCTCGGTCCTGGCTTCCGCCTCGATCACGGACCCGGACTCATCCGCATGCACCACGGCACCGAAGGGCATCGACTGCATGGCGGCATGACCTTCGACCCCAGTCAGTACCACCGGTTCTCCCATGGTCAAATGCAGGCCGGACTGTGTGTCGCCGCCTGGCAGTTGACACACGTGCATCATGGGGATGGTGGATTCGCCTGCATCCCGGGCAGTCACAAGGCCAACTATCGACCCGCCATGGAAGTGTTACGCCTCGAACAGGACTGGGGATGTGTGCATCAGGTCGTGGCCGGCGCCGGCTCTGTGGTCTTCTTCAACGAAGCCCTCGTCCATGGCACCCTGCCCTGGATACCGAAAGACCGGGAACGACACTCCATCCTGTTCAAATTTTCGCCGGGATATCTCTCCTGGGGCACACCGCACCTGGAATGCCCCATCGCCGATCCCACGCCAGAGGAGGAGGTCCTCTACCAGCCACCCAGACGACCGGGACGCACCGAACTCCAAGGCAGCGACGCGTAAACCGTCATGGCTGCCACCATCGACAGGGATCAGGTACGGCACGCACTTACGGGACCCATCCCTTCCGTTCGGACACCCTTCAACCAGGATGGCAGCGTCGATGTTGACGGGTTGCGTGCGGTCATCGACTTCGACATCGACGCCGGCGCCAAGGCGATCGTACTCACCGCTGGAGACAGCCACTACATCGCCTTGTCCGACGTGGAAATCTCCCAGGTTACGCAGATCACCGTGGACCATGTGGCTGGTCGTGCCCTCGTCGTCGCCGCCGACCGCTATTATCACACGCGACAGTCGATCGAGTTTGCCAAATTTGCCGCCACGGCAGGCGCCGATGTGTTGATGGTCCTGCCACCGGACTGGGGTCAATCGACAACGCCGGACAGTCTCACGCGGCATTATGCCGCCGTCGCAGAGCACATGCCGATCATGCTCGTGACCGGCCTGTTCATCCCTCGCGGCCTCGACTTCGCTATGAGTTGCCTGCGACAAACGCTGGATCAGGTGCCAGACGTGGTCGCCATCAAGGACGACTTCTGTGGCGAATTTGCGCGCAAGATGGGTCTGCTGCTGCACGACCACTGGGCGATTTGGTCAGGTGGGCAGAAGCAGAATCACATGAACGCCCATCCCTACGGCTGTGACGGCTACCTCTCCAGTTTCCTGTCCTTCCATCCGGACACCGCACACCGGTATTGGCAGGCCATAGAAGCGCATGATCTGGCAGCAGCACAAGCCATCATCCGCGATATCGACATGCCCTTCTTTGACTACGTCATCGGCGTCGAGGGGGGCTTTGACGCCGCCGTCCACGGGATCCTGGAACTCAGCGGCATCGCCAGCCGTTGGCGCCCACCGCCGTATTACAGTCTCAGCGACGCTCAGATGGAAGAACTCGGCAGCTTCCTACAGGGACTGGGCGTTCTCTAGTCTCAGGTGGGTCGTCGGTAGAAGCGCGACCAGTCCTGTGTCGGTTCGTATCCCAGAATCCGCTGCGCCCGCTCGATGGAGAACTTCCCCTGCCCCACGTGGCTGTGCAGGTTGAACTCTTCGTAATTGTCCGCTAGCGCCTCGATCTCCAGAGCCAACCGACAGGCGTGCTGCAGATCCTCCCAGACGATCGTGAAGGGTTTGAAATCCGTCTGCGTCTGCGCTTGTGTCGGCGCCGCCTCGAGGCCGTTGAACAGGAAGCAGGGCGTGACGATGCCATACGTGCGCGCATAGATCCGGCAGATCTCCCGGCTCAGCATCTTGGTCGTCCCGTAGTAGCCGCTGCCAGGGGCATCGGGCGGATTGTCGATGTCGAATGCGTGGTCGTAATGCCCACGCACACATTCGGGGCCACTGTGCAGCACCTTGCGAATCCCCAACGCCGCCGCCGCCCGCATCACATTCCAGGCGCCCCGGACATTGACGTGAAAGCTCAGATCCGCATCGCCACGCACGACGGTGTAATTCATGATGGCGTCGTGCCCCTGTGCAGCCTTGAGCACGCACTCATAATCGGTGACATCCACCTGCTCGACAGGCAGGCCATTGGGGTGGGGTTTCACATCGGCCATGGTCAGATCGTATTGCCCCTCCAACCCGGGCGTCAGAAAAGGTCCGATGAGCCCGGATGCGCCGAGAAACAGCACCCGCCTGTTGCCCTTCGACTTTGTCGGAACTGGAGCCGGCACCAGATGCTGCCACGGTCGAACCGCGGCCGGGACGCCATCAGCCGCCGCCCACGCAGCGGCGAAATTGTGCTCTGTATCGATGGCGCGTGCACGACGATCGCTGATATATCGGGGATTGGGTGGACTGGCACAGAGGTGAACGAGTCGCCAACGTCGCGCCCAGTTGGGGCTGTCTGCGGCGTCCCGTGACAGTGCCTGACAGAATGCCCGCACCGCATCACGTCGATCCAACCACATCAGGTCCGCTGGCTGTCCCACGGCCTCCTCTTCGAGAGCGAGTGTTCCAAGCCGCAGGGCGGTGATACTGACCAGAAAGTCTCGGGCGAATTCTCGACATGTCAACTCTCCCAGATAGCGGGCCATGGGTTCGATATCCGCCGTCGGGAGGGGGCGCCATATCTCGCTGATATAGACGTCATCGGGGTATGGCCTGAACAGATCCAGCGTGCTGCCATAGATGAAACGTCGCACCCCCGAGTCGATGGCGGCTTTGAGCAATACGTGGGTACCGCGGGTGTAGTAATCGATAAGAAATGCCTCT
>DPVW01000185.1:0-628 GCA_003529325.1 Candidatus Latescibacterota bacterium | reverse complement strand
CGGGTGTAGTAGTCGATAAGAAATGCCTCTCGAGCCTCGCCAGCTGCCGGCGTGTTGATCGGGGGCTCGCCGGTATGGATCACTGCATCGACACCACGCACGGCGCGCCACATGGCCTCGACGTCGGTTAGATCGGCAATGTCCCCATCGACGAGTCGGACTTGGTGATTTTGGCTTTCAAGCTCGGCGGCAAGTGCACAGCCCAGCTCGCTGGCGGCACCGGTCAACAGGATCAGCATGGGTTGAAATCAAACCATACCGACGTCCCTGTCCAGTCAGATCTTCACGTCACAGAGATCTTCCCGCATCATCTGCGCCAGTGCCGCTGCCGCCGGAGACTCCGGTCGGCCTCGATGCCACACCAGACCGATGGCGCGCTGCTCGAAGCCCGATGCCCCCACCGTTGCCAACCTGCCCTCCGCCGCCTCACGTAGCACGGACACGGCGGGTACGAGGGCGATACCGAAACCGACTTCGACGAATTGTTTGATGATCTCGATACTGCCCAGTTCCATCGCCAACCGCGGTGCCACGCCTGCCTTGTGAAAGACTTCGTCGAGCAGCGCCCGACTCTGACTGCCCCGTTCCAGCGCCAGTAGCGGAAAACGCGACGCCGTCGTCGGCTGGA
>DPVW01000368.1 GCA_003529325.1 Candidatus Latescibacterota bacterium | reverse complement strand
GGTGTCCAGACCGCTCGTGTATGCGTTGTCGCCAAGGCCCAGTACGAATGGTCGCGTGCGGCGCCTGCCCAGCGCCGCCACGTCCGGCTGCAAGGTTGTGGCTACCCCTCTCTGTGTCTGGTCCCCAGTGCCCCAGTCACCGAGTGCATAAAAAGTGAGGACAGCAGAATCATCCGGTCTCTGAGAAATGTCAGCGAGGGTGGGATCCTCAGCTCTGACATAGGGACGAAAGACGGCCCGTCTTGATTCAAGCGTAACGGAGCTACAGCTGCCACCGATCACACAGATGCGTGCCAGAGATCCCAATCTTCCAACAACCCCATGGGGTAATGCCACGCAAAGACCTCGCTCTGTGGATGAAAACGTAACGACATACCGTCGGCGCCGCATCCCTCTATACCATTCAGAATTCGCTTGCCGAAGGCGATCTCGATTCCTATCATGGCGGCGGCTGTGCAGGCAGCCAACGGTCTGCGTAAAGGGATTGTCCCACCTGAGTTCTGGCAGTTTACGAGAGGTCCACCCGACCCCTTCCTGCCCGTCATGCGGACAACCGGGCCACATGTGAAGGAGGTCGTTATGCCTGGCAGATCGCTGCCCTCCCGCCCATCTCTGCAATTCGATCGCAAAGCCGCCAAACGTCTGCTCGATGATGCGCAGAGCGGTAGCGGCGATGCGCTGTCCCGCTTTGTCGAGTTCCACCCCCGATTCAGCGCCGCCACCCAACCCGCCCTCACCGACATCCGGCTCGCAGACGCGCAGCTTGTCGTCGCCCGTGAATACGGTGTTGTCAGCTGGCCGCGCTGGAAGCAATTCGTCGAGGACCGACTGCTGGAGGTGGATCAGCGTGCCGGCGCCATGGTCACAGCGATCTGCAGCCAACAGTTCCACCGTGGGGCGCGTCTGCTGGAGGCCGATCCCGAACTGGCGACATTCGACCTGTTCACGGCCTGCGCGTGTGGTGCCTGGGAGATGGTTGCACAACAGTTGCAGCGGGAGCCGGCACTGGCCACACGCCAGGGTGGACCATTGGCTTGGCAGCCCATCCTGTACGCCTGTTTCTCCCGCTTCCTGCGCCGTGACCCGGAGCGGGCCGAGGGGATCGTCCGGATCGTGCGCCTGCTCCTCGATCATGGCGCTGACGCCAACCGTCATTACCTGATCGAGCACGGCGATGGCCAGTTGCCGCAGACGTGCATCTACGGTGCCGCCGGGATCGCCAATCACATCGGTCTGACGCAGATGTTGCTGCAAGCCGGTGCCGATGCGGGCGAGCGTGTCGGCGGAGTGTCGGCAAATGAAGCACTCTATCATGCGGCAGAGTTCGAGGACATCACATGCTTGCGGCGGCTGCTCGAAGCGGGTGCAGACCCGAAGGAAGTTTCCTACTGTCTGAGTCGGGCTCTCGACTTTGACAACGAACCGGCGGCGTTGGTTTTTCTCGAGCACGGAGCGGATGCAACCCTCACTGTCGCCCATCACGGGGATCGTACGCATCTGCACAAAGCTGTAATCAATCGACGCAGCGAGGCAACCATACAAAGGTTGCTGGAGGGAGGCGCGGATCCGAACCAGCCCGATGGAGATGGCAGGAGTCCGTATCGTTATGCCGTCGGCTTGGGATACCCCGAGATCGCAGCGTTGCTGGAAGCCCATGGCGCCGACACCACGCAGATCACCGATGAGGATCGCGCCCAGGGAGCCTTCGAGCCAGGCTCCGCACCGACATCCGGCCAACTCGGTCTCGTTGCGCGTCGCGGTGATCTGGCGATGATGAAGCGCATGATCGGAGCGGGTGCGCCGCTGAATCGTGAAGATGGCTTCCCGCCACTACACTCGGCCTGTTATGCCGGGCAACTCGAAGCGGCACGTTTGCTGGTAGAGGGAGGAGCTGACATCGAGCAGGTGAACTCTTTTGGCGGCACCGCCCTGGGAACCACCATCTTCGGCTCAACGGACTGCTGTCATCCGGAAGGTGGTCCGGGGATGTTGCTGCCGGAGGAGATCGACCATGGGGATTACCCTGGTCTCGCCGAATTTCTCATCGACTGTGGATCACCGCTGCCAGAGAAGATCGACGGTGGCAGTGACGGCGTGCAGGAGGTGCTGCGTCAGCACGGGGTCATCGACGAACAGGAGAATTCGAAGTGAAGATCACATCGATAGAACCGACCATTGTCAGTGTCCCTTATAGCCATCGTGAAACCAGCTCGCGGGTGCAGCGGGATGGTGTCACGGCGGTGGTTGTGAAGATTGAGACAGATGATGGTCTGGTTGGCTGGGGGGAGAGTTGTCCGGGACCCAACGTCGAGAGTGTATATGAAGTCGTGAAGTCGGCGGTGCCCCTCTTCACGGGTCGTGATCCCTGGGAACGGGAAGCGATTGCCGACCAGTTTTATGGCGCCGCGCACTGGTATCACCGCGAGATGACGGGGCACTTCGCCTTCGCGGGCATCGACATGGCGCTGAATGATCTGTGCGGCAAGGCGGCGGGTCAGCCCGTGTACAATCTCTTCGGCGGTCTGCGACGGGCTGCCGTCGACTACTTCTGTTATCTCGCATACGGTTCACCGGAAGAGGTCGCCGCCCAGGCGCACGAGGGCGTCGCCGCGGGGTATACGGTCTTCTATATCAAGGTGGGTATCGACTTTGCGGCGGAATGTGACATCATCGCCGCCCTGCGGCAGGCGATCGGCCCGCAGCACAAGATTCGTATCGATGCGAATGGCTCGTGGACCGTCAACGAGACGATCCGTTATCTGGCCGAATTCGATCGCTACCGTATCGACTTCGCCGAACAGCCCGTCTGGCCGGAGCCGCTGGAGAACATGATCGAAGTGCGAGCCCGTCAGTCCGTCGCCATCTGTGCCAACGAGGGACTGTGGCGTGTGTGCGATGTTCATGAGGTCATCAAACGGCGCGCCGCCGACACGCTCTGTTTCAGCAGCAACTGGGTCGGTTCACTGGCACAATTCCATCGCCTGAGTTGGTCAGCCCATCACGAGGGTTTGACCGTCTGTCGCCACACGCACGGAGAACTCGGTCTCATGGCGGCTGCTTCACACCATGTCTGTCTGACCCTGCCCAATCTCGTCGATGGCAATCAACAGGTGGCAGCCATGATGGCGGATGACATCATTAGAGAGTCATTGCCTACGGCGACGGGGCCGACCTGGGGCATCCCCCAAGGTGTTGGCCTCGGGGTTGAAGTAGACGAGGAGAAGGTGGGCCGGTATCACGAACTGTATCGGCAGCAGGGCCAGTTTCTACCGTACCAGCCGGAGATGTTTGGATCGCCGCGACAGAGGTAGACCGCGGCGATCTGCATACCTGTACCGCGTCACCGCCGGGTCTGCGTATCGTCGCGAGACGGCCAGATCAGTGAACTGCAGTGCCCCATCCACGATGACCAAATGATCAAGAGCGTTAACACGCGAAAACCAGTGTTCACCGATACGATCACGGCGCTCGACCAGATATCTGACCAGGGCTTCAGCGGCGACAGCGGCCCGATCTGCGCATCAGAAAAGGAAGTGACAATCCTGGCACCCCAGAATGTGTCTCTCAGGGTGACATTTTCAAATGCCGGCATGGGATACATCGGTTTCCATCTGTCCGGTTTGAACAGAAATTTGTAATTTGCAACGGCAAAGGCGGTCCCCCGATCACGAAACCGACCGCGCTTGTAGCCGCGCAAGATCTCCGTGCCGCCAGGCGCCGAGGAGGGTGCGATTGCCCCGGGTTGGACTCCCTGGCACGTCGACGAAGTTGCCGCGTATGGTGATCTCGACACCTGTGTACGCCGCGTCGGCGCCGAGTCCGGGCAGTACGAGGCTTGCGCCCTGCTCCATTTCTGTATCGACGGAGCGGAATTCGAGCGTCGCATCGAGGCGCAGCACGCCATTCACTCGCCGTAAATAGGCCAGTCGCCCGTACATATCTTCTTGTCGAAAGGAGGTTTTGCTGCCATTTCCATCATTGCCAATGCCGTAGAAACTTTCCCTCGGCTCGCGGATGAAACCACCGACCAACCTCACACTGTTCGGCAGGGCGAGAGAGAGCAAGTGTTGCTGACGTTTGCGGCCCGAAACACCCAAGGTCGAGGTCAAACTGGCATCGGTGTCGTGCCAGATATCCTTGAAAAACAGACGTGCGCCCGTGCCGATGCTGGTCGCCGACAATGGACGAATGCCGATGCGGCCATCCGCCGTCGTCAGCAGGGCCTCCGCCCGATCGAAGAGACGCTTTTCCCAGACGGCGTTGGCCGCTTGCCGCCCGACGAAGATCGTGGCGAAAAAGGGTGTGTAGAGGACGCGTCCGGGCAGAGCAGCGGTCGACTCGAGACGCGAACGGTATTGGACTTGGCCGGATAGGTATTGCTGGAATCCAGCTTGGCTGTCTGCGCCGTGGCGTCCTGCACCAGCAACAGTGCCGAAGCACAGAGGGACAACAAAGATCCACGCCGATGTCACAAGCGCCACCCTGTTTGTAGCATCCATACACCTTCTGTATAGATCGGGGTCCACGAGAGACGCCGCTCGTCATTCGATGGCGCTGTGGTTACGGACCATCCGGCGATCGTGCCAAGTGTGGCGCCCACGACTACATCGGACAAGAAGTGACGTTCTTCGTGAATGCGAGATACGGGTACGGTGGCGGCAAAGGCGTAGATGGGAACCCGCAGACCTGAGCCGGAACGTCGTGCCAGAATCGTCGCGATGGCAAAAGCATTGGCAGAATGTCCGGACGGGAAGGAGCGCAGATCCTCTCCATCAGGCCGCTCACGTCCAACGATCTCCTTCAATGGCAGCACCAGGGCATTGGCAAGCACCAGCGCGCGTAACAGTTCAGAGGAAACAGCACGTATCTGCGGCCGTCCTGTGAGGCTCGCCAATCCCCATACGCCAACCGTGGCGGCGATGCCGTTGGTCGATGAGCCCCCCAATCGGTCGGCATCAAAGACCAGATTCAACAAGCTGTTGTCTCCCACACTGCCGCGCAGATCATCATCCAACGGCTTGGCGATGGCCGCCAGTCCCAGCCCCAACAGTCCCACCGTCGCGCTCTGCCGGCTAAGCAGCCGCTGCAGGTCGTGGCGCACCAGCGCAACGTCGGCGCTAGCTGTGGCTGACATGATCAGCTGCAGGCAGAAGCCGTAGGCAATCGGCCGCCAGCAATTGTTCAAAAGAAATCCTCACAGTCCCAAGTTACGTGTGTGACTAATCTACAACCTTGACAGGACTCCTGAGGATCACAAACCTACGGCATCCTTCCCACCATTTTACCATGGAACGCCAGCGCTATGAGCACGGTCACGATCAAAGATGTGCAGGTCATCATGACACAGCCCGCCGGGTCGCGCTTGATCATCGTCAAGTTGATCACCTCCGAACCGGGTCTCTACGGCATCGGCTGTGCCACCTTCACGCAGCGCTTCAATGCTGTGCACACAGCCATCGAGCGTCACCTCAAGCCCTTTCTCATCGGCAGAGATGTGGACCGTATCGAGGACATCTATCAGATGTCTACGGTGCACAGTTACTGGCGCAACGGGCCGGTGTTGAACAACGCCATCTCCGGTGTCGATCAGGCGCTGTGGGATATCAAGGGCAAACGGGCGGGGATGCCTGTCTATCAGCTGTTGGGAGGCAAGTGTCGAGAGGCGGCCGCCTGCTACGCTCACGCCGGTGGCTCGACAAAGGAGGAGATCGTCGATTCCATCCGTGGGTACATGGAGCAGGGGTATCAGTACATCCGTGTGCAGCAGGGTGGCTATGGCGGCATGGAGTCGCGGCAGCCACGTCCTGACGGGGCCCAGCCGGGAGCCTACTTCGACCCCCGGGGGTACGTGCGGGCCCACCTCGACGTCTTCGAGCATGTTCGCTCAGAGCTTGGTTTCGAGGTCGAATTGCTGCACGATATTCACGAGCGCCTGGTGCCGATCAACGCGGTGCAGTTTGCCAAGGACATGGAGCAGTTCAAACTGTTCTTCCTGGAAGATCCGCTGGCGCCGGAGGACATCGACTGGTTTCACAACATCCGTTCCCAGTGTGCGACACCGATCGCTATGGGCGAGTTGTTCAACCACCCGCGTGAATGGCAGCCGCTGATCGAAGGTCGTCTCATCGACTTTCTGCGTATGCACGTGTCACAGATGGGGGGTATCACCCCAGCGCGCAACGTGGCGGCTTTCGCCAAGATGTATGGGATCCGTACCGCGTGGCACGGCCCCGGTGACACATCGCCGGTGGGACATGCCGCCAATCTCCATCTCGATCTATGGGCTCCCAACTTCGGCGTACAGGAGTGGTGCCGGTTCAACGAGTTGTGCTACGACATCTTTCCTGGACTGCCAGAGGTCCGCGGCGGCTATCTATACCCCAATGACAATCCCGGTCTCGGGATCGACATCAATGAGGAACTGGCGGCAAAATATCCCTGTACGGATACGATCGAGGAATGGACGCAGACGCGATTGCCCGATGGCAGTCCGACGCGACCCTGATCATGCGTGTGCGCACCGCCGTCATCGGCGCTGGGTTGATGGGCCGCGAACATATCAAATGGCTGCAGCGGGTCCCGGAAGCGGAGGTGGTGGCCGTCGTCGATCCACACCAACCGTCAGCGGCGACAGCGGCAGCGTTGGTCGAGCCGGAGGCCCGGGCCTTCCAGGACATGGAAGAGATGTTGGCGGCGACAGCACCCGAGTACGTCGTCGTCGCGTCGCCACCGAGGTTTCATGCACAGCAAGCCATTGCGGCTTTCGAAGCGGGAGCGCATGTGCTGTGTGAGAAGCCGCTGTGCATGAGTGTGGCCGAAGCCGAGGCCATGGAACAGGCGGCGACGCAAGCGGGGCGGCTGTTCACCATGGGCTTGCAGACGCGCCAGTCTCCCGCCGAGCAGGCGGTGCGTCGTTTCCTGGTCGCCGGTGGTCTCGGGCAGATCTATCACACCCGTGTCTGGGGTGGACATGTCATGTCCTATCCCTGGGGACGATTCTTCCATCGTGAGGATATGTCGCTCGGCGGGGTGCTGGCGGCGACGACGGTCCATCCTCTTGATGCTGTGTACTGGCTTCTTGGTGCGCCCGAGCCGGTGACTGTCAGTGCTTCCACCTTCCGCCGCATCGACAAGATGCCGGATCCACCGATTCACTTTGAAGGTGAGATCTCGGAGGTGTCGGTGGAGGACTTTGGTCATGGGCACGTGCGCTTCGCCGATGGCACATCCATGTCGATCGAGGGCAACTGGCTGCAGCACCCTCGTACCCGGGGGCATGGTTGGGAGATCCACGGAACACTGGGGGTCGTACAGGATGTGGCGCCATACGCTGCGTTGGATCAACAGCAGGAGGTGACACCGGTTGAACTCGACATCGATGACGAACCGGAGAGTCGCACCATGGCTCAGCACACGGCATTTCTGCGTGCGATTCGCGGTGACACGCCACCAGCCGTCAGTTGGCGTGAGGCCATCGGTGTGCAACGCATACTGAATGCGATGTACGAGTCCGCCGAAAGCGGTGCAGAAGTACGACTGTAACGCCGACGGGCGGTTCACCATCGGCAATCCGGGCGCCGTGTACGAAGTCGACAAGCATCGAAATCTGCGCATTGTCGGCATCAAGCAGGATTGGCTGGTGGAACCGACCGACTCGTGGTTATGGCAATTCGGTGCCGATCTGCGGCGTCACAACGTCGACTATCAACTGCACAATCTGGTCTACCAGGATCCGAATGATTCCCGCCAGGACCCACTGGGCTTGTATCCTGTGGAGACCGATGTCAGCGGCGAGCAGAACAGTTCGATTCTGGGCGCCTACGTGGCCAATCGGGTGCGGCTTGCCCCTCCGCTGACAGTGGAAGGAGGGGTGCGTTACGACCGTGCCTCCCACACCGGCGACAGCGACGTCAGCCCACGTCTCAGCGCCATGGTCGATCTGCCCACAGGCAGTCTGCTGCGTGTGGGCTGGGGCCAGTACCGCCAGTTCCACGACCTGCATGACGACACGGCGTTGGATGCGGGCGCCCGCTATGGCAGGTCAGAACTGTCGACGCAGTGGACGGCGGGGATCGAGCACGTCTTCGGCGTCACCGGTGTCCGCTTCGAGGCCTATCACAAGCACAGCAACAACCCGCGGCCCGTCTATCGTGACTGGGTAGCGGGGGCCCTCGATGTCTTTCCAGAGACCAACGAGGATCTCATCCTGGTGGATGTGGCGCAAACGACGGCGCGTGGGATCGAGAGCTACATCTCGCATGACGACGGAGGCCATCTGGCCCTGCGCGGCAACTACT
>DPVW01000136.1:31720-47229 GCA_003529325.1 Candidatus Latescibacterota bacterium | reverse complement strand
CTCCTAACGATTGGCGCCGACGCGGAACTGGTACCGGGGGAAAATGTGCGCCTCAAAGAGGTCTCCACTGATGTCCAGGTCCAGATCGGTTCCGAGGTGCGCTTGGTGACAGAGCGGATCGCCGGGTTCAATGGCGTGTTATCGGTGCCGAAACCGCCGTCAAGTCAGCAGATTGAGAGCAAGTCGAGGATTTTTTAACACTGTAAGATCGAAAGGAAGTGAAGAGCATGGCAGCACTGAAGGTCGGCATCATCGGAGTCGGAGGCATTGCACGAACGCACATTCCTGGTTGGCAGGCCTCCGAGCATGCCGAAATCGTCGGCGGCAGTGACATCGACGAAAATGTGCTGCAGGCGTGGGGCGGTGAGCAAGGTGTGTCGAAACTGACCACCGACGCCAAAGAGCTGATCAGCGACCCTGACATCGACATCATCGATGTGTGCACACCGAGCAATTATCATGCGCCGTTGTCGATTGCGGCTCTGGATGCGGGCAAGCATGTGATTTGTGAAAAGCCGCTGGCGCCGACACCGGGTGACATTCGCAAGATGATCGAGGCGCGCGACCTTTCCGGGAAAAAGTTGATGACGGCGCAGCACTTTCGCTTTCAGGGCAACTCGCGGGCGATGAAAGGGCAGATTGATACAGGAGTGCTGGGCGATGTCTACCACGCCCGCAGTTGGATGTTGCGTCGTGGAGGTGCACCCACCGGTCTCGGCTTCATTCAGAAGCAACATTCCGGTGGCGGTCCCTGCATCGACATCGGTGTGCACATCCTGGACCTGACATTGTGGTTCATGGGGAATCCACAACCGGTCTCCGTGACCGGTGTCGCCAAGGCAGAGATCGCTTCTCAGGAAAATGCCTTCACTGGTTGGGGGGGCGGGCAGCCGATCCCACCAGAGTTCGACGTCGAGGATTTTGCCGCCGCATTCATCCGTTTTGACACGGGCGCAACGTTGGTGCTGGAGGTGTCGTGGTTGCTGCACCACGATACGCAAGGTGAGGACATGCAGATGTGGCTGTATGGCACACAGGGCGGCGCCCACTGGCCGCAAAACGAAATCCTTGAAAGCGACAAGGTGAACCGGCAGTTCACCAACAAGACATTAAAACTGATGCCCCCTGGCATGGAGGCGCACGCCGAGGAATGCGTGCAATTCGCCAAGGCGATTGCCGAGGATGCACCCTCGCCGGTTCCGGCAGAACAGTCGTTGCAAGTAATGACGATTCTTGACGGGATTTATCGGTCACAGAAAACTGGGGGTGAGGTGCAGCTTTAAATCTGGCTGTGCGGCGCGCGGGGGTAGTGGGCTTGCCCGGTGGCTCTACGCGGCGGCACGGCCGTTCCATCTATGGCTGCACGGCGCCACCGGATCGACGCTAAAGAGTGTGTCGAGGCGATCACGGGTACCGACTGTCGTCGTCGTAAATGCGTCAGAACGGTGCAAGATTGACGCGGGCAAACCAGTCGATCACGGCGAGCCGCAACGCCGAACCCCGACGGGCGAGTTCGTCTCGTAGAATACCGTTGACTTCGAGCACGTGGGGCACGCCGAGCAGACGTGCCGCTAGCAGAGGCATGGCGGAATAACCCATCTGACGTGTGTGCACGATTGCGGGAAGGTACCGTATCGATACAGTCGTAGGCTGTGGCAAGGGTCCGCGATCCTGGGCGAAGATGCAGACATCATGGCCGAGGGCCTGCAGATTCTCCGCCTGTTCCACGAGGTGAATGGTCCCGCCCCGGAAACTTGTCAGGTCATCGCCGGTGATCATGTAGATACGCATGCTGCAAGGATCGCCGCCATTGCCGGATGGCGCCATTGTGGCGGCGGGAGACAATGTTCAGATTCACGGGACCGAAAGGGATTGCGGATACATGACTGAAACCCACACAGTGTCGACGACCCGTATGGGTACGGTTGGTGGCGTCGCCCGGATTCTGATGGGCTTGATCTTTGTCGTCGCAGGTCTCGCCAAGTCCTTCGAACCTGTCGTGTTCTACTGGGAGGCGATATCCTATGTCGAACTGCTGGGCGCGGGGCGCGAGGCATGGCCAAAGCTGGGACAGCTCGCCCTCGTGTTGGCCCCATTGGAAGTTTTCATCGGCGCCGCACTGATCACCGGCTGGAGGCCTCGGGTCATGCTTCCTGCCGCTACGGGTATGATGGTTCTATTCATCGGACTCACGGCTCTGGCCTGGCATAAGGAAGCACATATCGATTGTGGTTGTTTTGGCACCCTGACGGAACGCACTCCTGGTGAGGCGTTGGTGGAGGATGTGTTCATGTTGGCCCTGCTTCTGGCTGCCTGGCGCTGGGGGCGAACTCGTCTGGCAGTGTTATCCTGGGCTCCGGTACAACGAGTCGTCATCGGGGCTGGGGTGCTCGCACTGGCGTTGCTCGTTTTTCGTTTTGCACCCGAATCCGAACGCGTTTCCAGCTCAGATCTCAAACCGGGTGTCCGCCTTACGGGCGTCGAACTCAAGGGTGTAGAGGACGTCGATCTCAGCGCTGGCGCCTTTCTTATCGAATTGTTCAGTCCTCGGTGCATCCACTGTAAGAATGCGGTGCCAAAACTGAATGACTGGGCGGACACGCCGGGTGTCCCCAAGATCGTCGCGCTCAATGAGTTCCCACCTGGTTCGCCTTATCTCACCGATTTCATTCAGCAGATGCGGCCACGCTACACGATCGCTTCGATTTCGGGTTCCGATTTTATGCGCCTTACGTGGCGGCACGGATATCCACGACTGGCATACATCGAAGATGGGATCATTCGCAGAGTCTGGGAACACGACCAGTTGCCCTCGCTGGCGCAACTGAAAAAGCTCGGTTCCAGCGGGTGAGGTGATATGAGGATGACGATAGACCGGAATACAAGTGAGACCACAGAAGATATCCTAACTGCTTGTGAGGCAATCATATGACGGCGATATTGCAGGGCGAGAAACTGGCGATTCACGGGGGCGCGAAGGCGGCGACAGCCCCGATGGGGGATATGTTCACCTGGCCCATCGTCACCGAGGAAGATGAACAGGCCGTGCTTGACGTATTACGGCGGGGGGCGATGTCGGGCACCGATGTGACGCACAAGTTTGAGGCCGATCTAGCGGAGTATTTTGGCTTGCAGCACGCCTTGTGTCACAATACCGGCACCGCCGCGATTCAGGCGGCACTGTGGGCGTGCGGTGTTCGGCGTGGCGACGAGGTGATCGCCCAGAGTATGACCTACTGGGGTACATCATTACAGGTGTTTTCGCTCGGGGCGACAGTCGTTTTTGCGGAGATGGAGCCTCACAGCCTGTGTCTGGACCCTGCCGACATCGAACGCCATATCACAGACCGGACCAAAGCGATCGTGCCCGTTCACTATTGCGGGCATCCGACGGACATGGACCCCATCATGGAGATCGCCCGGAAACACGATCTGAAGGTGGTGGAGGACGTCTCCCACGCCCAAGGTGGGCGCTACAAGGGACGGCTCCTCGGCACCATCGGAGATGTCGGCGCCATGTCCATTATGTCAGGGAAGTCCCTGGCCTGCGGGGAAGGAGGCTTCCTGGTCACTGACGACGACGAACTCTTCGAGCAGGCCGCCGCATTCGGACACTATGAGCGGATCGCCGGTCTCGACAATCCTGAACTGAGTCGTCTCAAAGGCATGCCGATCGGTGGCTACAAATATCGCATGCACCAGCTTTCTTCCGCAGTGGGGCGGGTGCAGCTGCGCAACTACGACGCCCGCGTCGTCGAGATTCAGCAGGCGATGAACTATTTCTGGGACCAGCTCGAGGGCGTTCCCGGTATCATACCGCACCGTCCGCCGCAGGATTCTGGCAGCACGATGGGGGGGTGGTATGCTGCCAAGGGGTTGTATGCCCCCGAACAGCTCGATGGTCTGCCCGTGGGCCGCTTCTGCGAAGGCGTCAACGCGGAACTGGAAGGCGCTGGTTTCCAGATACAGCCGGGAGCAAATATCCTCATGCATACCCATCCGATGCTGAATGAATACGACGTATTCGGAGATGGAAAGCCGACGCGCATCGCCTTTTCTGACAGGGATTTGCGGCAACCAGCGGGAAGTCTGCCTGTGACGGAGTCGTTGCCCGAGCGATGTTATTCGATCCCCTGGTTCAAGCATCAGCGGCCCGAGATTATCGATCAATTCGCCGCAGCGTTCCGCAAAGTGGCTGAAAATGCCAACCAGCTTCGCTGAAAATCTGATACCTGATTCACAGCCTTCGGCTCGACGGGGCATCCTGCGTACCCGGTTGTTCGGTTACGCCGTGCTGTTTCGTGCTCGTCAGCAGGCAGGGGGAGGTATTTTCCCAGTGGACGTGACTCCCGCCGATGAAGCATCAGCTCTTGCTCGTGAGCTGGAACTACATGTGGGAGAAGGGTCTGTGCCGGATGCACCTGGTCAGGGTGAGTCCGAGGAAGTGGGGATTTCGGTGCCGTTTGGCCGTTGCGGCATCGCCGGCCGGCCGCTGGAGCATGTGCGATTTTATCATGTCGAGCAGGCCTGGGTAGACAGCCTGAGCGTGGATGGTCCCCGCACGAGAGCTGTAGCCGAAGGCGAAACCGTCCTTGTCGAGCCCGGTGGCTTCGTCCGTTTCCGGGCCGTGCCCAGAACCGGGGGACGGGCGCTGATCGCATTTCAGACAGAGGATCGCTCCCCCCTTTCTGGTCATGCCGCAGCGCTGACCACGTCAGGTCAGACCGTGCCCCTGGAGGCGGGTCCGCGTCTGATACAGACGACTGCCGCCTTCGACTCGATGCGGGCGGATGGCGAGGCCGCTCAGGCTCGATTGCCGGAACTCTTCGCACAGATGGCCTCAGCCGTCGGCGAAAACGCGGATGTCGCCGGAGCTCAACAGGCTGCCAGAGATGCCGGCAGTTACGATGCCGGGCCAGCATCGGTGCTTTTCGATGATGCCAAGGCCCTGTTGACGCCAGACATCATCGGCCGCATTCGCGCAGGGGATGAGGAGTTCTTCCGATTCCCGGGCATGTTTGGTGCAGTGGCCCCACTTTTCCCCCTCCTTGAGTCCTGATCGGCGTCTCCGAGCATCCTATGTCCGGTGGTACGACATCCGGTCTCTGGGGACCGGTCACCGCTGTCCCCGGGCCGGGCATGAGCAAAGCGCAGACCCTGGCCTTCCTCACAGAATGCCTCGATTTGCCCCCGAGACGGGCTGCCTGGCTCGGTGCTGTCATGGATGTTGCCGGCATCGAGCGTCGTTATACGTGTGTCGAAGAATTTTACCAACACGTGTCTGGCGATGCTGCAACAACCTCTGCTGCAGCGCATTGGGAGTCCGTTCTAGGTGGACTTGAAGGGCGCATGGCACGTTATGTCAAGGCGTCGGCCCAGTTGTCGGAGGAAGCGGCGAGAGCAGCTTTGCAGCTTGCCGAACTGCCCCCGGAGGAGGTCACACATCTCGTTTTCGTGACCTGCACGGGCTTCGAGAATCCTGGTCCCGACGCTGAGTTGGCGAATCGGCTCCGTCTTCCGGATACCGTACACCGTCTGCAAGTCGGTTTCATGGGATGCCAGGCTTCCATTCAGGGGTTGCGTCTGGCCGACGCCATCTGTCGAAGCGAGCCCAAAGCGGTTGTTCTGCTGGTCTGCGTTGAACTTGGCACGCTGCATTTTGACCCATCCCGTACAGATCGAGAACATCTCGTTATCTCGAGTCTCTTTGGAGACGGTTCGGGCGCTGCGCTAATCACCCGTAGATCGCTCGCTGTTGCTCCGGATCTGAGACTGCTGAAATTCACCTCACGTCGAGTTCCTGCCGGCGCGGAATTGTTGTCGTGGCGACTTGGTGAGCCTGCCTTTAACATGGGGTTGGGACGCGAACTACCCGAGGTGGTCCGTCGTGAAGTATGCGATTTTGTGCGTGACCTGGTGCCGCCGGCGACGCCCAAAGCACGTTTGGGTTGGGCGATTCACCCCGGTGGCCGCGCCGTGCTGGATGCCGTACAGGAATCGCTTGAGCTTAGCGATGAGCAGTTGGCGCCGTCACGCCACGTTCTGAGCGCCTATGGCAATATGTCCTCGCCAACGCTGTTGTTCGTGCTGGCTGAATTGCCCCTTGAGCAGAGATCGGGCGTGGCCCTTGCATTTGGGCCAGGACTCAGTCTCGAGGGATTCGGCTGGTCTCGCCCGAGCAGATCCAGCCGCCGATGAAATCCCTTCGCTGCCGCGATAACTGGCTGCAAAAGGGGGAGTTCATGGATCACCCGGCGGCAGCGGCGGGCGAAGTCGAAGATGCAGAGCTCACGAGAACCTTGCTCGAACTCTCCTTTGTGCACCGCTGGTTCGGTGGTCGGCGTGGCACCTGGGCCGGTCTTGATCTGGTGCGAGGTAATCTGGGAAGTGGTTTCTCGCTGCTGGATGTCGGCAGTGGTGGTGGCGATCTGGCGCACGTTGTGGCTGACTGGAGCTGCAAGAACGGACTCCGATCCCGTACGATGCTCATGGATTTCAGTCACGCGATCTGCCTAGAGTCAAGGACTATGTTATCATCTAAATCAACTGTTCTACAGTCAGATGCACAGTTTCTACCATTTCGAGAGAAGTGCATCGACATCGTCCACTTCGGCTTGTTTCTTCATCACTTCTCCACCGAGGTGGCTGCCCACATCCTGACTCAAGCCCATGCCATCGCCCGCAGGGCGGTGATCGTCAACGATCTGCACAGGCACGCCGTGCCCTATCTGGCGACACGGGCCGGTATCCACTTGTCGCGCAGTGAGATGGTGCGTCACGATGCCCCCATTTCGGTGGGCAGAGGTTTTCGACGCGCCGATCTGCAGGAGATTGCGGGGCACGCAGGCTTTCGCTGGAACCATCTGCTCCGGGTCTGGCCATATCGATGGGTGGCTGTGAAGATCGTCGGTTCGTCGTGACGGAGAGCTGGGGGACGGAAGTCCTCGTGGTGGGGGCCGGACCAGCCGGTCTGGCAACATCGATCGAGTTGGCTCGGAGGGGCCGACGTGTATTGTTGGCGGAGCGCAGTCTCTCGAATAGACGCAAGTTGTGTGGTGAGTTTCTGTCGGGGGACGGGTGTCAGGTGCTGAAAGAACTCGGCGGTGAGTTGACTGACGACTGTCCCCGCATCGACGGCGTGCTGTTGACTGGTATGAGAGGCCGTGGCTGGCAGACCTCCATCCCGGGCCTCGGGCGGGGTTGTTCGAGGCAGCGGCTCGGTTTGATTCTGGCGTCCGTCTGCGACGATCTTGGCGTGAAAAGGCTCAGGGGCGTGCGCGTGGAGCCAGGTTCCGGCCTCAACATCACCGCCCGACGTGGGACGGTCCCGGTAGAAATCGAAGCGCGGATGACCGTCCATGCCAGTGGTCGAGCAGGTTCGGCTCGTCTGCGCCCAAGCAAGGGCAGAAGAGGACGCCGGCAATGGTTGGCCGTGGCCGTTCATGGTCGCGGTCGCCGTTCAACACAGGTCCAGCTACATGCCACCGGCACTGGATACGTCGGTGTAAACGGCATCGAGGGGGATAGGATAAATGTCTGCGCGCTCTTGAGGGCGCCTGGGACAGCGGTGGACCCGCTGCAAATATTGATGAGTGAATCAACGCATAATCCATTGTTACACAATTATTTATCATCTATTACATTCGATGATACATCAGTCTGTACAGTCGCGGGTCTCGATTTCGGCAGGCAAAGTCCGCCGAGGTCGATCACCGTTGGTGATGCGGCGGGCGCACCGACGCCCCTGTTAGGACTAGGGTTGGCAGCGGCGCTGCGCGGAGGGCAAATGTTGGGGAAGATGGCAGACGACGCGATGCAGACGACCACCACGACAAGCGAGTTGTCTGCGCGCTATCAGAGGGCGTGGAGGGCAGAATTCGGCCGTCGCTTCGCCCTCGGGAGGCATCTGCAACGGCTGATCATGCAGCCGCTGCTGGCGGAAATCGTCCTGCTGGGCTTGCATCAATTCCCCCGATTGGGTGAGAGAGTTGTGCGCGCGACTCGTGGTCCCCTGCCTGTTGTTAGCTAGGAGCGTGGACCTAGCCAACGGGATATCGGACACTCGCCAAGGTAGATTCAGCCGGCGGCTCGACGGACGGCTTCGACTGCTTCTGGATTCACCAGGCTCGTCGTGTCACCCGGGTCCTGGTCGAGGTAGGCTGCACGCAACACACGCCGCATGACCTTGGCACTGCGGGTCCGCGGCAGATCATCGACGAACAGGATACGACCTGGCCGCAGGGGGCGCCCCAGTTGCGCGGCGACAACATCACTCAAGGTGGTCTGGAGTTCGACATTTGCCTCTGTATCCGCTGTGAGGATACAAAAACAGACCACCTCAGAGCCTTTTATGGCGTGTGGCACGCCGATGGCGCCTGCTTCGATCACGGCTGGATGATCGACGAGGACGGATTCGAACTCAGCTGGTCCAACCCGCTTGCCCGCGACGTTGATCGTATCATCTGAGCGTCCCAGGATCCACCAGTGACCGTCATCATCGACGAGAGCCCAATCCCCGTGGACCCATGTGTCCTGCCATCTGGACCAGTATGTCTGTCGATAGCGCTCGCCGTCATCGTTCCAAAAGCCCCGAGTCATGCCGATCCACGGGGTCCGAATGACGAGTTCGCCGACCTCATCGATCACGGGATGCCCCTCCGCATTGAGGATATCGACGGACATTCCCGGACAGGGTGCGGCGAAAGCGGCCGGTTTTATCGGACGTAGGGGATTGTCCATCAGGATACCGCCGCTGATTTCGGTGCCACCTGAATAGTTCACAATGGGAATTTTGCCGCCCCCAACCTTGTCAAAAAGCCAGCGCCAGGGTTCTGGGTTCCATGGTTCTCCTGTCGATGCGAAGCATCGCAGGCTGGATAGGTCTTTCCCTTGTAATGGATTGTCTCCGAATGCTTTGAGAGCCCGAATCAGGGTTGGGGAAAGCCCTACCTGCGTCAGCTGGTGACGCTGGGTCAACGCCCACAGGCGGTCTGGACCAGGCCAGTCCGGTGCACCTTCGTAGACCACCGCCGTCGCCCCCAGAAGCGTGGCACCAAGCGCCAGCCAGGGTCCCATCATCCAGCCCATGTCGGTGACCCAGTGAATGCGATCGCCGGCATGCACATCGGTACCGAAACACATATCCTGCGCAGCCTTTACAGGGAAGCCACAATGGGTGTGGACCGCCCCTTTGGGCGTGCCTGTCGTTCCGGAAGTGTAGATGATCATCAATGGATCTTCGGCGGCCGTATCGGCTGGCGGTGCATCGACGGATGCCGAAGGGACGACGTCGTGCCACCAGTGGTCACGCCCCGGTTCCATCGCCACATCGGCACCGATGTGGCGGGCGCCGAGATGGCGTAGGACGATGACGGTCTCCACCGAACTCGCTATGGCGAGAGCCACGTCAGTCACCGGTTTCAGCAGGACGGATTTGCCTCTGCGGGAGAACCCATCGGCCGTGATCAGCCCCCGAGCGTCCGCATCGGTCAGACGCTGGGCGACAGCGCCGGCACCGAAACCAGAAAACAGCGGCAGGATAACGGCCCCGATGCGGGCTACAGCCAGCAGGGCGACGACGATCTCAACCGTCATCGGCATAAACAGGCCAATGCGGTCCCCGGGTCCAAGCCCAAGTGTTCGCAACGCCGTCGCGCAGCGGCCGACCTCCGTTGCCAATTCTGCATAGCTCAGGGTGCGGAGCTGGCCGTCCTCAAGTTCAGCGATCAGGGCAGGCCTAGCCGCCGTTTCCGCAGATCCCAGCCATCGATCCAGGCAACTGGTGGTAATATTCAACCGCCCACCAGGGCACCACACCGGTCTCTGGATCCCCGGAGTCAGGTCCACGGACCTATCTGGTGGAACCGAAAAGTGGATACCGAGAAATTCGAGCACGGCACTGGTGAACCACTCCACGTCCTCGGTAGAGCGCGCCATGAGGTCATCAAAATCGGCGAGTTCCCAACGATCGAGAAAGGCTTGCAGATTGGAACCAGCAATCCTTTCCGCATCCGGTGTCCAGGCGATGGCGCCAGCGCCGGGGAGAGATTCGTGCACGCTTCGGTTACTATCCGTATCGTGATGGGTCATATTTCGCCCTGCGTCTAAAGTTCATAGCGGAGAAATGATGTCTTACAACTACAGGCGGATGCTAGCCCTCTTTGATGAACAGATTCCCGCTCTGGTGTCGCGCCAGATCGACGATCCCCAACACCCTGAGGTCGGCGGGTTTCTTGGTGCCGATGGCTTGGCCGGTTCCAATCAGGTCAGTTCTGCTTCCACCTACGGGTATGCCTATCTGCTGCCGGAATCCCGTCACTGCGGCGACACCGATCTCGTTGAGCGTATTGAGCGTGCCGCCGAGTGGGGCAGACGCCGGCGCACACCGGCGGGACGTTTCGAGTTGCTGGCGACGAATTTCGACTCCTCTCCGGACACGGGATTCACAATCCAGGGCATGGGGCCCGTCGTTCGCGCTGCGCGCAAGGCGGAAGCTGCAGGAGATGATGGTGCCAGGCGGATTGCCCTCGCCCTGGGTGAACTGATCCATACAGCGGCTCCGGGTATGGTGGCGGGGGGATTCCATACGCCCAACCATCGCTGGGTGCTGGTTTCCGCCCTGGCGATGGCGGTGGAACTGTTCCCCGACCTCGATGAGCAAGTGCGCCCCACCATAGAAGCCTACCTCGCCGAAACCATCGACGTCAATGCGGATGGCGAATTTATCGAACGATCGACCTCGGTATACAACCCCGTCGTCGATCGATCCTTGCGTCTGGCTGCCGAATCCCTCGATCGCTGGGAGTTGCTGGATCCGGTGCGTGCCAATCTGGAATTGTCCTATCACCTGATGCATGCAGATGGAACCGTTGTGACCAGCGTCTCCAATCGCCAGGATCGAGGCGCCCGTGTCGTGCCCGTCGGTCTGGCGGACAGCTACTACACGGTTGCTCGCCGGGACAACGATGGGCGTTTTGCCGCCATTGCAGACTGGCTGCTCGAGCGGGGTGGTGGCGGCGGGTCCCTGGAACCTTTTCTGACCCATCCGGAGTGGCGCGACGACGGCGACGTCGTGCGGCGCGCCCCAGAGACCGCCTACCGCAAGTATTACCCAACGGCGCGTTTGTGGCGAGTTCGACGGGGCGCCACCAGTGCGACACTTGCCGAAGGCCTGGATACACCATTCAGCCTGCGCCATGGCGCAGCGGAACTGTCGGCGGTGCGGATTTCATCGACCTACTTTGCCACCGGTAGATTTGTCGGCACCGACATGGCTCCCATCGATGGCGATCGCGGCGCGCGACTACATCACGCAGGCGTCAATCCGATCTATCCGGAGAAACTTTACGACCGGCCCATCTACTGGATGCCCATCGGGGATGGAACCAAGGTCGACGCCGGCAACTGGCAAGAGGTACGGGGGCGAAGAGATACCTTTGAGCTGCCACCCATGGCCATCGACATCGAGGTCTGCGAAATAGAACAAGGTCACGCCATGGACGGCGCCGCTTTTGACCTGCGCACCACGACCTCTGGTGGCGTCGACGGCGTACCCGTGCAGTTGGAACTGCTGTTCGAACCTGGCGGGACGATCGAGGTCGAGGGGGCCATCCTCGAGGCGCATGCGGGCACGACACTGTTCTTAAAGGGGGGTGATGCCGTCTACCGTGTCGGCGACGATGAGATCACTGTTGGCCCTGGACACTGTGCCCACACGATGTGGAAGATGCACAACAGTCCGGATGCCCCACAAGCCTTCCGTCTGTTGATCGCCCTGCTGTCGCCGGTGGACCATACACTCCGCATTCGCACGGCGAGGTTCAACGCCTGAGGAGTGCGGCCCGACGAGCGATGGCATCAGACGGCATAGGCGACGGAGCCATCCTCCCGTAGTGGGGTCTGACCAGGGTTCATCGGCTTGAATGGGCGCTGCTCGATGAGTTCGTCCACCAACTCCACGCCAAGTCCAGGCACTTCGGGTAGTGGGATGTAGCCCCCTTCACGCCGGTGGGCGCATTTGTAGACCGTATTCGCTTCATTTTCGTCGCCCTTGCTGTACTCCTGGGTGATGAAGTTGGGGATCGTCGCGTCCAAGTGGACGGAGGCAGCCGTCAACAGGGGGCCGAGGAAGTTGTGGGTCACCACGGCACAGTGGTAGGACTCGGCGATGGCGGCGATTTTTTTGCAGTGTGTGATACCCCCGGCAAGGCCAAGGTCAGGTCGCACATACTGCGGCCCACCAGCTTCGAGCAATTCACGAAACTCCCAGATCGTCGTCAGGCGCTCGCCATTGCCCATGGGCACATTCGAGCGCCTTGCAACTTCGCTCTGGGTCTGAATACTGTCGATCTGGATGGGATCCTCGAAGAAGTAGAGATTGAAGGGTGCCAGCGCCTCAGCCAGTGTCAGCGCCGTCATCGGTGTCAACTTGCGATGGACCTCGATGATGATGTCGAGATCGGGACCACCCCCCTCGCGGGCTGCCGCGACGAGATCGACGGCGGTCTTTACCATGCGGTCGATGCCGGTATCGATGTGGTGGACGGGATCGAATTTCAGCGCAGTGAAACCTTCCTCCACCGTTTCGCGCGCCGCAATGACCATGGCATCTGGCGTACCTGCACCACCGAGCAGGTGCAGGCGAATCTTGTCGCGGCAGCGGCCACCGAGCAGTTCCCATACCGGTGCCTGGAAGTGCTTGCCCTTGATGTCCCACAGAGCGATGTCAATGGCGCTTACAGCCCCCGCCAGGGCGGTGCCACGGAAAGGGGACATGCGATACAGGTGTTGCCAGTGATGCTCGATACGCAACGGATCCTGGCCGATCAAGTAGCGCTTGAATACGTCAACGATACTGGAGACGGCCTCCGGATACCCCCAACAGGCGGTCTGGCCGATGCCACTGACACCGGTGTCTGTGGTGAGGCGTACGACATAAGCGCCGCCAATCAGAAAGGACTCGATGCGGTCGATCTTCATGTCTGAGATTCCATTCGTGCCGGTTGATGACAGGTGATGACAGGTGTGGGCGTCGTTATAGTATATTACCCCGCCGAGAGCCTTTTGCGCCAGGCGCCTGCGCCCGCAATCCTCGTTAAAAGAGAATACCCTTGCCCAATCTCCGCTTCGCAGCGCCCAAAGAACGTCGCGCCGCCATCGTCACCGGTGGCGCCCGCGGTCTGGGCCGCGCCATCGCCATCCGCCTCGCCGAAGAAGGACGTGACGTACTGATCGCCGATGTCCTCGAAGACCAGGGACGTCAGACGGCAAAAGAGATCGTCGCGCTTGGTCAACGCGCCATCTTCGCCTTCACCGACGTCACCGTGGAGTCGGAGGTTCAAGACGCAGTCGATACGGCAATGACCGCCTTCAAACGGATTGATATTCTTGCCTGCGCTGCCGGTGTCCTGGGACTGGAGGCCCCCTTCCACGAACAGTCCGCCCAGCAGTTCAATCGGGTGCTGGCGATCAATCTCAATGGTGTCTATCATGCGCATCAAGCGGCGATTCCGCACATGCGAAGCGGCGGTTGGGGTAGGTGTGTGACCATCACCTCCGGGGCGCGCAATGGTGCACCCAATCAGGTGCCGTATGCGGTCTCCAAGGGGGCCGTCTTCAGTCTCATCAAGTCTCTGGGGAATGCATACTCGAAGGAGGGTGTGTTCGTCAATGGCATCGAACCCGGTCGGGTCCTGACCGATATGGTGGTGCCACGCTTCTCACCCGAACACATCGCCGATCCCGGCAATCCACTCGGGCGATATTCCGATCCGGAAGAGGTCGCGGAAGTGGCCGAATTGCTGTTGTCTGAACGCAATACCTACACCACTGGCTCTGTATGGAGCGTCAAGGGAGCGACGGGGTAACTGATGGCGGATATGGAGTACGTAAACCTGGGTCGTCTCGGCGTACGCGTCAGCCGCATCTGCCTCGGTGTCGCCTTCCGTGGTCAACGCGACGACGATGTTGCGGTTCGTGTCATCGATCGCGCCATCGACCTGGGCTGCAACTTCATCGATTGTGCAAACTTCTATGGTCGGGGCCGCTCCGAGGATGTGCTCGCCCGGGCCATGCGTGGCAAACGTGACGACCTGTTTATTACGACCAAAGTCTGGAGTCGTATCGGTGACGGCCCGAATGATGCTGGCCTGTCCCGATATCACATCATGCGCGAAGTCGAGCGCAGTCTGACCCGCCTCGACACCGACCGCATCGATCTGTATCTGCTGCACAACTGGGACCCACACACGCCGCTGGATGAATCACTGCGTGCCATGGACGACCTCGTGCGGCAGGGCAAGGTGCTCTACACCGGGGCGTGCAACTTTACGGCGACCCAGGTCGTTGAGGCCATGTGGACGGCGGATCGTCTGGGCTTGACGCCATGGGCGTGCCTGCAGAATCAATACAATCTGCTCAATCGCTGGGAGGTCGAGCCTGAGTTGTTGCCCCTTGCCGGGCGTCACGGTCTTGGGCTGATGACATACAGTCCCCTCGCCATCGGCTTGCTCAGCGGACGTTTTCGTCGCGGCCAGATACCGCCGGCAGATTCGCCATGGGCGCAGGGGCATCACGACTTCGACCGAGCCATGTCCGAACAGACGGATGGTGTCGTGCAGAGCCTGATCGATGTGGGCACGAAACATGGCAAGACGCCGGCACAGGTAGCGGTGGCATGGTTGCTGACGCATCCGGAGGTGACGGCGCCAATGATCGGGCCGGACATCCCGGAACATGTGGAGGAGACCTTTGGGGCATTGGGTTGGCAACTGCCGGCTGAGGATATAGCCGTTCTGGATGCCGCCTCGACGGTTGAGTTGCCACGTCGTTATACCTGATCCCCCTTTTTGGGGTGCAATTTACAGCTGTCGGTTTTTCTGTAAATTCCTTACATCCGGTAACTTGGGCCCTTTCGTGCCGAGATGTTAGCGATGGGGCAGACTGAAGAAGGCGTTCTGCGGGCGGCTGATGCCATCAAGGCAGATGCCATCTACATGATCAACTCGGTACGCCGTTGGGTGCCATTGCAGTTGCGCGGGGTCGCTGGCAGAGTCAATCAAACAACAGAAGAGAGGGCACCGTGTACAGGATAGGGGATGCAGAGATCGACCGCATTCGTCGCTTGATTGAATCGGGGAAGATGTTTCGTTATGGCTCGGGTGGGGAGTGCGACAAGTTTGAGGCGGACTGGTCCGCCCACGTGGGGACGAAGTACACCCGCATGGCGCGCTCCGGTACGTCCGCGCTGTACACTGCCCTTGTGGGACTCGGTATCGGTCCAGGCGACCAGGTGGTGGTCCCGTCGTACACCTACATGGCAACGGCCCTCGCCGTACTCTCTGCAGGTGCGATCCCCGTCATCGCTGACGTGGATGAATCGTTGACATTGTCGGCCAAGGATCTGGAGCGTCGCTTGACGAAACACACGCGCGCTGTGATTCCCGTACATATGGTGGGGCTGCCTTGCGATATGGCGGCAATCATGAAGGTCGCACGCAAGCACAAACTGA
>DPVW01000136.1:5165-31423 GCA_003529325.1 Candidatus Latescibacterota bacterium | reverse complement strand
GGTCGCACGCAAGCACAAACTGATGGTCCTGGAAGATGCCTGTCAGGCTGTTGGTGGTGGCTACCGCGGCAAGATGCTCGGCGCCATCGGCCACGCCGGGGCTTTCAGTTTCAACTTCTTCAAGAATATCACCTGCGGCGAGGGTGGGGCCTTCGTAACGAGGTCGAAGGCGGTTTACGACCGTGGCTCCGTCGCTGTCGACTGTTGCTCCTTCTATTGGGATGAGAAGTCAGATCAGACACATGAGGAACTGCAATTCGCCGGCAACAACTTTCGCGCCTCCGAGTTCGAGGGTGCAATTCTGAATGCGCAGCTGTCCCGCCTTGAACCGATGCTGAAGAAGATGCGAGGGCAGAAGAAACGGCTGTTGGCGGCTGGCGAGAAAGCGGGACTTACGTCGATCAAGAATCACAGTATCGACTACGAGTGTGGCACCCACGTTGGATTTCTGTTCGATGCCGAGGTCGCGGCGCGGTCCTTCTCCGACGCCCTGAAAAGCCGTGGCGTCGGAAATTTCCTGCCATTGGACACCGGCCGGCACGTGTACACCCGTTGGGAACCGATTATGCGCGAACAGGGCGCCCATCATGCGGCGTTGGATCCCTTCAAGATTCCCGCAAATCGAAAGTGTCGGGTGAAATACTCTCATGACATGTGCGCCAAGTCGCTTGATATCCTTGGACGAACCGTACTGGTCGGCACGCATCCCGACAACAAGGCGACTCGCGTCACGGCGATGGCAAGGGCGATCCGTGACGCCGCCACACAGGCGGCATAGGGAGAATCATCATGCAACGCATCCCCGGTTGTGTCTCCCTCATGTTGTCAGTCTGCCTGTGGGCAGGCACCGTCGGTGCCAGCGACTCGTCGCTGACGATCTGGTGGGCTCAATGGCCTCCTGCGGCGGGTCTACAGGAGCTCAGCAAGGATTTCACCGCAGAGACCGGCATCGACGTGCAGGTGCACCAGATCGCTTGGCCAGCCTATCAGGATCAGGTGTTTCTCGAATATGGAAACAAGACGACAGCCTTCGATATCGTCGTCGGCGATAGCCAGTGGATCGGTCGTGGTGCCAGCAAGGGTTTGTATCTGGAGTTGACGGACTGGATCGGTGATGCCGTCGACCTGGCTCAGATTCATCCGCTGGCGCAACGGTATCTGATGGAGTATCCCACGGGCAGCGGTCGAATCTTTGCGGCGCCATGCGAAACCGATGCACTCGGTTTCGTCTACCGGCGCGACTGGTTTGAGGATGCTACGGAGCAGGCGGCATTTCAGGCGAAGTATGGTCGTGCCCTGGCTACGCCGGATACATGGACGGAGTTTCGCGACCTCGCCGAATTTTTCCATCGGCCTCAAGACAAACGATATGGTGCCGCCTTGCTCTCCGGTCGGGGATACGATTCGATCACGATGGGATTCCAGCCCTTTCTGTGGGCCTTTGGTGGCAGCTGGGGTGATCGGGACAGTTTCGCCGTGCGCGGACACCTGGACAGCCCCGGTGCGACGGCGGGTCTGAAATTCATGATTGATCTGCTTGAGTTCACGGCGCCGGGTGGCACCAACGCCGATTATTCGGGTGTCCTCGACGCCTTCACCAACGGCTCGACGGCGATGGCGCTCAACTACTTCCCATTCTATCCGGGAATCGTCGAGGGCATGGGCGACCAGGCGGGCTTCTTTGTCGTTCCCGGCCACGAAGGCACTCGAGCGATATCACTCGGAGGGCAAGGCTTCAGCATTTCCACCAAGGTTGCCGAATCGCAACAGCTGCTGGCCAAGAGATTTATCGCCTGGTTCCAGCAGCAGTCGGTGCAGCAGAAGTGGATCACCTATCCCGGTGCATTCACGGCCAACACGGCGCTGTTACAGAGTGCCGCTTTCCGCGAAGCCTACCCCTTCAATGCCACATTTGCACAATCCCTCGATCATCTGCGCGACTTCTGGAATGTGCCGGTTTACAATGAGTTGCTCGCCGCCAATTCACGTGTCCTTGGGGAAGCACTCGATGGCTCCAAAACCCCGCAAGAGGCGCTGGAACGACTCGCCGTAGAGCATGAGATGATCCTGCGCGGAGCAGGCCTGGGGCAGTAACACCCGGTGCACGTGGGAGAGGGGGATCGCTGGTTGAAAGTGGGGTTTGTCGCCCCCGTACTCGTGCTGTTGTTGTGCGTCAACATCTTTCCTCTGTGTTACAGCATCTGGTTGAGCTTCACCAATGCCGATCTTGTCGGCGTCGATCTCCAGTCTGTCGGCGTCCTCAACTACAGCTTCCTGTTCTCCGATCCACGTTATGCAGAGGCGTTGCGTACGACGGCACTGTTCGTCGTCGGCAGCGTCTCCGTCGAACTCGTACTCGGTTATGGGTTGGCCCTGTCTCTACGGGACCGCTTTCGTGGCAAAGCGGTGTTGCTGACGCTGTTGCTGATCCCGATGATGATGCCACCCGCCGTCATGGGGGTGTATTGGAAACTGATCCTCGATGGCAGCTATGGCATCCTCAATCAACTGCTCGCTGCTGTCGGCATCGGGCAACCGCAGTGGACGACGGACCCCGATCTCAAGTTGTTGTCTCTGCTCCTCATCGATGTATGGATGTGGACACCCTTCATGCTGCTCATTTCACTGGCGAGTCTGAATGCGATCCCCTCCTACATCTACGAGGCAGCGGCGATAGACCGGGCCAGTCGTTGGCGTGTTTTTCGCCGTATCACGCTGCCCATGTCGGCGCCACTGGTGGGGCTTGCCGTGCTGTTGCGGGCGACGGATGCACTGAAGCAGTTTGATCTGGTCATGGCTGTCACCGGCGCCAATGATGGTGCCACACAGACCTTGAGTGCCCTACTCTACCAGGTGATGTTTCGAGATGGCAAGGTGGGCATGGCGTCGGCGTATTCGTACGTCGTCCTCATTCTCGTCATCGCCCTGGCGAGCGTTTTCTTACGGTATCTGACGCAACTGCAGCGACGGGCGGGGGCGGCATGATATTACGCTGGGGATTTCTCGCCTTCTATGGCACACTGTCGACGCTGCCGCTGTTGTGGCTGGCTGTTACGGCGATCAAGTCGCGTCTCGACAGCATCTCCACAACCCCCAAACTCCTCCCTGTGTTTGGTGCGGCTACCCTCGATAGGGGCAGTATTCGTTTCGACGCCACCCTCCAAGGGTTCGTCGCACTCGGCGAGGTCTACTCGGGTGCTGCCAACGCCTACTACCACCATCTGTTCAACACCCTTGTTATCGGTTCATGCAGCACCATCGGTGCCGTCCTGCTCGGTACATGTTGTGCGTATGGTTTCAGCCGTTTTCATATCCCCGGGGCGCGGGACTGGCTGTTCTTCATCCTCTCCACGCGCTTCCTGCCACCCCTTGCCGTCGTCATCCCCATTCTCATGATGTATCGAAGTCTGGACCTGTCGAATACACATCTGGGGCTAATCATTCTCTATACAGCCTTCAATCTGTCCCTCGCCGTCTGGTTGATGAAGGGTTTTATCGATGACATCCCCAAGGCGTACGAGGAGGCAGCCCTCGTCGATGGATATACACGCTGGCAGGCATTTGTTCGGGTCGTCCTACCGCGGGCCGTTCCAGGCATGGCGGTAACCGCGGTTTTCTGTCTGATTTCCTCCTGGAACGAATATGCTTTCGCCATGACGTTGAACAATCGGGGTGCTGTCACCGTCCCGGTCTATTTTGCCGGCCTGCAGGGCAATCCGGAAGGCATGCCATGGTCACAGGTGGGCGCTGGGGTTCTGCTCTTCGTCGCTCCCATCGTCCTGTTTACTGTGCTCGCCCGACGGCATCTGCTGCGCGGCGTCACCTTTGGCACGATCAAGCAATGACGCACCGCAGAGAATGGCTGGTCGCGTGACGCTTTCACGGTTAGACCTGATCGCCAGAGTCGGCCTGGCTGCCGCCGTGGGCTGCATGCTGCAGCCCTGGTGGCTGGATGGTTTCCGTTACGGCTTCTTCCTCACCGTCCTCTGCACGTTGCTCCATATCGTGACGAGTCGCCTCGTCGATAGTCGGGCAGCGGAGTGAGCGCTTTCCTCGAACTGTCAGCGCTGCGCAAGGTCTTCCCTGACGGCACCGTGGCCGTGGATGGCATGGATCTGAGCTGTGCGGAGGGAGAGTTCGTCGTTCTGCTTGGACCCTCCGGCTGCGGCAAGACCACGACGTTGCGCATGGTCGCTGGTCTCGAGGTACCGAGTAGCGGCAGTATCCGCATGGCGGGAGAGGAGATCGCGCAACTTCCTCCTCAGGCTCGTGATGTCGGCTTCGTATTCCAGTTCTATGCGCTGTATCCGCACCTGAGCGTGTTCGACAACGTCGCCTTCCCGTTACGCAGTGTGGGCTGTGATGTGGTCCAGGTGCGTCAGCGTGTGGGGGAGATGGTGGAGCGTCTGGGACTGGAGCACCTGGTAGGACGTCGGCCGGCAACCCTCAGTGGCGGCGACCAGCAGCGTGTCGCACTTGCAAGGGCCCTTGTTCGATCACCCCGTCTCTGGTTGATGGACGAGCCTCTCGGCACGCTGGATGGCGAGGGGCGGCTGCAGATGCGGGAACTGATCCGGCGGCAGCAGATCGACCTTGGCATCACGACGATCTATGTCACTCATGATCAGGAAGAGGCGATGAGTCTTGCCGATCGAGTCGTGGTCATGGAGGGCGGCGACATCCGACAGATCGGGCCACCCGGCGAGGTCTACGACGACCCACAGGATCTTTTTGTCGCCGACTTCGTCGGCAGTCCGTCGATGAATATTGTCACGGGACAGTCGACGGCAGCGGGTCTGCTGCTGACTCCCTGTGGCGTGCAACTGCCGTTGTCGAGACCTGTCGCCGCTTTGTTGCCATTGGCGCTGGGTGTGCGTCCCGAGGCCGTATTCGTCGACGACCAGGGACCTTTGGCAGGCACCGTCGTGCTCGACGAGTTGCTGGGAGCACACCGGAATATCCACGTCGACACTTCTGTCGGTCGGTTCATCATGCGGCGGCACCCAACGGAGGGTCTCGCCACGGGCACAGCGGTAACCCTCGGCTTTGACCCAAGACGTACCTGTCTTTTTCGCACAGACACGGGAAAGTCCATCCGATGACGGCCCCCGCACTCCGGCTCTCGGGAATCGGGCATCGATATGGCAGCACGGTGGCGCTGGAGGAGGTGTCTCTTGCCGTCGACGCCGATGAACTCGTCGTCGTGTTGGGCCCATCCGGTGCCGGTAAGACGACATTGCTGCGCACGATCGCAGGCCTCGAGCTCCCGGCGGCGGGCCGGGTCGAACTGCATGGCGATGATGTGACGAGGTGGACACCGGCCCAACGGGACGTGGCCTTCGTCTTTCAGAACTTCTCCCTGTACCCGGGTTGGACTGTGCGGCAGAATCTCGCCTTTCCACTGCTGGCTCCGGCGCGGCGTGCCACCCGCGGCGTTCGCGCCGCGTTCCGCGTTGGTGCCGACACAGAAGAAATCGACGAGCGCATCGACTGGGCAGCCCGTCTGCTGGGAATTGAGAGACTGTTGGAGCGTCCCGCCGAGCTCCTGTCGGGTGGGGAAATGCAACGCGTTGCCATTGGCCGCGCCATCGTCCGGCGGCCGCGGTTGTTCCTGTTGGACGAACCGTTGACGAATCTCGACGCCAAGTTGCGTGAGCAGTTGCGTGTGGAACTCGTCGTTCTGCGTCGGGAACTCGGCATCCCCATGGTGTATGTGACCCACGATCAGTCGGAAGCGTTGGCCATGGGAGATCGTGTCGTGGTGTTGCATGCTGGTCGCGTGCTGCAGGAGGGGACGGCACAACAGGTCTACGAAAGGCCACGCACGCCAAAGGTTGCCCGCCAACTCGGGCAACCCGCGATCAATCTGATCCCGCTGCGTCGGTCCGCCGGACAATGGTGTGTGGACGGGGCAGAGCAAGTGCCGGTCGAAGTCGGTCTGAGGGTGCCGGATGGTGATCAACTCTGGTTCGGCATCCGACCGGAAGCCGTCGCGGTTGCCGGCGGCAGCCATGAGGGCACGGTGCGATTGGTGGAGGACACGGGTCCCGGAACCATCCTGCTCCTCGACTGGGCGGGACAAGAGCTGCATCTGCTCGTCGACAAGAGTCGGAAATGGTCGACTGGCGATCATCTAGCGCCGTACTTTGACCCCGAACGTGCGCTCCTGTGGCAGCGTTCGTAAGCAGGCGTCCTGTTACGTATGTTCGACCGTATCGTCCGGATCAACCAAGCGAGTTGTATATGCGCGTTGGCCACATTTCAGATCTTCACCTGCGGCGGAACCTCCAAGGAACGTCCGCTGTACCCGCGCGACTCAGCCGCGATATGCCGGAACTGTTGTCGGCGGCCTTGAGCGCGATGATGGTCGCTGGTGTCGATGTTGTGGTTGTGACGGGAGATCTCGTCGACCATCCCTACCCGGTAGAGGATACCCCGGAGACTCTGCGCAATGGACGCGCCGACCTGCAACTGGTAGCCGAAGCGCTGCAGCAACTGTCCTGTCCGTGGGCGGTGCTTCCGGGCAATCACGATCACCCGGAGTTGTTCCGGGACGTCTTTGGCTTAAAGCCACATGAATTCGATTGCCAGGGGATCCGCTTCACCGCCTTCCATGACTGGGACAGGAGTCTGGTGGCCGATGACGACGAGGTGGCAACGAATGTGCCACGCCGGATCGGGGCAGAACGGACCCGTTTCGAGGCCCTACTCGCCGACGACGATTCACGCCCACAGGTTCATCTTCAGCATTACGTGATCACACCCCGCCTCGACGAGGGTTGGCCGCACACCTACGCCGATGGTGAGTACCTGTGCGACGCGGTGGTACAGGATGGGCGTATACGGCTGGCTCTTTCCGGCCACTATCATCCCGGCTCCAGTTGCCTTCGCGCCGGGGACAACGGCATGGGTACTTGGTTTAATGTCGCCCCTGCTTTCTGTGAAATCCCCCACCCGTATCTACTCCACGACCTTGGGTCGGACGGTTGTCTTGTCACAACGCGTGTTGAACTGAAGCCAGATTCGGAGAACCTTCTGTGAATGCTGCCGAATTGCAGGCGAAGAAGGCTCTCGGTGAGCCACTCGTCGTGCTCACCTGTTCCGACTATCCCACGGCTGTGTGGCAAGAGGCGGCGGGTGTCGACATCGTCTTCTGTGCGGACAGCCTGGGTACGAATCTACTCGGCTATGAAGACGAGCGGGAGGTGACGATGGATGATATGATCCACCATCTCAAAGCGGTGCGCCGCGGATTGAAGGGAGGACATTCGTATCTGCTCGCCGATTTACCCTATGGTTCCTGCGACACACCGAAACAGGCCCTGGGCAACGCCCTTCGCTTTGTCTTTCTCGGTGCTGACGGGGTGAAGTTTGAAGGGTTCAAACCGGAGACGGTAAGAACGTTGCGCCAACGAGGGATTGACGTGTGTTGTCATCTGGGACTCAATCCGCAGATCCATGCAGAGAAGAAGGTGCAAGCCCGTACTGCCCAGGACGCCATCCGGTTGCTGCAGGAGTGTGAGCAGTTACAGGAGGCGGGAGCGCAGTTCATCGTTCTGGAGGCGATCCCAGAACGTGTGGGACGCATCGTCAGCGAGCGGCTGTCCATTCCCACCATCGGCATCGCCGCCGGGCGCTACACAGACGGACAGGTATTGGTCGTCACCGACGCGCTCGGTGTGCACGATTTTGCATCACGTCACATAAAGCGCTTCGCCGAGATCGGGCCGCAGTCGGCTGCGGGGGTGGCTCAATATGTCGCCGAGGTTCGTGAACACCGCTTTCCGACGGCGTCACACCGCTGGAAAATGAAACAGGAGGAGGCGGACGCCTTCGACGCCTGGCTGCAAGATCAGCAGTGATTGATCTGATCTGACCCCATTACCCCACTGGGGACAGTTCCACATGCAGGTCCAGTCGGGGTAGATCGACGCTACGCACGACGACGTCATATTCCATTCCCGCCACCGGACCCTCGCCGACATTGACCCAGGTCTCGAGGGCGATCTCAGGGCAGACGAGCAGGCCCCGGCGCCCGCGCGTATCGACGAGAATCCCCCGCCCTTCCCAGTTTCGCTGGGACAACCAGACAAGGGTCCAGTGACGATTCGCCTGACGCTCGACGGCGCGCACGACGCGGGCTGCTGATTCGGCCTGCGCCGCGCGTTCCATCAACGCCGTCTCATCCCAGGGCGGAGCAGCCCCCGTCACGGCGGCGCGCAGTTGCTGATGAACAAGAAGATCGACGTATCGGCGCAGCGGGCTTGTGGCACGACCATAGGCACCCAGGCCAAGACCGCGGTGTGGGCCGGGAGCGCCATTGACTCGAGCCGGCTGTTGGCGTCGGCGCAGGGCGAAGGCCCCAGGCAATCCAGGGGGGAGTTCGTCGACCTCATCGTCGCCGGTCGCTGCAGATTCCTGCACGGAATAGGGGAAAGGGATGTTGCGTTCCCCCGCCAACCAGGCGGCACCTGCACCGGCGAGGATCATCGATTCGGCGATGAGTTGGCGGCTGCGCAGCGGCGCGAGAGGACGGATCTCGACCTGCGGACTGTCACCACTGATATCGACACGGATCCGGGCTTCGGGCCAGTCGAGTTCAATAGCCCCCGCCGCCAGGCGCCGCGTTCGCGCCCGTCCCGCGATCTCGTCGATGCGTCGCAGATGTGGATCGGTCTCGAGCAGAGGCTCCGCCTGTTCGTAGGTGAGTCGTTGGACGCACACCTGCGAGGGCATGACCTGTGCCACCTGGAGTTCACCCGTTGCCGAGATCTCGATGCGGAAGGAGAGGGCGGGACCGATACCATCCTCTGCCAGTCCGAGTCCCAGACGGGGGACCAGGGCAGGCGGCAGCATCGGCAGAGGGCCATCGGGCATGTACAGGGTTGCCCCCCGAGCGCGTGCTTCGACGTCGGCCTCGGAATCCGGTTGCACGAGGCAGGCCACATCGGCGATGTGCACCCATAGAAATCCGTCGTCATCGATCGAGACCGCATCGTCAGGGTCTTGGTTGCCCTCGTCATCGATGGCGAAGGCCAGCAGATGGGTGAGGTCGACCCGGTCTGCTGCAGAGGGTTCGCCGATTTCGGCGCTTGGGGCCCCCGCAGGGATGCCGGCGCGTGCAGCATACGGAACCCGAGAAACCGACCACCAGCCGAGGCTCAGTAACAGGGCATGAGCGGTTTCCGGAGATTCAGCTCGGCCAAGGGCCTTCAGCAGTCGGCAGTCCTCCCGTCGCCCTTCCGCGAGGCCTTCCACGTCGCGCAGATACTGCTCATCTGCAGGCAGGAAGGTCCCGCCCTGCACCCGTTCGAGAAAACCGTCCCAGGCGGCTGCCTCGGCTAAGACCTGCTCGCGCCGTTGCCGTTCGTCGTCGACCTGCTCAGCAGAAAGGGCACAGACCTGCTCCGGCGTTCCGGAAAAGTGCAACCCGTCAGCGACGATCTGCCACGCCGCCCATACTGCCGCCGCTGAGGGCGTACCGGAGGCAGGTGTGCCGTACAGCCACTCCGCCAGAGTGGCCAACTCCACACCTTCTGCTTCGGTACTGAGCAGATCACGAACGCTGTCGACGTCTTCCACGGTGGGGGGGGCACGCAACTCGGAAAGATTCGTCGGACCCGGATGCAGGGGCACGATGTCCTTGGGACGGACCTTCTGTGTTTCGCCAGCTTCAGTTTCGACCTCGATGCGACCCGTGCCGGCGTTGATGTCCTTGACGCGGGCGGGACGTCGCTTGTAGAGTACGAGTCCACCCGCACGTGGTTCTTTCATTGCTGCGTCCTGACGCTTCCATGATGTATTGGGCTAAGGATGCTGCGTTTTAAGCTAACGGGCACGCCGTCGCACGGACAGGTAAAGGATGAGTGGTAACCAGGAGGGCAAGTCCGACGGACCGCAGGGGACCACTGTGGATCCCCGTCCAGCGGACGAACCACGAAGTCACGGGATCGTCTGGATCGTTTATGTGCTGTTGTATCTTGTCGCCATCCCCTGGTACTGGCCAGCCGGCTACCGTGGGCCGCTGGTCCTCGGGCTGCCGCTGTGGGTCGCCGTCAGCCTTGCGGCGACGCTGACTCTGGCCCTGTGGACGGCGTATGTCATCTTCAGGTATTGGGATGAGGGTGAAGCCTGATGGATGTCACAGGACTTGGCTTCGGACCAGGCGCGCTGGCGCTGATCGCTCTCTATCTGGTATCGATGATCGGTGTTGGCTGGCTCGGACGGATGCGTCGACAGAGCAACAGTATGGTCGACTTCTATCTGGCCGGTCGGTCCATGGGATTTGCCGTGCTGCTGTTGACACTGTACGCGACCCAATACAGTGGCAACACGATGTTCGGTTACACGGGAAAATCCTATCGTATCGGCTTCGAGTGGACGGTGGCGGTGCTGTTCATGTTCTCCATCATCGTCGGTTATCTGTTGTTTGCGCCGCGCCTCGTCGCTGTGGCGCGCAAGGCCGACTTCATCACCCCAGGTGACTATATCCGTCACCGCTTCGGCTCTTCTGCGCTGACACTGCTGGCGACAATTGTGATGATCTACGCCCTTGGCAACTACACATTGGCTCAGTTGAAGGCCATGGGCGCCGCCGTCGAGGGCATCACCGATGGTGGCGTGCCCTCCGCCTATGGTATCATCGCCCTGGCAGTGATCATGGTCATCTATGAGACGCTGGGAGGGATGCGCTCAGTCGCTTGGACGGATGTCATCCAAGGGGTCGTGCTGTTGACGGGATTCACCATCCTGCTGTTCGTCATCCCCGGTCTTGGGGGAGGGCTGACCCGGGTCGTGGAAACACTCACTGTCGCTGAGCCGGCCATGGTCACCGCGCCGTCATTGGAGACGTGCAATACGTGGATCAGTTTCGTGTTGTTGCTGGGCTGTGGCGCTGCCATCTACCCGCAGGCGATCCAACGGCTCTATGCCAGTCGCAATGTGCGGGTCTTGAAGCGTTCGTTGGCGGTCATGGCTTTCCTGCCGTTGACGACGACACTCGTCGCCATGATCTGCGGCCTTACAGGGCGAGTCGTGATCCCCGGGATCGAAGGCGTGGCAACGGATCAGGTGCTGGCACGCCTCTGTGCGTTGGTCATGCAGCAGTCGGCGGCGGGGTACTGGCTTGTGGTCGTTATCTTTGCCGCCGCTCTGGCGGCGCTCATGTCGACGGCGGACTCGGCGTTGTTGAGCATCTCGTCGATGTTCACCCGCGACATCTACCAGGTTCACCTGCGGCCACACAGCACAGAGGCAGAGTTGACTTTCGTTGGCAAGGTCGTCTCCTGGGTCGTCGTGGCTGCCCTTGTCGTCATCGCGATCGGCACCGACAAAACCCTCGTGCGTTTGCTGGAGCTGAAATTTGAAGTGCTGATACAGATCGTTCCGTGCTTCTTTCTGGGCCTCTACTGGAAGCGTCTGGGCGCGAACGTAGCGCTGCTGGCGATGCTTGCCGGTCTTGCCGTGGCCCTTGGTTTGACGGCTGTGGGAGTGACCAAGGTATACGGCTTCCACGCCGGTGTTGTTGGCCTCGGATTGAATTTCCTCATCTGTGCCATGGGCACGAAGTTGATGCCCGATCACGGGCGGGAGAGACTGGAGACCAGCACATGAAGATCACCTCTGTCGATGTCTGGACGGTTGTCGTGCCGACCATTGCCGGTCGCGTGCACAGCCCGGAGTGTGTGGCGGAAACGGGATGGGACCAGGTGCCGAAACACATCCTGCGACTCAACACCGATACCGAGTTGGTCGGACTGGGAGAAACGGGGCGCGGTGTGCCGGTGGAACAGGTCCAGGAAGGGGCCCGGTTTTTGTTGGGATGCCAACCTGAAGCGCTCTGTTTTCGCGATATCTTCGCACCCGGCCGCGGCAGTAGCCTCGACGGCACGGAACGCGGAATCCCAGCCGGCGTTGGCAGTGGACCAGCATATCAGGCATTTGAGATGGCCGTGCTTGATCTGGTGGGACGGGCCCGGCAGCTACCCGTTCATGCCTTGCTGGGAGGCGCCGTACGTTCCAAGGTTCGCGCCGACTACTGGATGGGCCATCAGACACCCGAGGATGGCAAGCGGGCGGTGGCGCGGGCCCTCGAGCATGGTTTTCACGGCGTCAAGATCAAGTGCAAATTGGATGAGCCAATGGAGGAACGCCTGCGGGCGATGCGGGACGTAGGAGGTGTCGACTTCAAGGTCACCGTCGATCCGAATGAGCGCTTTCACACCGCGGAGCAGGCCATCGAACTCGCCCATCGGTTGGTCGCACTGGGCAATGTCGAAGTCTTCGAGGATCCGATACCAAAGTCGGATATCGAAGGCTGGGTCCGGATCCACGAGGAAGTGGATGCACCGATCGCCATGCATCTGGGTTCGGGCCCCAAGATTCTCGAAGCGCTGCAGGCGGGCTGCGTCGACTGCTTCAACATTGGTTCGGGCCCGGTACGGATGCCGGACCTGGCCAATATTGCCGCCGCCGCCGGCATGCCGTGCTGGCACGGGTCGGGCAATGATTTGGGCATCATCGATACCTCCTACATCCACGCCGCCGCCCTGGCGCCGAACTGCACGATGGCCTCGGACTTTGTCGGCAGCTGGACCCGGGAGGATGACCTCATCCTCGAACCCATCGAATTCGTCGATGGCTACGTAGCGACACCAGAAAAACCAGGTCTGGGTATCGACTTGGACCTGCAGGCGCTGCCGAAGTATGTGCAGGCCCACGAAGAGATCGGATGAGGGTGACTCGAGAGCTCAGACGACCACTCGCCGTCGTCGCTCATCGAGGTGCGTCCGCTACGCATCCGGAAAATACTGCAGCGGCCTTCCATGAGGCGATTCGTCTGGGAGTTGAATGTATCGAGTTGGACATCCATCGCAGCGCCGACGGTGGTCTGATCCTCATCCATGATGGCACGGTAGATCGCACCAGTGATGGCAGCGGCAAAGTCGCGGAACTGACAACGGCTGAGATCCTCGCCCTCGACGCCGGCAGCTGGTTCGATCCCGCCTGGGCGAATGAGCATTTTCTCCTGCTGCAGGAGGCTCTGGAGTTGATTCCGGCTGCGATTCGGCTGAATGTGCATGTGAAAGCATACGATCACGATCGCCAGCTGCTGGCGCCCGAGGTCGTCGATGTGCTGCAAGCTCAAGGACGCTTGGACAATGCCTTCATGGCAGCCGACGAGGCGACGCTGATCTGCGCTCGGCAGCGACAACGGTCACTGGAAATCTGCAATCTTTCGGTACAACCTGCCCAGGATTACGTGCAGCGCAGTTCCCGTATCAACTGTTGTATCCTGCAACCATCTCACGCCATGACGACTGTTCAGATGGTGTCAGACGCACATGCCCTCGGCATGGAGGTGAATCCCTTTTTCGCCGACGACGAACAAGAGATGCGGCGCCTTGGTGATTGTGGTGTCGATGGGATTCTCACCAATCAGCCAGCACGGCTGCAAGATGTTCGCCGTTCCCTGATGTCCTGTTGATGGAGGAAGGCAGAAATGGAGTCATGCGGATCTTATCTCGTCGACTAGTACTAGTCTGTGTGGTCGCCATGCCCCTTTGCAGTCTGTTGCTGTCGTGCAACAGCGACGACGATGCCGCTGAGGAGAACGTCATCGGTCCTGATTCGCGTGCGGGGGTATCACTCGACGACGATGTGCTGGAGGAGATGTATGCCGCCGTGGAGCAGGCCATTGGCCTGCTCGCTGTCGGGGGTGGCACCGTCGATGGCGCCGGTGGTGGCCAGATCGTCGTCGCTGGCTCAACCTTTCGTTTCGCGGAGTATTCGCCGGATGGGCTGTTTTTCCTAGATGGTGAATTGACGATGAATTTACTCGCCTCCCCGATCACAGTTCAGGGGGAGATGACATTCCGCGATCCCCAGCGGCAGGGGCCAATCGTTGTCGATATGACCATCGATATCGGCACCGATCCCATCACCTACGGGGGCACGGTAACCGTTGCTGGTGAGGTGATCGACGTCGCCGCCGCAGAGGTGGGTGAGTAGGGATGGGCACTAGAGATCGACGCCCCTGGGCGGCGCCGCTGTCGAGTTGGCGTGCCGCCCTCGCTGTTGAGGAAGGCCCTCTCTGGGAGCGTCTGCAATCGCTGCATGAAGAGCAGGCCGCGCCATGGCGTGTCCGCCTGTTGCAAGCCCTCGACGCCTTTGCACGGAGTTACCCGGACGAGGCCGAGGACCGGCCCGTCGTTATATCCCGTTGTCCAGGGCAGATGAACATAGCGGGCATGCATATCGATTATGGCGGCATGCCAAGTCTGCGTATGGCGGTACGCGGCCACGACACCGTCACCATCGCTGCCGCCCGGAACGATGACGTGGTGCGTCTTCACAGTCTGTACCAGAACGAAAGGGGGGATAGGCGCCTCTTCGAACCGGTGCGGTTCAAGCTCTCCGATTTGGCCTCCCCGGCGCCCATCGATTCGCGCCAGGCCCTGCTCGACTATGCTGGTCACATCTGTGCCAGGCGAGAGCGGGCTACAGGGTCAAGCTTCGACGATGGCTGGGGGATTCTGCCGCAGGGCGGGCTTGTCTATCTCGAAAGTTGGCTGCGTCTGGCGGGGCAATCGCCATGTGGTATGGACGCCCTCGTCGTCAGCAACGTGTCGCCAAGTGGGGGGATGTCTTCTTCTTCCGCCCTTGTCATCTCCACCGCCTGGGCCTATTTGGGACTGCACGGGATCGTTCCCGGTGTCGACATGCCCTGGGAGGAGGCCATCGACGGTGTTGGCACCTCCGAATGGATTCGAGGCACGCGCGGTGGCACGGCCGATCACGGTGGCATGGTCCTGGGCAAAGCAGGTCAGCTTGTCAGCGTTGGTGTCTTTCCCGCGCAAGACTGCGGTTCTGCCCCCTTGCCATCCGAATACGTCGCCGTCATCCTGGACAGCGGCGTGCCACGGGTTTACGACGAAGCTGGCAAGGAAGAGACCGTACTCGCCTACCCCCTGGGAACGTGGCTTCTGCGCGATGTCCTGTTGCCGGCGAAGGTGGGCTCATCGGGGTGGGAGGGCATGGTGCATGATTTCCGCGAGCGCATCGAAATGATCCGGGATATTACCCCCGAGCGCCTCGGCATCACGACCGCACAATTATGCGAGCTGTTGGCCACAGTTCCTGCTTCGACGACGCTGGCTGAGATGGAAGCCATGGCCGCGACCGTCGGCGCCGGTGCCTGGTATGCTGAAATGCACGCCCGCGATATTGGCGACAAATTTCCTCGCATCACAGCAGATTTTCCGATCTCGCTGCGACGGCGGTTCGTCTTCGGCCTCGCCGAGCAGGATCGTGTCTCCGCGATTGTCGATTTTCTTGCTGCTGGCGATGTTTCGACCGCCTTCGAATTGGTACGGATCTCCCACGCCGGCGATTACGATACTGAGGTCTCCGAGCAGGAACTTGCCGCCCTCGCCCAGTTTCAGATCACCGATCCGCGAGCCCGACTTGCCTTCATTCCCGGTGGCTACGGCCGCATGACGGATGCCTACGATCGGGTCGTAACCACACTCAACGATTTCCTGTCCTCCCATGGCTCCGATGCGGGGGCCATCCAGCGACTCGGCGCCGGCTGGGGTGGAAATGTGGGTGGGCTGATCTCTCGCCGATTCTTGCAGGGCGAGGATCGTTTGGCCTTGGAACGCCTCGTGACCGAGGAGTTGGGGTTGCCACCACTCGATCTGGAGCACAGCATCGCCACGCCAGGTGCGGGTGCCTGCCTGCTGTCGAGTCCCTCGTGAGCACCGCCGTTGACGGCAAGGGATTGCTCGCCGATGTCCGTATCCTTGATTTCACCCGCGTGTTGGCAGGACCATTCGCGACCATGGTGCTCGCCGATCTCGGCGCCGAGGTGATCAAGATCGAACTTCCAGGCAGTGGCGATGAGTCCCGCGGTTTTGGGCCCTTCGTTGGCGCCACGAGTGCGTACTTCCTCAGCGTCAATCGCGGCAAGAAGTCGGTGACCCTCGATCTACACACGGAACGAGGCCGGGACCTGGCCCTGGATCTGGCCGGCCATTGCGATGTGCTCGTAGAGAATTTTCGCCCGGGAAGCATGGCGCGTTTCGGCCTCGACTACGACACTGTCGCGGCCCGACACCCGCCGATCGTTTACGCCTCGGTCTCTGGATTCGGTCAGAGTGGCCCGTATTCGCACCGACCTGCGTACGACGTCATCGTTCAAGCCATGAGCGGTCTGGCGTCGATCACCGGTCTCGCGGGGCAACCACCTGTGCGCGTAGGGTCGTCGACATCAGACCTGAGTGCCGCCCTTTTCTGTGCCGTCGGCGTGCTCGCGGCGTTGACGCGGGCGCGCGCCACAGAACAGGGTCAGCATGTGGACGTATCCATGCTCGATTGCCAGATCGCCCTGCTGGAAAATGCGATCGCCCGTTACGATGTCACCGGGGAGGCGCCGGCGCCACTGGGGTCACGCCATCCGACGATCACACCTTTTCAGTTCTTCGCTGCCGCCGACGGCTACGTTGTCGTCGCCGCCGGCAATGACCGGCTCTTTACAGGACTGTGTCAGGTCCTGGAGTGTGCCCATCTGTGTGAGGATGAACGCTTTGCAGACAATGCTGCCAGGACTACCCACCACGGCGAGTTGGAAGCCGAATTGGCCGCTATCTTCCGACGCCGCAGGGTCGAGGACTGGCTTACCGATCTGGAGGCCGCTGGTGTACCTTGTGGCCCGGTGAATGATGTGGCGCACGTTGTCGATGATCCACACGTGCGCGCCAGGGGTCTGCTGCAGCGGCAGCCTTTTGTCGGGGGTGATGTTGCTGTCCCCGGTCCACCGCTGAAATTTTCCGCGACCCCTCCTCGTGCAGTCTCCGCGGCGCCAGAGTTGGGGGAACATACCGATGACGTGCTCTCTAGCTGGCTTGGCCTGGGCGCTGCTGACCGGCAGCGTCTGCGGGCCGATGGCATCATCTAGGAAGGAACGATAATTATGATTCCCCTCGTGAGTAGCCTCTGTTATGGTCCCCTCGGAATGTGTCAGTTACCACGCACGTGGTGGAAGGTTTCGCTCCATGCCAGCGGCCATCTGGCCGACGATTATCCGGAAGCTACGGGTGGACTAGACAGTATGGTCCTGGATCGTCTCGGTCTCGATAAGGCAACCGCACTGGCGCACATTCATGACCAACGACCCGATTATCTGACCTTTGAGAACTGGGTCGTGGAGCAGGTCGGGACCCCGACCAATGATGTCAGCCACGAGTGGAACACGTTCATTTCCAATCGGATCCACAAACAGGAGAAAATCGACGACATCTACGGCACGCTCAGCTTCGCGCAGGATGCGGGCATCACCAGCGCCGCCATTCTCAATCAGCTGGAAGATTGGCACTTCTGGTATGAACGGGATCTTGACGGCTCCGAACTGGCGGGCAGGAAGGGCACCGTCGTGCCCTTGGTGAGCAGCCTGGATTATGGTTCACTGGGCGTCTGTCAGTTGCCTCGAACGTGGCACAAAGTTCTGCTCGAGTCGGCTGGTCTGCTCCACGTCGATTACCCCGGTCTCGGTGGTGGGCTCGACAGACGGGTCGTCGTCGATGTACTCGGACTCGACCGGGACGAAGTGATCGAACACCTGACCACGGTCCGGCCTTCGTATCTCCAGTTCGAGAGTTGGGTCCGCGAGCACCTCAACAGCGATCTCTCCGGGCCGATCACGGAGTGGAACGAGTTCGTCCGCAACCGTGATCATCATGGGGAAAAGCGAGCCGACATTCACGCCAATCTTGGGCGTCCAGATGACGGCAGCCTGCCCACGACGGCGACCGTTCTCAATCAGGTGGAGGACTGGCACTTCGCACACGGTGAATTGTACAAGGCTGACTGAGGATTGGCCAGCTACCAGTGGGCGGTGACACCGAGGCCCTGACCGACCTCGGTGAGGCGCTCCTGATCTTGTCGAGCCATCTTGATGCCCTGGTCACGATACGCCTCTTCGAGACGATGTTCGATGGCGCCAGGCAGTGTCGCCTCGGAATATCCGCGAAGCGGGATAAGTTGCTCTCGCGCCAGGCGCACCATGTCGTCAACCGCCCCCCGGAACATTGCCGCCGGTACGAAGAGGCCGGCGTCCAGCAGCCAGACCATGCCACCCAGTCTGGCCCCTGGATAGAGCTCGGCGACCGTATGGGCGCGAGTCGATGCCTGACCGACAAATGCCCCTCCCAGAGCGGTACCCACCGCGGTGTACCCCATGGATTTGAAGAAGGCCGCTGGGATGATCTCCTCCAGCGCCTCGATCTGCTCACCCCGTTGCTGGTCGGTGAGGATACAGGTCGCCACGTCGAGGACGACGGGAGGTTCGGTTTCGCTCGGCAGGCCGAAGCACAATGGTGGGTTGCCATACGCAGCGGCCCGGTTGCCCTCATTGCTGGCGTAGTATTGGGGACTCGCGCTCTGCACGGAAAAGCCGATGAGTCCTTCTTCCATCGCCCGGCGCACGTAGTGACCGGCGGAGCCGTAGTGGCCGATGCCCTGAATTGCCCCCACGGCGGTGCCCTTCGCCTTGGCCTTTTCGATGCACATCTCGGTGGCCAGCATGGTTGGCGCATATCCCAGGCTGCCATCGCCATCGATGTGGACGGAGGTGTCGGTTTCGGCCAGGACCTTGATGTCAGGTTCGGGATTCACGTGGCCTTGGCTGATTGACTGGGTATAACCACCCAGCATACGGGTGCCGTGGGAACGCACACCCCGCAGGTCGGAGTTGACGAGGAGATCGGCCAACTGTTCTGCATGCGCCTGCATCAGCCCCGATGCCTGCAGACATGCCAGGACAAAAGAGCGCAGGGCCTCTGCTTCGATGCGAACGAATTCTTCGGGTGGCAGATTCATGGCTGAAAGGTCAACGCCCGCCCGGGCAGTGGCTCGGTGAGAGGCTCGACGGCGACGCCATCGGTGATGATGGACGTGCCGTTGACGATGACATGTTCGATGCCGATGGGCAACTGATGGGGGTCTGCGTAGGTCGCCGTGTCGGCAACAGTGGACTCGTCAAACACGACGAGATCGGCAAACCAATCTTCACGCACCTGGCCACGTCGCGCACAGCCGAAGCGCCGCGCCGGCCGATCGCTGAGTTTGGCGACAGCCTCTTCGAGGCTGAAGAGTTTGCTGTTCCGAACGCATGGACCGAGAACGCGTGGCGCCGAACCGTACATGCGAGGATGTACCCGGCCGTCGGGAAAGTAGATGCCATCCGTCCCCATCAGGTAATTGTCATGAGCGAGGAAGTCGTTGATGAGGGCGTCATCGCCATGATGGAACACGAGCAGGACGGCGAGATTCTCTTCGATGAGCAGATCGCAGAGTGCATCCTCAGGCGCCTTGCCGACCTCGGCGACGTATTCGGACAACAGTTTGCCGATGTGGTGCGCGTTGTCGCGACTGGGAAGCCAGGCGATGTGCACATTCTCGAGGTCCGTTTTCGAGGCGACCAAGCCGCGGGCGAATTCGCGCCGCACGCGACGGTGGCGGAGTTTGGGCAGAACAGCCAAGGGGCCATCCTCCCAGACGTCGTAGGGCAGCAGGAAGTTGAGCATCGTCGAACCGGGCAGATACGGATACACGTCGAAGGAGAAACTCACCTCGTTACACGCCGTCTTGTCGATATAGGAGAGCAGTTCGTCGATCTGCTGGGGTGTGTTGCCCTTCAGGTGGGAGATGTGCACGGGCACATTGGCGCGGCGGCCGATCTCTACCGCCTCCTGAACGCCCTCCAGAGTGCCCTTCTTGTAGCGCACGTGGGTGACGTACAGACCATGCGGCGCCATCGGCGCGCAGGCTTCGACCATTTCGTCCGTCGTCGAAAAACACTGAGCGATGTAGTCGATGCCGAAGGAGACACCGACGGCACCCTCGGCCATACCTCGTTCGACATCGGCACGCATCAATGATATCTGATAATCATCCGGGACATCTCGTCCCCATCCGGCTGCCATGGCCTTCACATTCGCATACGGCAGGTGGGTGATCGCATTTTGCGCCATACGCCGATCGAGACCGGCCATGTAGTCGGCGATCGAGTGCCAGCCGTCGTACTCCTCGAAGAGCAGGGCGTTGAGGGAACGCATGTAGTAGATCCACTCCGGCGCCGTCTCATCGTTGAGGGGGGCGTAGGAGATGCCATCCGCCATGATCACTTCCGTGGTGAAACCTTGCGCCGTCTTCGGTATCAGGTGGGGGATCTTGCGCAGCCAGGCGTCGGAGTGATTGTGCACGTCAACGAAGCCGGGGGTGACGATCTTGCCCGAGGCATCGATGCGACGTCCCGTCTCGGCACCTGACAGATCGTCGGCGATGGCGGCAATGCGGTCCTGACTCACGCCCACGTCGGCGCGTTTTCGCGGCGTGGCAGTTCCATCGATGACGGTACCGCCGCTGATTACGAGGTCGAACATGCTCTGACCATTGTTGGTTTCCTAGCTAGCTAGGACCTCCACATCGATGTCGTCGAACCAGACCGTGCCGATGCCATCCAGGCGCAGCACGATTTCCACGGCACTGACGTCTGCCGGTGCTGGTCCGAGAATTTGGGCCGTCAAGCGGGTCCAGTCCGTCGTGCCCTGCAGGCTGGCCGCGCAGAGCAAGGGGTGGCGTTCTGGCTGGTTGTAGAGAATCCAGCGTAGGGCGAGACTGGCGCCCCGACCGCTGACGCTGTCGGTGCGGACCCACACGTGGACGTTGAAACCGGTGGTCGTGCGCCAGCGCTGGGTCCACGCACCCTCCCCCTCGCGATCCATACGCCATTCGGTTACGCCTGTGGTCTGGCGTTGAATCTGCAGCGAGTTGTCGTCACTACGACCCAGATCACGGCACCAGCGGGCACCCTCGCCAGCGGGCACCCAGGGCCATGGGTCCAGAGCCCCCGCAGGTTCGTCCAGTCGTAGGGGCTTGTCGAAACTGGACTGGCGCTCATAACGAGGCAGTTCACGGTGGCCGGCATATTCTACCGTCGGTACAGGCTGGGCCTGCAGCAGAAGCTCTGCGACGCGATCATCGGGACAGCGACGGACGCGGAAGGTCTCACAGATGGGGGCGTACAACTCTTGGCGCTCGTAGCTGGCACTGAAGTGGACATCGTATCCCCAGTTGCACACGCCAATGCCGGTACGCGTGGCTGTCTCGCCGACGAATTCAAAGGCAGGGTTGTTTCCGGGAGAATCAGCCAGCACAAGCATGCCCTCATGACGGAAGGATTTTGGGGCAGGAATTGAGGTGGCCAGGTGGTTGAGTGGCATCTGCCAGACGCTGCCGTCAGCGGGTTCGGCCAGTAGCCGTGTAAAGCCGTGGGCGGACCAGCCTCCGTCGAAGGCAACCGTTGGCGCCGGCACATCGCAATACCAGGGGTCACTGATCTCGAAGTGGATGTTTTCGCTTCCCGGGCGGTCAAAGGTCTCCGGTGCACACAATTCCAGATGACAAGTGAAGTCATATACGTACGATGCGTCACCCTCATCCCATCTCAACGTCAGGACACGGCGTGACAGCGCGACGCCGCCTGGGTCACCGGTAATGACCGTGATGGTGAGACGTTCGGTGCCACGCCCTTCGACGATGATGTCGAGCAGGTCGGAGGTGACGATGTGGCCATCAAGATTCCAGAACATCTGCACCCCCGCAACAAGGGGACGCCCTCCGGGGACAAGCTTGAGATTGCGTAGCACCACCGGTTTGAGGTTGCGGTCGAAGTAACGTAGATTTTGCTCTGGTTGCTCGACCACGACGTGTTCGAGTTGAGCGATAGGCTCGTCCCCATCGCAGATCCACTCCTGCCCCGCCGTGACGCCGCCGCGAGTTATGACGTCGAATCGACTCTGGTGGCCCATTATCTGCAAACACCTCCTGCATCGCCTTGTATGACCGTCCGTACGCGAAGAAAGCCGGCCACATCCCGTTGGTGAGCACGCAGCCGGCCCATCTTGTTCTTTGCACGCGGCAGGGAAGATATCGCCGGCCCAAGACGGCGGCAACCGACAGCAAAAGGAACTGACCGCATGAGTGGTACAGAGTACAAATCTTCCAGCGTTCTAATCGACGATGTCACCCTGCATCTGGGTCGCCCGGTGACTGCCGACCACCAGTGGGTGGGCCAGGCCGAGCCCCTGCGGAGTCTGCTGGCCTGCTGGCTCGTCGTCGCCGCCGACGACCTGCCATTGGCTCCGAGGCTCATCGGTCCGCCCGGCATCGGCAAGACGACGCTGGCATCGGTTGCCGCCCTTCGGCGTGATCAGGATCTTTACATCTATCAGTGCACGAGTGACACCCGCCCCGAAGATCTGCTGGTAACTCCCGTATTAGCCGAATCGGGAAAGATCTCCTACCATGCCTCGGCATTGGTGACGGCCATGGTGCGTGGGGGGGTCTGCGTCCTCGATGAAGGCAATCGCATGAGTGAGAAGAGTTGGGCCTCGCTGGCGCCGTTGCTCGACCATCGACGATACGCCGAATCCGTCATCGCCGGTGTCACCATCCACGCCCATGCGGATTTCCGTTGCGTCGTCACCATGAACGATGACGAATCGACATACGAAGTGCCCGAATACATCCTGTCGCGCCTGCAGCCGACGATAGAACTCGGCTTTCCGGATCGGGCCGACGAGATGGAGATCCTGCGCTACCATCTGCCCTTCGCGCGCGAGCAGCTGTTGCAACTCACCGTCGATTTTCTGCAACGAGCGCACGGGCTCGATTTGGAGCATTCGCCGCGAGATGGTATTCATATCATCCGTTACGCCCTCAAGCGTCTCGCCCAAGCTGATAGCGACGCCGAAAATGAGCCTCACCCTCTGTCCGCGGATGCCGCCTGGCACGAAGCGCTGCAAAAAGTCCTGGGTGACGAGGCGCTGGATCTCGATCGTGTCGCTGCTGAGCGCCAGCGGGCGCTGTCCGCTTCTGCCGCCGGTGCTGCTGGCCTGAGCTTGGACGACCTCTTCTTCGGCGATCAGGGTCAGGGGGGTGAGCAGTCTCCTGGGAGTGACAATCCCCAACACCCATCCCCTCCGGGTGACGACGAGACGTGACGGCGCCCAATCCGGTCTTCGATCTGAGTGCACGGGTCACCGTTCTGCCCGTCGTTCACGGCTCCGCATTTTTTACTCGGGAGGTGCGTCGCCGTGTGCGCGACGAGGCTTCTCAGGGCTTGGACTGTCTCGCCGTCGCGCTACCACCCTCCTTTGCTGCCGGTGTCGAGGAGGGGGTCGAGCGCCTGCCACGGGTGTCGGTCGTCATCCAGGAGGAGACCGATTCCGTCGACGGCGGTGGCAAATGCAGTTACGTCCCGATCGATCCCTGCCAGCCGCTGATCGAAGCCATCCGGGTGGCGCAGACCACCGATGTACCCAGGGCCTGGGTCGATCTGGAGGTGTCCGCGTGGGAGCCACCTCAGGATCTGTCCCTACCCGACGCCTGGCCGCTGCCGGAGACAGGACTCGAGGCCTTTGCCGCCGCCTGCCTGCCGGTGCTGCCGACTCCGGAGCCGGGCAGCCAGCGCGACGAGCGGATCCGTTATATGGCACAACAGCTGCATCTGCTCGAGTTGGACTGTGAGCGCGTGCTCTTCGTCTGCTCATTGGCGGACTGGCCATGGGTCCGTGAGGCGTATCGGCGGCGCGCGCCGTATCCGCAAGCCTTTGGCCGGCCGCAGATGCCCTCCCTCACACAGTTGGCCGAGGACAGTCTCTATTTCCTGCTCGGCGAATTGCCGTATCTCACCTTCCTGTATGAACATCGACGGGCTGAAGAAATCGCCGGTCGCAGTGGTGGGCAGGAGACGATCGACGGGGTCAAAACCCTCCTGATCGAAGCCCGGGACCGAGCCCTGCAGGCGGATGGTCCCGAGGGGCAGGCGGCACAGGAAGCGTCGATGTTGACACCGCAACGCTTGCGAATTCTTCTCCAATACGCGCGCAATCTCACCTTGCTCGACGGCCGCATGACACCGCAGCTCTACGACCTGGCACTGGCTGCACAACAAGTCATCGGTGACGACTACGCCCTGTCTCTCATCGAGACGGCGCGCCAGTATCCGCCACAACGAATTGGCCCGCAGCAGGGGACGGGGGAGCATCTCGACTTCCGCCACCTCGCTGATGACGACGGCAATCTACGCGATGCCAGGAATCGGCTGGAAGGAACACCACGGACCTGGCGCAATCTGCATCTGCGGCCTCAGCCTCCGACAACATTACGCGAGCAGTGGCGGATGGAGTGGGATCCTTTTGGTCAGTGCTCCTATCCGCCAGAGGACACACGGATCGAGAATTTCCAGCAGCATGTGCGTGACCAGGCCCGTGCATTGTTGGGTGTCGACCTGCCAAAGGTCGAAAAGTTCTCCACGTCCCTGAAGGATGGCCTCGATCTTCGCGAGACCCTCCGCAACTGGCACACAGGGGACTTCTATGTCAAGGAGATGCCACCCAGCCGCGGCAACATCGAGGTGGTGGTCATGCTCTTTGACGTGCCCGCTGACCCGGCGGCGTATGGTTGGCGCAGCACGTGGTATGCAGAACACGAGGAGGAGTCGACCCTGTGCTTCTATGCCACGCCACATGAGCAGAACATCATCGGGCCTGGGATCGGCCAATCGGTCTATGGCGGCTGCATGTTCATTTTTCCACCACGGCCCATCCCCGACGTCTGGACGGATCCACGACTTTCGGGGTACGAGTCCCTGGAAGACCGACTGCTGGCGGCGGCCTGCTTCCACTCGCAACAGCGCCGCGTCGTCGTCGTCGCCCCGAAGGGCTTGCCCCCCCGATGGCGTCGGTTGGCGCGGGGTCTCGGTCGTCAACTCGTCTATTTGCCGTTGCGTCGGTTCTCCATCGATACCGTCGACCGTCTTCGTCGGTTTCACGTGCTCAATGGCCGTCAGGTGCGCTCCTACGCGGCTCGTTATATCCGCCCGCCCCGCTAATCCTGTCGCGTTGACAGCAGAGGGGCTCTGACGCTTCCTATATCGTACGATGCGACAAACAAAGAGTCGTTGCCCATCCTCATCCCCATCCTGCCGGGTCGGGGCCCCGAATCCCTCATCCGGCGATATCCGAGGCGATTTGAGCCATGCAAATTATCGATCCTCATACGCACGTTTGGAAGAATGACCCACGATTTCCCTGGCCCGTGGAGAATAAGAACCCACCCGAAGAGGACCGCAGTGCCGAGATGCTGCTGGAACTCATGGCGGCACATGGGGTGGAAAAAACCGTCCTTGTGCAGGTCATAGCCTATCGTTGGGACAATAGTTACGTCGTCGATTCCATTCAGCGGTATCCGGATAAATTCATGGGTGTGGGTCGGGTGAATCCGCAAGACCCCGCTGCTGCTGATCACGTCAGCGAATGGGCGGAAAAGGGGATCCATGGCGTGCGCCTGAGCCCTGCGGTGGGGGAGGCCGGTGACTGGTTCACGGATGCATCGATGATGGATCCCATCTTCGCCCGCGCTGAGTCTCTCGGAGTCCCCTTGCTGTTGCTGACCCGACCGCCACGCCTGCGTGATCTCATGCCTCTGCTGGATCGGCACCCGGAACTGAATCTTGTGGTCGATCACATGGCGGACTGCAGCCCCGACGATACCGAGGGCCGGAGGTTACTCACCGATCTGGCCAGATATCCGCACGTGACGATAAAGATCAGCCACACCTGGTCCATCTCCGCTCAGGGCTATCCATGGACTGACACGCACGGCCTGGTGCAGGACGTATACCAGGCATTCGGCGGTCGCCGAATCATGTGGGGGACGGACTGGCCAGTGTCTCAGGACAAGGCCGAATACGGACAGACCCTGTCGGTGGTGCAGGACGAGTTCAGCCGTTTTATCGCCGCCGAGGATATGGAATGGGTCCTCGGAAAAACGGCCCTGTCATTGTGGTCCTTTGGACAATAGGTAACAAGGGGAGATAGATCGACATGCTTAGAATCGGCATGGTGGGGGCCGAGAACAGCCACACGGCGGCCATCGCCAAGGTGCTCAATATCGACGAGAAGATCCGCGGCGTACGCGCCACCCACGTCTGGGGAGAGACGGCGGCCTTCGCCAAGGCCGCCGCCGAGAAGGGGCAGATTCCCACCATCGTTCGCAAACCGGAGGAGATGATGGGTGAGGTGGACGCCATCGTCGTCGATCACCGACATGCCAAGTTCCACCTGTCGGCGGCGAAAGCCTTTCTGGAAACGAAAGTGCCAATGTTCATCGACAAGCCGTTCTGTTATCGGCGG
>DPVW01000136.1:174-4862 GCA_003529325.1 Candidatus Latescibacterota bacterium | reverse complement strand
AAGCCGTTCTGTTATCGGCGGGCGGAGGGGCGTCGCTTTCTGGCTCGGGCGCGCAAACTGGGCGTGCCCGTCTGCTCCTTTTCGACGCTGCCCAAACAGGCATCCTTCAAGAAACTTGCACAGCAGGTGGAGAAACTTGGAGCGATCCAGAGCGTCGTTTCCACCGGTCCCTGCGACATCAAGTCGGAGTGGGGGGGCATCTTCTTCTATGGCATCCATCAGGTGGATATGTTGCTTCGCCTTGTGGGCTATGACTTTCAGCGGGTGCAGGTCGTGAAGGGCGCCGGAGCGAACCACGCCGCCCACATCCTGTTCCGCTCCGGTGTGGTAGCGACGATGAATCTGATCGGCCCAGGCACAAGACCGGCATTCCATATCTCAGTCATTGGCGAGAAGGGTCGGATCGACATGCCGATTACGAATGATGAGAGCTCCTATCTGACGGGGATCAAGGACTTCGTCCGGATGTTCAAAACGGGCAAAACGGATGAGACCGAGCAGAGCATGCTCGGACCGGTGGCCGTGCTGGAGTCGCTGGAAAAGTCCGTGAAGAATCCGCAGGCTCGTGTCGGTGCCGGCATCTGAAGTTGATATGGGCCATGGCGTAATTTTGTGACCTAGGACGACGACGAGGCGCTACGCTGTAAGGAGACGGGAAGCGAAGAGGTAATCACATTCAACCTGTGCGGTCACGGACACTTCGACATGGCTGCGTATGCCGCTACTTTGCCGGGGACCTGCAGGGACACGAGTTTACTGGTCAGATGCTTGAAGAGATCTTGCAGCCCTCGAAGGTTTGCCCACGATGCCGGAATGAGGGTTGACTCACAGATGAACAGAAGAGGAAGAGGAAGAATATGGCAGAGCTGACGCTGAGGTTGGCTGCGGAGACCCGCTATGATGCGATCTCCCTTGGTGAGGTGATGCTGCGAATCGATCCCGGCGCTGTACCGACGGCACGGGCCCGCAGCGCACGCATCTGGCATGGCGGCGGTGAAACCAACGTGACCGAGGGGCTGAGTTACTGTTTTGGCCTGCGCACCGCCGTGGTTACCGCCCTGGTGGATGATGGCGCTGGCCGCAACATCGAAAATCAGCTACGCGAAGCTGGAATCGACACGAGCCACATCATCTGGTTCAACAACTCGGGCAAGGGCAAGTTCAGCACCGATGGCAAGGGCACGCTGCACAATGGCGTCAATTTCACCTGGGCCGGCAAAGGTGTTCTGCCTTCGGTAACCGAATACTACCGGGCCCACACGCCCATACGCGAGGTCGGTCCGGGGGATGTCGACTGGGACCACCTCTTTGGCACGATGGGGACACGCTGGTTCAGCACAGGGGGCATTTATACCCTGTTGTCACCGAAGACAGCGGACCTGGCGTTAGAGGGGATGAAAAAAGCCGAGGAACATGGTGCCGGTCGGTCCTTCGATCTCAACTACCGGTCAAAGGTCGAACCCAACAAAGACCGTGCTCGTGAGATCAACCGGGGGATCGTACCGCATGTCGACTTCCTTGTCGGCAATCATGACGACTTTGACGACGCCCTTGGATACGAAACCGAGACGGTGCCGAAAGGGGCCTCCTTCGACGAGTGGCTGGCAGTCTACGCCAAGATGTTGCGCCAGGTTTCGCAGGACTATCCGAACATCAAGTACATCGGCACGCAGTTACGTGGTGCCCTGTCGGCGGATCGTATCGACTGGGGGGCGGTACTGTACGAAGTCGGCACCGATACCATTCACCAGGCAGCGTTACGCGAGAATATCGAGATCGCGGATCGTACCGGTGGTGGTGACTCCTTTGCCGCCGGCGTGATCGCGGCGCTGTTGCAGGGGCAAGGCGCCGCCGACGCGGTACAGTGGGGGGCAGCGCATGGTATCCTTGTGCAGGAGACGATTGGGGATACGTCAATGGTGAAACAGGGGGATGTCGAAAAGGAGGTGGCCCGGGCCATCAAGGGTGGGGGTGTTTCCGCCCTCCGGTGAAAGACAGCGACACCTGCGTCGCGTGATTCAGAAGAGGGCGGCCCCTTGGGGCACCCTCTTTTTGATTTGGAGTTCCGTGTGAGTCAGGGACAATCCGACGTCGAATTCGCGGACTGGCGACGCAATTTCTACGCACTATGGGTGGCTGAAGTCGTCGCCATCATCGGTTTCCACGCCGTTCAGCCCTTTCTCCCATACTACATCCAGGAGTTCGATGTCGCCGATCTGGGGGAGGCGCTGATCTGGGCCGGGCGCATGGGCACGGCGGCAGGATTGGCCATGGCCATCTCCGCTCCTATCTGGGGCAGCCTGGCCGATCGATATGGCCGTAAGCCGATGGTTGTGCGCTCCATGATCGGTGGGGGTATCAGCGTCATTCTCATGGCTTATGTGACAACGGTGGAGCAACTCCTTGTCACGCGTGTGTTGCAGGGCGCTCTGGCGGGGACGGTCACCGCCTGTCTCACCCTCGTGTCCACGTCCACACCCCGGCAGCATCTCGGCTTTGCTCTGGGACTCATGCAGGGCGCATTTATGCTTGGAGCTTCGGTCGGCCCGCTGCTCGGTGGGCCAGTGATCGAAGCCTTTGGCTACAAGGCATGTTTCATGTGGGCGGGAGGGGCAGTCCTCGTGGCCGGTCTCATTGTGCAGATGCTGGTACAGGAAGACTTCAGTCGTGCCCGCACGGTCGAAAGTTCGGCCAAATATCGTATGCCGGGGCGCGACATGTGGCGTCTGCTCGGGGTGCGTCCCTTCCTCGTTCTCGTCCTCACCGTCACCGCCATGTCCTTCGCTTTCGGTTTCGTCATGCCTGTGGTACCTCTGTTTCTGCAGGAACTGGCGGGTCGCAAGGATGTCGTCTCCCTAGCGGGTGCGGTCTTTGCCGCCGGTGGACTGGTAGGGGCAGCCTCCGCCGTTGTGATGGGGCGTTACAGTGATCGCATCGGCCCACGAAGGGTCCTGGTCAGTGGCCTTGTCCTTGCCTCTGTCTTCTACCTGGCCCAGGGATATGCACAATCGGTTTTGATGCTCGGCGTCCTTGTTGTGCTCACGGGCCTGGCTACAGGCGCGACACGGCCTGTCGCCAATTCTCTGATTACCCGAATTGTCGTCGAAGAAGATCGGGGCAAGGCCTTTGGTGTCATGACCAGCGCCAGTGCGCTTGGTTGGGCTATGGGCCCGATGGCGGGTGGGCATATTGGTGCCCACTATGGTTTCCGTGCTGTATTTGTCGTGACTTCGATCCTGTTCCTTGTCGTCGGTGCATGGGCGTGGGTCGCCATGAAAGGGGTTGATGGCCCCAGAGGGCAGCAAAGGTAGATGACGAAGAGAGTGAAGGTCCTGGAGGATTCTGGCCCCTGGATCGATGAGGACGCCCGTCAGCAATTGCAGGAGATGGCGGAACTGATCGCCGTCGACGGAGTACTCGACGAGGACGGTCTCATCAATGCCTTGAAGGGCTGTACGGGCCTCATCAAGCTTGGCGGGCGGGTACCGGCACTGACGCGTCGGGTCCTGGAGTCGGCAGCCGAGCTCCAGCTTGTGGGCCTGCGGTCGGATCGTTTTGGCTCTGGAATCGATCTGCAGGTGGCGGCGCAACGCGGCATACGCGTCATCGATGCCGACAATCTGTCCTCCGCCCATCCGGTGGCCGAATGGAACTTGGCGTTGATACTTCTGTGTCTGCGCAACGCCGGTGCTGTCTTTCGGCAGATGATTGCGGGTACTGACCGCTGGGCGCACACGGGCAACGATGATTTCGTCAACGGGGAATTGACCGAGCGCAAGGTGGGGCTTATCGGCTGCGGTCACGTCGGGCAGCGTCTCGTCGAGTTGCTCGTGCCCTTTCGTGTCGACCTGCAGGTCTGTGATCCCTATGTCTCTGCTGACGTCGTGGATCGCCTCGGAATTCGCAGGGCCGAACTGGATGCTGTGCTCGACCATGCCGACATCCTGGTGGTGCAGGTGCCGCATACGCCAAAGACGGAAACTCTCATCGGGGCTGCAGAACTCGAGCGACTTGGAGAGGGTAAGATTCTGGTGAACTGTTCGCGTGGGAAAGTGCTCGATCAGGAAGCTCTGGTCGAGCGTCTACAGGGGGGCAGATTGATCGCTGGTCTCGACGTATTCGATCCGGAGCCGCTGCCTGCCGATCACGTGCTACGCACGCTGCCAAATGTGTTCTGCACACCCCATATCGCCTGGCACGCGCAGAATGCTTTTTCTCGATACTACGGTTATACGGCGCAGGACTTCGTTCGGTTTTTTCGCGGCGAGGCCCTGCAGCACGAGCTGACGCCACGCATGGTCGACATCCGGCACGGACGTGACTAACACGAACCTGCAGGCGACTGGCTACAACCAGCCACGTGCACGACGTGGTTCAGTCCATCCCAGGCGTTGGCGCTGTTCGCTTTCCAGTTCTTGGCGATGAAATCGGTGCCTTGCCCCACCCGGTGGCCAGAACGTGGACCACCCACTCTTGTTCAAATGGGTTCTCTGGATGCTCGAACCAATACACGTGGCCATCGGCACCCGAGATGGATCCCAGCGGCCATTCGGCGGCGACGATGTCCGCCTTGCCGTTGCCGGTGAGGTCCGCAGCGTCCATCCCCACCGCCATGGAATGTTCAGCGGAAATGATGGACCGGATCCAGTTGTGGTCATTCCAGTGGTACCAGATCAGATTATGAGTCT
>DPVW01000136.1:0-154 GCA_003529325.1 Candidatus Latescibacterota bacterium | reverse complement strand
CATCCCAGGCGTTGGCGCTGTTCGTTTCGACGAAGAAGCCTCAAAGTCGTCTCGTGACCACGGTGCGTCACCGGCACCTTTGCAGTGCGTAGACATCATCGATAATTCCCAGCATGCCTTCTGGACGCTCCCTCGCTCCTGACTCCGGGTGCAT
>DPVW01000120.1:4768-5674 GCA_003529325.1 Candidatus Latescibacterota bacterium | reverse complement strand
GTGAGCGTCTGAATGTGACCTTCGTGGGGGGCATGCAAGTCGAGCCACCCTGGGACCCGGAGGCAGGTGGCTTCTTTACGACGGCCGATCTTTATATCTCCGGAGACAACGGTTACATGGGCCGCAACTCCGGTGTACTGTATGTCATCGACATCTCCATGCCGGAGCAGATGCAGGTCGTCGCCCAGGTGCAGATGCCGGGACCCGCACTCGACGTGAAGGTCGCAGGCGAGTTGGCGGTGGTGGCCGTGCAGAATGGCCCGATCAACGAACTCGGCCTGGTCGTCGTCGATGTCAGCGATCCACCGCGAGCCCACATTCTGTCCATGATCCAGGACGAATTCTGGTCCGGTGTGCACAACGTCTATCTGTGGGGCGATCGAGCCTATCTCGCCCACTCCGCCAGTCGTGGTCTCACCGTGGTCGATCTCTCCGACCCGGAACGCCCCGTCATCTCCTTGAGGGGTTGCACAACTGCTTGTCTACTGAATCAGGAACTGTCGACGACATCCCTTATCAGCGAGTGGCAAGTCGCCACCCAGGTCACCGCAAGCGATGTTCTGCCCGACGAGGTGGAGTTGCTGCAGAATTATCCGAATCCCTTCAACGCACAGACGTCCATTCCTTTTCGCCTGGATGAATCGGCGCGAGTGGAGTTGCGCGTGGTGGACCTGCTGGGCCAAACGGTGGAGATTCTCGTCAACGAAGTGTTTGCCGCCGGTCACCATACCCTTCATTGGGATGCCATGAGCGCAAGCGGCCAACCCGTGGCGTCGGGTGTTTACTTCTATCAACTCCGGGTGGTTGACCAGGTAATAACCCGTCGTTTGCTGCTACTACGCTGACGTTGTGTGTGTGTGTGTGTTCATACTCCATCGAAAGAGGAGTCCTCCATTGCGTCTCCAT
>DPVW01000120.1:0-4432 GCA_003529325.1 Candidatus Latescibacterota bacterium | reverse complement strand
CCCTACTGTGGCTTGCCGCCAGCCTCGCGATCGGCGCCCTTGCGGCCGGGGCGGAGTTCCGAGTGCTCCCTTATTTGCAGAATCCTGCCACCGACGCCATCACGGTCGTCTGGTTCTCCGCAGACAATACACCTGGGATACTGACAGTTGTCACCGACACGGGTGTAGCTGTCACGGAGCGGGTCTCAGAAGCCGAGGTGGCGACTGCCTTGACCTACCCCACCTGGGAGGCTCAGCGGTTTTTTGACGGTCAGCCACCGGCCCCACCTTTCGTCCACAGGGAACGCCTCACCGGATTGCAACCCCGCCAGTCCTATCGATATCAGGTGCAGCAGGGCGCGGTTATCGCCGATGGCAGATTTACCACGGCACCCCCGCCTGGTATGGGTCCCGTGCGACTGATTTTTTTCGCCGATTGCGAGACCGAACCGGAATCCACGGGCAAACACACGCCCTGGCCAGACCCCACACAAGTTGGCAGCACTCGAAAGTATCTGCTGGACCAGACGACCGGTTTTGCCAACAACCTGCGCGTCATCCTCGAACGAGAACCGGACCTGCTCGCCATCGCGGGTGACGTCGTCGAATCGGGTGGTGAGCAACGCGACTGGGACGAGTTCTGGAAACATCTGGGCAACGTGGATGGCACCAATCTGGCGGGCCGGATCCCGCTGCTGGCAGCACCGGGCAATCACGAGTACTACGAAGGGCCGTCCATGGGGAAGTACAACCAGCCCGGCTCCGAACGCGCCGTCGGTCGTTTCCGGGTGTATTTCGCTGGTCTCCCAGACAATGGCACCGACGCACGTGGCCGCTACTATCGGCTGGACTACGGCCCGGTGACCCTGATCGCTCTCGATGTCACGAATGGTTCTCCCAATCGCTCCGACAAGGACACAAATTTTTTCCTGTTGGGAGGCGACGATGCCGGCGGCGGGCGGTCACCCGGTTTCGCTCCTGGGTCCGAACAGTATCGCTGGCTCGAGTCACAGTTGGCCGATGCACGGGAACATAGCGCCTTCACCTTCGTCTTCTTCCACCACGTGCCATACTCGGTGGGCCCTCACGGTTGGCCACCAGGCACTGGGGATGGCCTGGACGAGCAGTCTGGCGTCCCCGTGCGCCAACTGACGCCACTGTTTATGCGGTATGGTGTGGATGCGCTCTTCGCAGGGCACGACGAGATCTGGGAGAGATCACAGATCGACGGGGTTGAGCGGCTGGCGGACGGGTCCGAACGCAGTCACACGCTACAGGTGTATGATGTCGGCATCGCCGGCGACGGTCTCCGCGGTCCGGAGCAGGGCCTGGAGAATCCCCACCAGCGGTTCACCGCGCACATCGATGCCCCAGAGATATGGGTGGATGGAATCCTGCAATCTGGAGGCAAGCACTACGGACATCTGGAGGTCGATGTGCTGGATACGAAGGATGGCCGCTGGCAGGCTGTGCTCAAACCGGTGTACGTGTTTCCCCTGCTCGATCAGAATGGTCAGCTGATCGCCTTCGAGCGCCGGCTGTACGCCGATGTGGTCACCCTCACTTCAGAGGGTCGTGCCACCGTTATTTCCAAGGCCTGGGACTTTCTGGGCTCCTTGTTCCACTTGCCTGGCAATGGGTTCGAAGAGGAACTGTTCGGATTCGAACCAGCCTTCCCAAATCCATTCAACAGTTCGGTTCTGGTTCGATTCAGAATAGAGGCTGAGGCGGCTGTGAGTATCGATGTCTACGATGTCACCGGTCAGCACGTGCGGCGCTTGCTCAATGAATCGTATAGCGCAGGAAACCATGCAATCGAGTGGGATGGGACCGCTGGCGACGGCGGCGACCCCGTCGCCAGCGGTGTCTACCTGCTCAGGCTCGAGTCAGGCACACTCCGCGACACCGTCGAGGTGACCCTGGTCCGCTGATCGAATTCTGGCAGAGATCGATCAGCGGCTGGCAGGTTCGTGGGTGACGACCCGGCGGCCGTCAGGATACAGCCGGCCGGTCTGACGGTCGAAGGCGTACGCCAGGCGGATCGACTCGGTCGGTTCCTCGAGGTAGTTGAAGCGCAGCACGACATCCTCAAGTACCAGTTCCAGGTCGGCCACGTCGTCGTGGAGCACCGAGAAAACCAGATATCCCTCCGCTTCCTGGCCCGAGAAGATGACGTCGCCGTGCAGCATCGTGCGGCGCATCATATCCAGGCGCTCGCGATGTCGGTGGTACTCATTGCCGCGATAGCCCAGGATGTAAGCGCGGTAGTAGGTCTCCAGCTGTTGGAATGACAGGCTGGGGTACTCGCGGCCGTTGCCGGCGATCAAGATTCCCTTGGCCGGGTCCACCAGGACCTTCGGGAGGCTGTAGTTCTTCACCGAAACCTGGAAGACGGTAAAGCGCTGGCGGGTGGAATCCGGTGCGGGGAAAGGCGTGTCACCGAAGGTAAAGGGGTTCGTCGACCTGTGACCGGCCGTCGAGGCGCTGACAAATGTGCGGTTCAGTTCGGCATCGGTGACGGGCCGCAGGGTCACTTCGAAGCGGTCGAGTTTGTAGACGACGCTGCCGTCATCGTGGACGGTCATGTTCTGACCCTGATCTTCAGCCGGCAACAAGGGTCCCGCGAAAGTCCGGTAGGCACAGGCCGACAGACCGAAGACTGTCGACAGCAGAGCCAGGGCCAAGGTCGCCCTACCCGGGGTATGGATGTGACGTGAGAAACGGCTCATGGGCGTCTCGTGGGTGGTGTGGTGGACGACGGGCACCCCGATCCGTGAGCGTGAGATAGGAGAACTCGTAGTCCGTAAGGTACAATGACCGCCGACAGGGACACAAGTGAGGATCTCTTCATCCTGGCAGGCGGACGTAGCTTTCCTTGACGCCACCTGTTGTTCCACCTTTAGATTAGGCGCTGATGGTGGTCGGGGGCGAGGCCGAAACCGCTGTGGGCCTGCCCTCTCCCGGGACGGTTATAGGAGAGCATGTGATTTCGGCGGCATCCATCCACTTTGCAGGCAAAATCGTGCGTGCGATTCAACTCAGATTTATAGCCGGTGCGTGGGGGTTGACGCTGCTGCTGTTGTGTCGTCCCGGTTTTGGCGCTGAGTTCGTCGTCGGTGGCGTCGACCACCCATGGCAGGTGTCGGGCACCACTCCCGGCGGCGTCATAGACTTCGTCGAGCGTATCGAGACGGTCATCGACGGCGACAGCCCCCTCTTCGGAACCGCACAGGATCAGTCCAACTGGATCGTACCGGTGCGGGTCGATCCGGATGTCAACATCTCCTTGGGCCTGCTGGACCGGGGTGGCGAGATCGACATCAACCTGTCCGATGAGCAAGTCGATCGCGACCAACTCGAGGGTGTCCTCAGTGGTGATCACAAACTCGCCTTCGATCGCAAACCGGTCGACGGCCGGCCGATCCAGAACAATGGCATCACCATCTTCATCGATCTCGGCGCCCGTTTCGGTGTCAATCGCATCCTGTTCTATCCGCGGATGACGCCGCAGTTTCCTTTTGCCAATGAGTTCATGCGTGGCTACGAGCTCTACATCAACGACGGCCAACCGGAGAACCTGTTCGCCAGTGGCCAGCCCAACTTCGTTTCGCCCGTGAGCCGCAACACGGATAATGCCGACACCACCGTCGTTGTCGAGATCGACGCCCAGTTCGTGCGCTTTCTACAGTTGAAGTCCGTCATCAACGCCGGCTTCGAGATTGACGAGATCGAGATCTTCGGTACCGGCTTCGTTCCCGAAGCCAGCTACGAGTCTCATCCGTTCGCCCTCGGGGACGAGTCAGTCTGGGGCCAGATTCGCTGGCTCGAGGCCGTCGCCGGTGATCCCCGAGACTCCTCGATTGAGGTGCGGGCGCGTAGTGGTTCGGATGATTCTCCCGACGCCTTCTTCCGCGAGATCCTGGTGGGCGGTGTGCGCACGGGACTGTCGCCGAATGACGACCAGGGAAATCCGCTGACGCAGGCCAGCTATGAGCGCTTGCTACGCGATGGTCGGGCGGTGATCAAGAAGACGGACACCGACAACTGGGGCCAGTGGCAATTGGTGAGCAATGGCCAGAGCCTGTCTCTGCCAGCGCCGCGCCGCTTCCTGCAGTTCCGCATCGATTTTTTCAACGGGACATTGGGCTCAGCCCGCGCTCTGGCACAACTGGCCTTCGACTTCGCTTCGCCGCCGGTGGACGGGCTGATCGCCGAGGTGCACCCCGCGGAGGCCGAGATCAGCGCGCCGACGTCGTTTACCTTGGTCGCCAAGGTGGTCAATCGCGGCGGTCGTGCCGGCTTCACGCGGTTCGATGTCGAAACACCGGCGCGGGTTACCGCCATCCACTCGGTATCGGTGCGCAACGCCGCCGGTGACATTGTCGCCAGTGGCGAGTTCGGCGCCATCGCCGCCGCCACCATCCCGCCTCTGCGTGGCGGCGACATCACCGTG
>DPVW01000234.1 GCA_003529325.1 Candidatus Latescibacterota bacterium | reverse complement strand
CCTATACTCGCCGTCCGTTGCGCAACTTTCACAGAAGAGATCGATGTGGCGAAGGAATCCTGTGTCATCGTCGGGGCCGGCGGCATCAGCAATGCCTGGTTCCCCCCCCTGAAGGCCGAAGGGGTCGAAATCCGCGGCGTCGTGGATCTGGACGTCGGGCGCGCTCGTGAGCAGTGCGAGAAATACGAGATCGACACAGAGGTCTGTGATGACCAGGTGGCCTTTCTAAAGAAGACCCAGCCCGACTTTGTCGTCGACCTCACTGTGCCCGAGTCCCACTGCAAGGTGGTCTGCGCGGCGCTGAGGGCCGGCTGCCACGTCATCGGTGAGAAGCCCATGGCCAACAGCATGGCCGAGGCGCGTCGCATGGTCCGCGCCAGTGAGCAGACGGGCAAGATGTACATGGTGAGTCAATCGCGGCGCTGGGTCCCCCGGCACGAGGCCTTGAGCAAGATGGTCACAGGCCGCAAGGTCGGCGACCTCACCGCCCTGAACTGCGACTTCTTCATGGGATGCCACTTCGGCGGCTTCCGCGACGAGATGGACAGCCCGCTCATCCTGGACATGTCCATCCATCACTTCGACCTGGCCCGCTTTGTCTCCGGTGTGGACCCGGTGGCCGTGTACGCCCACGAGTTCAACCCCAAGGGGAGTTGGTACGCCGGCGATGTCTCGGCGAGCTGCATCTTCGAGATGACCGATGGGGTGGTCTTCACCTACAGAGGCAGCTGGTGCGCCGAGGGCCTCCACACCAGCTGGCAGGGCAACTGGCGCATCATCGGCGACCGCGGCACCATCCTCTACGAGCAGGACCAGTTGCCGGTGGCCCAGGTCGTGGCCGGCAAGACCGGCTTCAACCGCAAGCTGAAGGATCTGAAGCCCCTCAAGGAGGGGATGAAGTACGAGGGTATGCACGGATCCCTGCGGGAGATGCTCGCCTTCCTGCGCACCGGCAGCACGCCCCAGACCGAGTGTCACGACAACATCAAGTCACTGGCGATGGTCTTCGGGGCCATGGAGAGCGCCCGCAAGGGCCGTCGCGTCTTGCTAGGCACGTAAGGGAGACATGTATCAAGCCGAGGGGGAGGCCAGCAATGAGGACACGCGATCGATAACGATGTCGATTTCGTCATCCACGAGGTGGGCGACGGCGATGCGCAGGCGGTCTCCCTGACCCTTGGTCCAGATGCTGGGGTCTCCAGCCTTGAGCTGCTGCATCACATCTCCCGCCGTCCTGCCGAGGGCCTGGCTGTCGAGTGTCAACATGACGCCGTTGCTGAGGCTGTTGTCCTCAACGTGACGCGTAGCCTGCACATGCGGCAGGTCACCGAGTGCGCCGATGATTTTTTCCGCCCTGACCCAGTGCTCGGCGATGCGGTCATCGTGATCGAGAGACAGCCACTGTCGCAAGGCAACGACGACGGCGACGACTTCCTGGCGATCCACCTTCAAGGGCCTGCCGAGGGTTTCGTAGTCGCCGGTTTCGAAACCGATGAAGCTGTGCATGAATGCCGCCTCGACGAGGTCTTTCTTGCCGGCGAGGATCCCTGTGGAATTGCAGGCGCCGAGATATTTGGCGCCGAAACCGACGAGGCTCGCCCCCGACTGCGTGTAGTAGGTGAAACGATCGAGTGGGAAAACCTGGTAGGCCGCATCGACGATTACCGGAATACCGTGTCGGTCGGCGATGGCCACCAGTTCCTCCAGATCCAGGATGGCCGGGTCCTCGTCGCCTGAGGCGAAGAAGTGGATGCCTGCCGTGTTGGCATCGATCATCGCCTCAAGTTGCGCCGCTGTCGTGCCGTCGTCGTCACCCACCAGCCGCAGATTGCCGCCGAAAATCGTCAGGCAGCGCTCGTAGTGGTAATGCTGCCGGCACTGGAACAGGAAATCGTTGGGGATGCCCGTCGTGTCGGGCAACTGCTCCATCCGGGCGGGATCATCTATCGACATACACGCCGCCGAGGACAGGGCCAGCGCGGCGCCACAACCGGGGGTGACGAAAGCGGCTTCGGCGCCCACCAGGTCAGCGATGATCTCACCGGTGCGAAGTTGCAGATCCTTCATGTCGACGTAGTGCCGATTGGCGGTGACCATGGCCTGCTGGACCGCATTTGAGAGACGAGAGCCGCCGATGACGGTCTGATTGCCGGCAGCATTGATGACGGGAATACATCCGAGATCGCGATACAGCTGGCTGGGGTCCATCTGGACCTTTCGAAAAATGTGACAGTTTGTCAGGCGATGAAACCGATCATCGCTGCGTCGGTCAAGTTCGGCAGCGACAAAACCCGGGGTCCCAAAGGGCCATCGCGCCTTGACCCACGTCGCCGCGGGTCCTTGACTGTCCCTCACCGCCTCGTCGTGGGGCCGCCAAGTCGCCCAGGAGGGTGGCCCTGGGATTGGGCCAATTCAGGAGAAACGCATGCTGACCCAAGATGAAATCAGGGACTATGAACGCGACGGTTATGTCACCCCCGACTTTCGTTTGCCCGACAATGTGATCGACGACATTGGCCAGGCTCACAGTAGACTGGTCGAACAACACTCGCAGTTCAGTGACTACTGCTCTGCTTTGCTGGCCTTTGACACCTGGTATCTGACTGTAGCCCGGAGGCCCGAAATACTGGACATGGTCTGTCAGGTCATTGGCGAGGATGTCGCCCTGTGGAACTCCAGTTTTTTTGCCAAACCTGCCAGGGTCGGGACCAAGACGCCATGGCATCAGGACGGGGAATACTGGCCCATCGAGCCGCTGGCGACCTGCACAGTATGGATTGCCATCGATGCGGCGACGCCCGAAAACGGTTGCTTGCAGGTCATTCCCGGTTCTCATCGAACAAAGAGGCTGGCCAGACACAACAAGAACGATGCAGAGGGACTGGCGCTCAGTCTCGAGTTGGACCCGAGCCAGTTCGATGAAGCCGAAGCGGAAGACATCGTTCTCGAACCGGGACAGGTGTCGTTGCATGACGTGTATCTCTACCACGGGTCTGAACCAAATCACTCGGATCATTCTCGCCGAGGTATGACACTACGCTTCATGCCGACCACCTCCGTCTATCGGCATGACATCACGCCTCGCACTTCACATGACGGTCCACTGAGCATGTCAGAACGCACAGTCTACCTGATGCGTGGGGCAGATCGCTCAAGTCAGAACGACTTCCGGATGCGACACTAAAAAGCCATGATTCATCCATACAACAACTCGACACAGACACTCTGGGACCGTGGCGAAGTCAAAGTCCAACTGTCCCAGCCAAACAATCCACGGCCCATCGGCTATTGTGATGGCACCGAAGCGGATGAAGCTGAATTACAGTCGATAGCGGAGCAGGAGGGGGCCGAGTTCCAGGTAGAAAAGCGAATTCTTAAGACGGGTCGAGAGATCTGGACCCTGAGCGGTGGCAGTTCCTGAGTGCGTCTGTGTCGATCGCGGTGTGGGCTGATCCTGCTTCTGCTGTGGTCGGTGACCGACCTCGATGCCCTGCCGGTGGTCGAGAGCGTGCACACCAACCACGATACCGTGAGTCTATTCGAGAAGTTCGAACTCACCGCGCAAGTGCAGGCGACCTACGACAACGCGTACGATTTTGACCAGGTCAATGTGCGCGTGACATTTGCCGCCCCTTCGGGCAGGCTATCAAGGATCGACGGATTTCAGTTCCAGAATTTCCGTGATGTTGGAACAACACTACGCTCGGAAGGGTTGCCGGTGTGGAAGGCCCGCTTCGCGCCAAACGAAGCCGGTCTCTGGCATTTCGATCTAACCGCGCACGACGCCTCCGGCACCACAAGCGCTACGTCGGGCACCTTCATATGCAGGGTCGGCGATGACCCCGGCTTTGTCCGGTCTACGGGAGGCGCCTACTTGCGGTTCGACGATTCCACGCAGTATTTCGCCATCGGCGAGAACATGGGTTGGGGCTCCTCTAGAGATCCTGTTGCCGATTTTCGTCACTGGCTTGACGATCTGTCCACTCACGGTGGCAACTACATCCGCACCTGGATGGCCTCATGGGGATTCGCTGTCGAGTGGCTGGACACAGGTCTGGGCAACTACGAGAGCCGTCAGCATCGCGCCTTCCAGTTGGACCAAGTCGTCGATCACGCGAGGCGACGCGGTGTCTACATGCAACTCGTGCTCAACAATCACGGCCAGGTCTCCACGCGGGTGAATCCCGAATGGGACAACAACCCGTACAATGCCGCCAATGGCGGACCCTGTGAGCAGACCTGGGATTTCTTCACCGATGGCAAGGCTCGAAATCTGTTCAAGCGTCGTCTGCGCTACATCGTCGCGCGCTGGGGGTACTCGCCCCACATCCTTGCATGGGAGCTGTTCAACGAAGTCGACCTTACCGACAGCTATCAGGAGCACGCCGATGACATTGCACAGTGGCATCGTGAGATGGCGGCCGAACTGGTCAGCCTCGATATCAATGGACACCTGGTGACGACCAGTTTTTCCGGTGGCGGCAGTCGATCCGCGGAGGCGATGTGGAACATCGACGATCTCGACCTGACGCAGCATCACTATTACGCACTCGATGACGATGCCCTGCAAGTGCAAAGGGAACTCATTCTGGGTCACCGCCAGTCATTCGACAAGCCAGGGATGATCGGAGAATTCTGCTTCACCGACGCCGGCACCGCTCGCAGCAGTGATCCCGATGGGGTCTACCTGCACAACTCTCTGTGGGCTTCCGCATTTTCAGGCGCTATGGGTACGGCGGCGATCTGGTGGTGGGACAACTACGTCGCCCCTCTTGATCTGTACTTCCATTTCAGAGCGCTGTCGGCCTTCTTTGCCGATTTGGATCTGCTGGGCGACGATTTCCAACCCCGCATCGTGCGCGCTGGCTCAGCCTCGGCTGAGGATCTGATGGCCAGACCGGGCATCGGCCTGCGCCGGGCGTCGGTTGCACAGTTCGAGGTCGCACCATCGGGTGTCATCACGCCGAGTCCCGTGCGGGCTGGCCGCTACCTCTTTGGCGTCGAGGACGTGGACCGACGGAATCCTCCTACCTTTCTCGTCGACTACGCGCAGGCCGGTGAATTTCATATCCTCACGGGGACTGACATCAGTGGCAGACCTCGTCTGACCGTGTGGCTCGACGGTGTGATGGTATTCGACGAGGAGGCTGGCGCGGAGAGCACCCACGTCACCCACGTGCCCGTGGGTACTCGTGCGATACGAGTGGAGAATTCTGGTAGCGGATACGTGCGGGTTGTGAGTTATGCCTTTGTCCGCTACCAGCCCACAGTCCTCAGTTTTGCCCTGCAGGGGAAGCACACGATGGCCGGTTGGTTGCAGAATCGGAAGTACAACTGGAATGATGTGTTGAAAGATGGACCCCCTGTCCCAGTGGAGCAGGCGACGCTGAGTATCGGCGAACTCGAACTGGAGGGCCGCTACAGCGTCAGGTGGAGCGATCCGTTGAGTGGCGAGCTACTGCGGTCTGACCAGGTCGTTTCTATCGATGGCATGCTCATCCTCGACACGCCCGCATTCACCTGGGATCTGGCGTATCTAATTCGTTATCTCGGTGCCGACACGGCGGTGGCTGAGTTGGCTGTGCAGCCAGAGGAATTTGCTCTCAGCCATAACTACCCGAACCCATTCAACAGCGACACTGTGATCCGCTACCGGCTGCCACAAGCAATGCACGCCGAACTGCACATCCGCGATCTGCTCGGACAGCGCGTGACAACGTTGGTGGCTGGAATGCACCCACCGGGTTGGTCACAGATCACGTGGAGAGGCACTGACGACGGGGGGCAGCGGTTGAGTTCCGGCATCTATTTTTGCGAGTTGATTGCCGGCAGCTATCATACCAGCAGCAAGGTGGCCCTGCTCAAGTAGAAACCGGCTCTGCCCAATCGCCATTTTGATAAAAGGCGAATAGAATGGCGACCGTCGGAAATCCGTTCATCATCGATGTTGAGGCGTCCGGCTTCGGCGCGGAGAGCTACCCTATCGAGATCGGCATCGCCCTGGCAGAGGGGAGCAAGTATTGCGCGCTGATCATACCAAGCGCCGTGGGTCTGTGCATGACGCCCAGCCCGTGCGGGGTGAGCAGCCGATCTCTGAATTCGTGCGCGAGAGGACGCCCGCTGACGGCCTCGATGATCATACCGAGCAGGACGAAGTTCGTGTTGGAGTAGGAAAACCCGGGCGGCCCCCCGTTGGCCCGTGGGCGTTGGCGACTGCGATGAGCTCCTCCGGCTCCCAGGAGCGATTCAAGTCGCCATCCGCGGGTGATAGCGTGGCCAACAGATCCTGGCTGGATGCAAAGTCGCACAGGCCGCTCGAGTGACTCAGAAGGTGACGAAGAGTGATATTGCCACCATTGGGAATCAAACCGGGCAGAAGATCCTCCACCGTGCTGCGATCGACATCCAACAGTCCCTCTTCCTGAAGAAGGAAATTGGTCTTGGCGTGTTCCATCCTACTTCATCAGCACCATCTTATGGGTAGCCCTGAATTCACCCCCTTGGGAGCTGCTGCTGAGCTTACAGATACAGGCCTGATGCCAGGCCACGGCCGAAGATCTGGCTCGTTGGCTGGTCAACTTCC
>DPVW01000380.1:11612-19005 GCA_003529325.1 Candidatus Latescibacterota bacterium | reverse complement strand
GGAGACGGGAATCGAACCCGCGACATCAAGCTTGGGAAGCTTGCGTTCTACCCCTGAACTACTCCCGCTCCGATCTCTCGAAGTGGACGCGCCAAACTCATGGTCGCGCGCGACGGGCAGTCGTCAAAACCCGCCAAACCTCCTTCTCACCTGAAGCCGATCGGAAGATAACCGGCGTAAGTCCAAGTGTCAATGAAGACAAGGACCCGGCGACATGCTCCGCGCGTCAGCTCTGTAAAGCCTCGTATTGAAGTAGAATCCGCTCCTGCGCACCCTCTGTCCCGTAGCGAGCCAGATCGAGCCAACGAAAGCGCCGGTCGCGCCGAAACCAGGTAATCTGGCGCTTGGCGTACTGCCTTGTCTTTTGACGGATCGTTTCCACGGCCTCGTCGAGAGGCACGCCGCCGCGCAAATGATCGATCAGTTGAGTATATCCGAGGGAGACAAGCCCCGGGTCGGTGATCTGAGCCCCCGCAGCCAACAAGGTCCTGATCTCTTCCAGCCAACCGGCTTGCACCATGCCCTCGGTGCGTCGATCGATGCGATCATAGAGTTCTTCCCTCGGCCGGCTGAGACAGATCATCGGCCCAAGCCCAGGCAGACTCTGCTGACGATGGTGCTGCCAACGACTCGCCCGCCCCCCTTGCCCGGAAAGCTCGAGGGCACGCAAGACGCGAACTCCATCCGTTGGCGACAGCGATCGTTGTGCCGCCGGATCGCGCTCGCCGAGTTCCAGCCACAGCGAGTCGAGATCGCCCTCCAGCAGGCGCTGTTCACGGTACCTTCGACGGCTCTCGCGATCCCCCACCGACTCGTCAAACAGACCATCCAGGAGCGCCGACAAGTACAGTCCGGAACCGCCTACGAGCAACACCGGCCGACCGCGGCCAGTCGCCTCTTCGACAACGGTACGAGCAGCAGCAGCCCACTGGCCGGCGCTGAATGTCTGCCTAGGGCTGATCAGATCAAGCAGGTGGTGGACGACACGCGCCTGCTCGGCAAGGCTCGGTTTGGCCGTGCCGATATCCATGCCGACATAGATCTGGCGTGAATCGACGGAGACAATCTCCCCATCGATGGCCTCAGCCAATGACAGGGCCAATTCGGACTTGCCGACCCCCGTAGGCCCGGTAAGCACGATAAATTTCGGTGTCATTGTCAGGTGAAAGTGGTCGGGGTGGGCGGATTCGAACCGCCGACCCCCTGCTCCCGAAGCAGGTGCGCTAGCCGGACTGCGCTACACCCCGACGTTGATTGATATGGCATGTTGTGATGCGGGACGACGACGAGCCACGGGGTGACCCGTGGCTCGTTAACGTCGATGCTATGGTGCAAAGGAAAATGGTCGGGGTGACAGGATTTGAACCTGCGACCACCTCCACCCCAAGGAGGTGCGCTTCCGGGCTGCGCCACACCCCGACCCTGAAAATGGTGAGCTATACAGGATTCGAACCTGTGACCTCTTGCTCCGGAGGCAAGCGCTCTATCCAGCTGAGCTAATAGCCCACAGACTGCGCAAGAAAACCCGGAACCTAGGCTAGGGGGCGATCCGGCTACAGATTCTTCTTCTTGTGCCGGTTCTTGCGCAAGCGCTTCTTGCGCTTGTGCGTGTTGATCTTATGCCGCTTTCTCTTCTTTCCACACGGCATCTTTTTCAGCTCCTGTGGGGCTGCTGTCGGTTTCGACTCGCGCCCGCAATTCTTTGGATGGTTTGAAAACGGGGGCGCGACGTCGTGATATCTTGACTTCGTCTCCCGTACGGGGGTTTCGTCCGGTTCGAGGGGCTCGACTGACTGACTTGAACGTCCCGAAACCGCGGATCTCTATGTGCTCGCCCTGCTGCAAGGCCTCAATAACGGCCTCGATAAATCCATCAACGACAGCTGCGGTATCGGTCTTCGTCAGCCCGGTTCCCTGGGCGATATTCCTGACGATGTCAGCCTTCGTCAAGGCCGTCTCCCTCTCGCTCGCTTCGGGGTCTCATCCCGCGTAGTGTAGCGATGCGGGAACAAGGAAACTGCCGCGTTGGGAACCGGGACAACGCCGGTCGACCACCGTGGCTTTCCGCCGGTCGACCACCGGGCCTTTCCGCTTGTGTGACAGACGCTTACGAGCGTCTGACAGGCTGCTTTTGAACAGGGGTCGAGTATACGGCACGTCCCCAAGGTTGTCAAGAAGCACCAGCATTCCAGAGTTGGCCTAGACGTCTCCGGGCTTCAGCACGAAGACCTCCTCGAGCCCCCAGAAATCGACTTCCGATTCGAGCCCTACCTGCTTGAATAGAGGTTCCTGCTCTTCCGCCGAGACGTCTGTGATGACACCGATAGTGATACCTTTGGGATAACGCCCACCCATACCGGATGAGACGACGAGGTCACCGACCTTGATATCCTTGCTGGCATCCACGTATTCGAGTAGAAAACGATTGCCCGTCGTCGGTGATACCACCCCATGTGCACGGCTGCCTTGGACCACGGCGCTGACACGGGCGTCGAAAATGAGACGCACCACGGAACTATGGTGATCGACCACCTTGATATGTCCCACCAACCCGGCAGCTGTTATCACAGGCCAATCTGGCTGTAGTCCGACGTCCCGACCGGCATTGATGACGAGGACGTCGAACATCTGGTCCGGGTCGCGGCCGATCACTTCTGCCGGAATCACCTCCCCGGTGGGGTTGCGTTGCCGGAACAGCAATGCCTGTCGTAGCCGTCGGTTCTCCTCTGCCGCCTCCCTCAGGTGCATGTTCTCCAGAGCGAGAGCAACATTCTGTGTCAGCAGATGCTGCGCACGCTGCTCGCCCCGAGCGAAATGAATGACACGGGAAAACACCCACTGCCCCGTCGACCAGGCACTCCGACGCAACTGCCCTGCCACGACTTCTTGACGGTCGTCGGGCAAGCCCAAGAGGGTCAAGGCCGCCAGAATGCAGAGGCCGATGCTGATGAAGTCGCGGTTACGTTGGGCCAAAATTTAAGCCGGAGGTCGAGGTGTGCCACGGGACTGGCCGGCACTCCCTTTGTTTCTAGTAGAGGACCTTCTGATAGCGCTCGAATTCATCGAGCACACGGGCATTGCCACGGACTACCGCCGACAGCGGATCTTCGCTATCGAGGTAGGTGGGCAGGCTGGTGGCCTCGATGAGGCACTCACGCAGGCCGCGCAGTTTGCCACCGCCACCGGAGAGCACCATCCCTCGATCCAGGATGTCGGCCGCCAATTCGGGCGGTGTGCGCTCCAGGCTTCGGCGGACGCCGGCGACGATCTGCGCTACGGGACCAGAGAGGGCCTCGCGGATTTCGCGTGAGTCGATCATAAGCGTCTTGGGAATGGCTGCCACCAGGTCTCGACCGCGCACAGGTGCTTCCTCTTCTGGATCCAGAGGCATGGCGCAGCCGATCTGAAACTTTAACTGTTCAGCATTCCGTGGGCCGATCAGGAGGTTGTACTTCTTGCGCATCCACTCGATAATGGCACGGTCCATCTCGTCACCGGCAATCCGGATCGATTCGGCGGTAACCACGCCGGACAGCGCGATGACGGCGATCTCCGTGGTGCCACCACCGACGTCGATGACCATCGACCCCACCGCTTGCTCCACAGGGAGTCCGATACCGATGGCTGCAGCCATCGGCTCACTCACCAGATAGACTTCGCGGGCCCCGACTCGTTCGCAGGAATTGCGCACGGCACGCTTCTCGACCTCGGTACTGCCAGAGGGTACCGAAACGACGATGCGTGGACGCACGAACAGCTTGTTCTTCTGTACTTTGCGGATGAAATGCCGGATCATCTCTTCGGTGACTTCGAAGTCGGCGATGACACCGTCTTTGAGGGGGCGGATGGTCTCGATCTCCGAGTTTTCCCGCCCCATCATCTCCTTCGCTTCCATGCCGACGGCGATGAGTTTCTTCGTCATGACGTGGCGGGCGACGATGGAGGGCTCGTTGAGCACGATCCCCTCCCCCTTTACATAGATCAGGGTATTCGCCGTGCCGAGATCGATACCGATATCGTTGGAGAAAAACCGCGACAGAAATGCCATTCACTCGCCCTTCGCGCGGCACGCCGTATTCGGGGCCGCTCCATAGCTTGATTACTTGCGTTCTTGATCTTGCTGCAGCCAGGCTTTCACCATTTTTGCTGCATCTTCGCTCTTCTCGCTGAGCAGGTGCCTGATTCGCTCTGCCCGTGCCTCGCGAGACTCTGCGTCGTTCTTGTCGGAATCCTTTTCCTCTGCCATGGCTCCCTCCCACCGACGATTCAGGGGCTGAACCGCGCTAAGATAACGGTGCCCTTCACATTCTGTCCACTCACTGAGCCTTTCGTGCCTTCTGCGCTAAACGTATATTCCAGAAGGGCATACAGGAGCCTGAGAGAAGCATCGAACCGTGGACCCGGAGGCAATTGAGAAGAGATGAACAGAGCGGCCAAGAACGTGTTACGGAAGCTGGGCGAGGATATAGATCTAGACGAGGAACGGGAGCAACTGGCGACGCGCGAACAGGAGGACGCCCAGAAGCGACAGATCGACACGGAGTCGCAGCGCATGGCGGATCGTAACCGCGATGCAGGGCTTTCATCGGTGCCAGAAGAGATGCGCTCCGCATCCGAGCACCGCCACGACCACTATCGCAGACGTCAGGCCATGGGCGGGCAGTTCACTCCAGCGGCCGAACGGTTGCCGATCATGACCGCCGCCGAACGCAAGTCCCGTGACAAGGACCGGCCCAAATACCATGCGACCGAGTTCGAGGGACCGATCGAAAAATTGCTCGAAAAGTACCCCGATCTGGCCGAGGTGCAGAGGCATCTCACGCTGGGGCAGTCGATGAAGTATGAATTCACCGAGGACGGGCGGGTTCTCAATCGCGATGGCAATATGATCTTTGACGGCGAAAAAGTCGTCTCCGCAAAGAAGTGAATTCCCTCAAACAGGCCAGCCCTCTTCACCTTTTCCCCACACCCCCCCACCCCTCTCGGCCACTGATCCAACGCAGCCTGCGCCATCGGTGGCCAGCCATGGCGCTGATGCTGGCGCTCGTCGCTTGTGGTTTGACCCCAGAGCCGGCGGCGGATGCGACAACCGGGCAGTTGCTGGAGTGGGCGACAGAACAGGCCGCCGAGGGCGCTCTCGGTGAAGCCACCATAGGCTATCGTCGAGTCCTGCAGCGTGATAGTCTCGAGGTCACTGCGCTACTTGGGTTGGCCCAGATCTACAAACTTCAGGAACGGGATGGCCCTGCCGATCTCTATCGTAGACGGGCGTTCCACGTGCATTATGCTGAGGGGCTTGCATGGGCTGCCAAGGATGTCCCGGACAGCGCCCTCATGGCACTGGAAAATGCCGCTCGTATCATGCCCCTACACCCACTCGCCCACCTGCGCCTGGGAGAGTTGAAGATGGCTGCCGGACAGACGGCCAGCGCCATCGAGAATTTCGAACGCGCCGTCGAGGCGAATCCACGATTTGCGGAAAGTTTGATCACCCTCGGCCAGGCGTATGCGGCCAGCGATCGTCTCACGGACGCTACAGCCGCCTTCGAGCGCGCGATCGATGCCAACATCAACGCACTGGAAGCCTACTTGGGGTTGGGTCGAATATTTGATGGACAGCAGGAGTGGGCGGCGGCGGCTGATCATTTTTCCAAGGCACTGCTCATCAACCCTCAGTCTGAGCCTGCCCTCCGGGGCCTCGACCGGGCGCGTGCCCACCTGTAATCGCCGTGCCGTTGGTGACAGGGAACTTGCCAATCGTTTTAGAAGAAAGGTGTCGACACTTTGCTACGATCCCGCGTCCTTGCCCTCCTGTTGTTTGCCCTCTTCGCCACCGCCTGTGGCAAAACCGATGAAAAAGCGTCCGCCGAGACTCAGCCTCCGACCGTCGACATGACGGCAGCGACGGCTTACGGCAGTGTCGCCGAGGTCTCCGCTTATCTGCAAACCATCAATCCCCACATCACCACCTTCAGTAAATTGCAGCAGGAGTATGAAGAAGCCCTGGCCAGTACCAAACAGGGCAACGCCGACCGGCGCGGAACCAGGCGGAATCTTGCGGCAGCCGTGCGGCCGGGATTGCAGTCGGTGCTGGAGGAACTCGACAACATCGAACCACCTCCCCTGCTGGCCCCATTTCATCGCGACACGCGCAAGATGCTGGTGACCCGGATCGATGCGCTCGCACGCACCATCGAGGGCTGGGAGGTCGAGCAGGCTGAGGGTGACTTCAAGGCCATTTATCAGGACGCCGAGACCAAGTACGAATCCGCCAACCAACTCATCCTGCAGTTGAATCGGCAGATGGACAGCATCAACACCACAGTGCAGGAGGCGGCAGGCTCTCCCTGATCACCTGTCGAGCCTGGTATTGCGCCGTGCTCGGATGGCTGCTCCTGGTGCATGCGGGCTGTGCTGAGGTCGGCTACTATCTGCATCTGGCGCGTGGGCAGGTCAGAATCACACTCGCGCGTCGCTCTTTGAACGACGTGCTCGCCGATTCGACCACATCGTCGGAACTACGGGACAAGCTCCTGCTCGTGGAGGAGATACGACGCTTCGCCGGCGACGAAGTCGGTCTCCATGGCGCCACCTCAAATTATACCGACTACTATGACACGGGCGGACAACCGATCGCCTGGAACGTGTCGGCGAGTCCACCCGATCGCTTCGAATCCTATCGTTGGTCCTTCCCCCTCGTCGGCGCACTTCCGTACAAAGGGTACTTCCAACGACAACACGCCGTCGCCGAGCGGGATCGCCTCGTCGAACTCGGGTACGATGCGATCGCCAGCGGCGTGCCCGCCTATAGCACGCTCGGGTACCTCTCCGACCCGGTCCTGAGCACCATGATCGATGGGCCCGAGGATCGTCTCGTGGAAGTCGTGCTGCACGAACTAACCCATGCCACGGTATACGTAGAGGACGAGACCGATTACAATGAGAGTGTCGCCTCCTTTGTCGGCAAAGTCGGCTCCCTCACCTTCCTGGCACAGCGATACGGTGAGAATTCAGAGCAGGTTGAGCAAACCAGGCTCAGGCGCGCCGATGCCGCCGCCTTCCAGAGCTTTCTGCGGGGCGTAACCGCGCAACTCGACAGTCTCTATGAGAGTGGCTTACCCCGCCCTCAGATTCTGCTGCAGCGGGTACGGCTGTTCGACGAGGCCAAACAGCAATACAGCAACCGCAGGCAGACTCTCGGTGGTGGGCGTTATGACGGCTTCCTCAACTGGGAACTGAACAACGCCCGACTACTCTCCTATCGGCGTTATCACAGTCACTTCGATCGTTTTGATGCCGTTCTCACGCGAGTTCATGGGAAACTCGCTACGGCGGTGATCGCCTTCGTCACCTGTGGCGACGCCGAGGACCCGTGGACGTGCCTCGATGAGGC
>DPVW01000380.1:5836-11297 GCA_003529325.1 Candidatus Latescibacterota bacterium | reverse complement strand
GGACGTGCCTCGATGAGGCCGGGACCGCCGAGTAACCCTGCGGCGACGCGGCCACGTATCACCTCGCTCTTTCGGCAAGCATCCGCGCCAGTCCCCGCGTGGCTTCCAGGTGGCTTGGCTCGTATTGGAGGACCTCTCTATAGGCTGCCTCTGCCTCCGGGTCGTCAAGTGCCACACGCAGGGTGGCGACCGCAAAAAGCGCCTGCACGAATCCGGGGCGAGCGGTGCTGGCGGCTACGTAACTGGACAGCGCTTCGGGGAGACGGTTGAGATTCAACAGCGCCGCTCCCTGGTTGTAGAGTGCATCGGGATATCGTGGGTGGATGCGCAACGCCTCCCGGTAGGCGGCGAGCGCTCCTTCGTGATCGCCCAGTTGCTGCAACCAGCCGCCGCTTCCATAATGTGCCCTCGCGCTCCTCGGACTCACCCTCAGTGCACTCGCAAACAGGGTACCATCATCCCGCCAATCGGCAGTGCGCTGCCGCACCAGACAGACACACAGCAACAGCCAGCAGCCGACGATGACGACGCCCACGCCACGACGACATCGACGATGCAGATCTGCCAACAGCGTCGCCGCACCGATTCCGCCAGCAGCCAGCACCGGGTAGGCGAGTCGCTCAGCGTACATGGTGCCGACGGGGACCACAACATGAGTGGCCAGAGCAAGCATCGAGAGCGAAGCTGCAGCCCAGAGGGTTGCCTGAGGCTGACGACGAATCAGGATCCAGAGGAAGACGACAAAAGAGAGGCATAACATGAGTGGTGGCAACCAGGACAGCAGATCCGTGGTGATGATCACCGGGATCGCATCGTAGGAATAATCCGCCGACAGTGGCCACGGAAAGATGACGAGTAGCAGATACCGAATCACCAGCGCCGGCGCGTTGAGCCAGCGCGTTACGATGTCGGCGAAGGCGAGGGGATTGTCGAGGAAGCCGATGCCTCCGGGATCGAGGTGTCCGGTGAGCAATCCGCGTACTGCGACGGGCACCACCAGAGCCATGACACCACCGAACAATGGCAGGCGCCGTCTGTCGTGGAACAGCAGTGCAGCGACTGCACCGACGGCGAATACCGCAGCACTCTCTTTGGCCAATGACGCCAGGGCGAGTACGATGGTTGCCATGATGATCGTGCGCGCCGTCCGCGCGGTGACGAGGAAGGCCGCTCCCGTGACCCCGGCGATGAAGGACAACAGATCGGCCATACCAACGACGGCGTTGACGGCCTCTGATCCGGCGGGATGGACACACAACAGTGCGCCCGCCAACCAAGCGACCCGCACCGATAGACCCGTGCGTAGCGCCGCGGTTGCCAGCGCCAGACCCGCGAGCCCATGCAGCACCAGGGAGACGACGTGGTAGGGCGCGGGGCGCAGACCGAACAGCAGGCGCTCCAGTGTGATGAGATGAAGCGTGAGAGGGCGGTAGAGCCCCCCTGTGGTGCCGGTCACGCCTTGCCAGTAACTCGTCTGCCACATCTGGCCCCAGGCAGCTTCAGCGACAAAACGATTGGCGCCAACCATCCCGGAGTCATCGAGGCAGAATCCGTTATCGATGACACCGGCATAGGCTGCAATCGTCAGTACCGGAAGCAATAACCAGGGGGTAGGAGCAAGCCGCAGAAACCGCGAGCGTGCAGTCGGAGTCCTACCTATGAACATGCGGCAGATCTGCCGCGCATCCAGTCCTCCTTGACGGTCCTTCGTGGGGCTCGTGATATTAGCCACCCTCCTGCCTACCCTCTTCCTCGCCGCAATCGATAACGGATGTTCCCATGGACCGACGGGCAGCCTTGCATCTCCGCTACCTCCTGATCAGCCTCGTGGTGGCTGGCGCGCACGGAGGTTGCTCCTATATCCGCACGACGGCAACGGGTGGTCTCGTCGAGGACGTTTCGCTCGCGGCGCTCAAACACGACGACGTCGATCTCGTATTACAGGGCATGCCCACCTATCTGCTGCTCTTGGAAGGTCTGATCGAAGGCGATCGGAAGAACGCAGAACTGTTGCGCCAGGCGGCTGAAGCATACACCGGCTACGCCACCTTGATCGAGGCCGCGGAGTCACAGCGTGCGGCGGCATTGCTCACCCATGCCAGAGAATACGGCATGGCGGCCCTCGTCGCCCGGCGACCTGCCGTGGCTGGACTGGTCGCCGGGCCATTCTCCGAGTTCGAAGATATCGACCGTCACTTGCACAAAGCTGACCTGCCCTACGTATTCTGGGCGGCCAGTTCCTGGGGCGCCTGGATCGGGGCAAACCTCAACTCCATCGCCGCCCTGGCCGACCTGCCGCGGGTCATACATCTGATGCGCTGGGTCATCGAACGGGATGAGCACTTCCGACATGGCGCCCCCCACGTGTTCCTCGGCGTCTACCATGCCGCCCTGCCACCGGTCCTGGGTGGCGAACCAGAGCGTTCCCTGTTTCACTTTGAACGAGCCCTGGAAATAACCGATGGACAGGATCATATGGTCCGCATCCAGATGGCGCGCTTCTATGCTCGCCAGATCTTTGATCGCGAACTCTATGTGGAACTCCTCGAGCAAGTGCTCTCCTCCCCGGCCGATGGGGTCGCAGAATTCACACTGCAGAACAACGCCGCAAAACGCCTGGCCGAAACAATGCTTCAGGACGTCGATGTTTACTTCTAACCTGCTTGGGAGAGGCGTTGGCATCGCCCTGTTTGTGCTCACCCTTGTCGCACCAACCACGGCAAAGACGGTACTCAAGATCGGTACGCTTGCGCCAGATGGGAGCAGTTGGATCACCGCTCTGCGAGCGATCGATGACGAGATCCGCAGCGCAACCCAGGACCAGGTTCGGCTCAAGATTTACCCTGGCGGCGTCCAGGGTGACGAGGATGTCATGCTGCGCAAGATTCGCATCGGCCAACTCCACGGTGCAGGCCTCGCCGGTACCGGCATCAGCCACGTCCTACCTGACATGCTCGCCCTGCAGATGCCGTTCTTGTTCGATAATTATGCCGAGGTCGATTACGTACTGGCACAGATGGAAAGTTACTATCAACAGGCCTTTCTCGAAGCCGGTTTCACTGTGCTCGGATGGTCCGATATCGGCTTCGTCTACCTGATGACACAACAACCCGTGGCCAGCGTGGCGGACATTCGTGGACACAAGGTCTGGCGACTACAGGATGAACCGATCACCGGTGTCCTGTTCAAGGAGGCGGGGGTTACCTCCATTCCTCTCGCCATCCCTGATGTGTTGCTCGGTCTGCAGACGAATCTGATCGATGTCGTCTACGCCTCACCAGCGGCGGCGATCGTGTTGCAGTGGTTTACTCGGGTCAAATACTACACGAACGTTCCCATCAACTACTCGCTCGGCGCTTTCGTCATACAGCAGAAGGCCTTCGAACAGATCACGGCGACGCAGCAACAACAGTTGCTTGAGATCTCAAGACGCCACATCAGGACACACAATCAGAAGGGCCGAGCCGATAACGAGGATGCTCTGCAGATCATGCAGCGAGAGGGAATTGCTGCCGTTGATTCTTCGCCAGATGCGATCGCCAGTTTCCAACAGCTTGTGCGTGACGTGACACCACACTTGGTAGGTGAAGCTTTCAGTGCGCAGGTGTATGAGCAGATACTGAGGCACTTGGCCGACTTTCGCGCCAAGGCAGAATCCGAGACGCCGTGACGGCAGCCACCCCCGACTGCGGCTCCGAGGCCGACCGCCGGCCATGGTACCACCATGTCGAAGAGGGGCTCCTCGTGCTACTCGTTGGTGCCCTTCTCCTGCTCGCATTCGGCCAGATCCTGTTGCGAAATTTCCTTGGTGTCACCTGGGTCTGGAGCGAACCCCTGGTCCGCCATCTCGTACTCTGGTCCAGCTTTCTCGGCGCCCTGATCGCCACCCGCGACAATCGACACATTCGCATCGACGCCGCCCTGCGGTTGCTGCAGCCGCGCCTGCGCCTGATCGCAACCGCCGTCGGCAACGTCATCTCCGCCACGGTCTGCCTGTTGCTGGCGCCATTGGCTGCACGCTTCGTCCTGGATGAGTACAACTACGGGGGGAGTGCATTTCTGAGTCTGCCGCGGTGGACGCTGCTGCTGGTTTTCCCCGTGGTCTTCTGCGGCATGGGCCTTCGTTTTGCCGGGCACGGCGTGGCGCAACTGCGCAACGCTGTCTGCCGACAATCCCCGGGTAACTGATGGCACCACTTACGACGTTGGTCGGCGTGCTACTGGCATGCCTGGGTACGCCACTGTTCGTCATCATCTGCGTCCTGGCCCTGGTCTCCTTTGCCAGCGACGGGGTCGACCTGACCATTCTTTTCATCGAGATGTATCGTCTCGCTGACACACCGGCACTCACGGCGATCCCCCTGTTCGCATTCTCCGGGTTCCTCCTCGCCGAAAGTGGTGCCGCCCGACGTCTGGTGAGGATCTCGGAGGCTTTGTTGTGGTGGCTTCCAGGGGGGCTTGGCATCATGGCTCTGACCATCTGCGCCCTGCTGACAGCCTTTACGGGTGCCTCCGGTATGACGATCGTCGCTGTCGGTGGCCTGCTGCTGCCGGCGCTGTTGCAGGCTGGTTATCCGGAAGATTTTTCTCTGGGCCTGTTGACGACATCGGGCAGCCTTGGACTGCTGTTCCCACCGAGCATCCCGTTGATCGTCTACGGAATCGTCTCGGCAACACCGGTAGATCAGTTGTTCATTGCCGGCATCGCTCCCGGCGTGTTGCTGGTGGTGGCACTCTCGGCTTACACCTACATCGTCGGCGGCGGCACGAGTGCCCGAAAAGTACGCGAGCCGGACAACACCCCGATGCAGGCGCTCCGTGAGGGGATCTGGGAATTGCTGCTGCCCGCCGTGGTCATGACCGGGATCTACTCCGGCTTCATCGCCGTCAGTGAGGCGGCGGCATTGAGCGCGCTGTATGTGATCATCCTCGAGATGTTGGTTCATCGGGAGATCACGTTACGTCAACTCCCTGGCATCATCCGCGAGACCATGGTCCTCGTAGGCGGCATTCTCATGATACTCGCTGCTGCCATGGCCTATACCTCCTACTTGATCGACGCCGAAATCCCCGCCAGTCTGCTCGAGCTCATCCGTGGTCAGGTGGAGAGCCGGTTCGTTTTCCTCATCCTGCTGAATCTGTTCCTGCTGGTCGTGGGCTGCATGATCGACATGTTCTCCGCTCTCGTCGTCGTCGTACCATTGATTCTCCCGATCGCGGCGGCATACGACATTCATCCCGTGCACCTTGGTATCATCTTTCTCGCCAACCTTGAGATCGGTTACTCGACACCACCGGTCGGCCTCAATCTGTTCATCGCCAGCGCCCGATTCGAACGTCCCCTGCTGAGTCTCTATCGCGCCTCTCTCCCCTTCCTCGCCATCCTTCTCGCCTGTCTTCTCATCATCACCTACGTTCCCGCTCTCAGCTTATTCGCCCTCGACTAGACTACAGAGGAATC
>DPVW01000380.1:0-5533 GCA_003529325.1 Candidatus Latescibacterota bacterium | reverse complement strand
CTAGACTACAGAGGAATCGAACCACACATGGCCAAAATCCAGGACATCCGCGTCATCCGTTCCCGCCCCGGCGGTAGTTGGGCCATCGTCAAAGTCATCACCGATCAGCCAGGTCTGTGGGGCATCGGATCGGCCAATGACGTGCACCATGCCGAGACGGTGACAACCGCCATCGAGCAAGTGATCGGCCCCCGCCTCATCGGCCGGGATGCGGCCCAGATCGAGGACATCTGGCAGTCCGTCTACACCGCCGCCTACTGGCGCAATGGCTCGATCCTGAATACCGCTCTGGGTGGCATCGACATGGCCCTCTGGGACATCAAGGGCAAGGAGGCGGGACTACCGCTGTATCAACTGCTCGGTGGTAAGTGCCGGGACGCAGTTCCCTGTTACGGACACGCATCCGGCAAAGATCTGGAAGCCCTTGCAGAGGACGTGCAACGCTGGATGGAGCAGGGGTTTCCCGTGGTGCGCTGCCAGTTGGGCGCCTACGGTGGGGGTGGTTTTCTCGATGCCGATTCCGTATCGAGGCCCAAGAATGGGCGCCAGATGGAGAATGTCTTTGACGACGAGGCATATCTGGAGAACGTCCCGCGAATGTTCACTTTCCTGCGCGAGCGCCTCGGTTTCGGCCCGAAGCTGACACACGACGTTCATGAGCACCTCAAGCCGCACAACGCCGTGACCCTGTCGAAGTTGCTGGAGCCACACCGGCTGTATTTCCTTGAGGATGTCCTGCCGCCGGAGCAGATCGACTGGTTCCGCCTGATCCGTGCCCAGTGTACGACGCCACAGGCGATGGGTGAATTGTTCGTCAACCCGCACGAGTATGTGCCCCTGATCAGCGAACGACTCATCGACTACGTACGCGTGCGTGTATCGAAAGCGGGGGGCATCACCCCCTGCCGAAAAATCGCTGCTCTGTGCGAATTCTACGGTGTGCAGACTGCATTTCAGGAGGGCGGTGACAACGATCCCGTGAACCAGGCTGCGGCGATGCACCTCGACCTCGCCTCGACGAGTTTTGGTATCCAGGAAGAGAACCAGTTCTCCGAAGTCGAACGAGATGCCTTTCCCGGTGCCGCTGTGCTTGCGGGTGGGCATCTGTATCCAAATGACAATCCCGGTCTCGGTGTCGATATCGACGAAGAGAAGGCGGCCAGTCTGTATCGTGACCGCGCACCCTCTGGTACGGCCCAAGACCGGCGGGCCGATGGCAGCGTCGTCCGTCCTTGATTGGATCCCGATGCATCCTCACGCTGGTGCTGTTGGCCTTCGCCCTTATCGCACCCGTACAGCTCGCAGCGCAGAAAGACGGCTTCGCCGCATGGCTGCAGGCCTTGCGCCAGGACGCCCTCAAGAAGGGGATTTCGACTCAGACTCTGGACGTCGCTCTTGCCGACGCCGCCCCGATCGAGCGGGTACTACAGTTACAGGAGAGACAGCCTGAGTCGAGACTCTCCTGGGCCGAATACGGCAAGCGGGTCGTCTCCCAGGATCGTATCCTGCGCGGGCGACGTCAGATGGAACAACAGCGGGAACTGCTGCACGCCATCGCCGAGAAATATGGCGTGCAGCCACGGTTTCTCGTGGCACTATGGGGTGTCGAAAGTGATTTCGGTCATCACACCGGAGATACACCGGCAGTCTCGGCGCTGGCGACGCTGGGTTGGGCTGGACGTCGCGGCACCTATTTTCGCAGTGAGCTGCTCGAACTGCTCACCGCAGTCGAGTCGGGATACGCACAACCGGTCGGGCTTTACAGTTCCTGGGCTGGAGCCCTCGGTCAGTGTCAATTCATGCCATCTAACTTCAAGCGCTTTGCCGTGGACTACGATGGCGACGGGGTACGTGACATCTGGACCTCGACGGGTGACGTCCTGGCGTCGATGGCCCGCTTCCTGTCGCATCTGGGCTGGAATCCAGACCAGACTTGGGGTCGTGCCGTGTTGCTGCCCACCGGCTTCGATACTCGACTGGCGGGTCGGGATACGAAGATGCGACTCGCCAAGTGGGATGAACTGGGAATCCGCCGACTCAATGGCGGGAAGCTGCCGCGACGCGACGACCTGTGGGCGACTCTGGTGTTGCCTGACGGACCGAGGGGGGATGCATTCCTCGTCTATGACGACTTCTTCACCCTCATGCGTTGGAATCGCTCCTACCACTTCGCCCTCTCAGTGGGCACACTCTCCGACCACTTTCGCTAAGCCGAAGTGACTGCCGGCACCGCCAACCTCAACGGGCAAGCGGGTTGGATCGTCGTCGCCCTCGGCTGCTTGGGGCTCGGTTGGTGGGGGCCTGTGCCGGAACTGTCCGACGGGGAGCAACTCGCCCTCGGTGTCACCCTCTTCGCCCTGATCCTGTGGACGACTCAGGCCGTCTCGGTGGAGTCTTCCTCCTTCACCATTCTGCTGCTGCTGCCGCTCACCGGACTGCTTTCCTTCGCTGATACCTTTGCCCCCTTTGCCGAGCCGACGATCTGGCTCGTCTTCGCCGGTATGGTCCTCAGCCTCTTGCTCACGGAAACGGGTCTGGAACTACGACTGGCCCACACCGCCCTACCATGGCTCGCCGGCGGCAGCAGGCTGCGATTGCTGGCAGGGCTGCACCTGCTGGGTCTGGCGGCGGCTTTCCTGGTGCCTTCAGGCCTGGTTCGTGTGCTGCTGCTGATGCCGGTGGGGATCGCTCTGTGCCAGGCGCTCGACCCGGACCGGCGCGATCCTGTGCTGCCCGTCGCAGTCTCCCTCTCCATCGTCTGCGGCACATACTACGGTGGCTGTGCGGTCCTCACCGGCGCCGTGCCGAATCTCGTGGTGGCAGGGCAACTGGAGGGCGAAACCGGGCAGATCGTGTACTGGGGAGAATGGATTCTGTGGATGTTCCCCGTCGTCGGGCTGCTGCGCACGGCGATGTCCATTGTCGTGATCTGGAGTATCTGGGGTCGTCGATTACAGCTCTTGCGACAGCCTCCAAAGACCGATTCCGTGGACCCGGAGAGTGGCCTGTCAGCAGACCAGCGCAACACGTTGCTCTTGCTACTGCTCGGCATCGGTCTGTGGGCGACGGACGTACTGCATGGCCAGGCACCCGTGTCAGTCGGCCTCGGGCTTGTCTTCTTTGCGATTCTGCCCCGCTGGGGACCGCTACCCGTTCGGCGCCTTCGTCACGTCAACTTCCCATTCTTTTTCTACATCGCCGCCCTCTTTGGCATCGGTGCAATTCTCGATATCACAGGATTCAATTCCCGCATGGTGCAAGCCGTCATCAGTGCTCTGCCCGCAGCCGACGGTGACTGGTTCGCACAACACATGAGACTGACATTGGCGACCCTTCCCCTCGACTTTCTCATGGATATCGCCGCCGTCGCCGCCGTCGCCACACCGAGTCTGTTGGTGGTGGGCACCGACGCGGGATTGACCCCTCTAGCTTCGGCCATGAGTGTCGCCATGGCGACAACCGTCGCATTCCTGCCATACCAGGCGGCGCCCTTCATGGTCGCTCTCGGCTTCGGTACCGTGCGAGCCCGCGATCTGTCATTCGCCATGTTGCTGATCTCGACGCTATCCATCCTGATCCTGTGCCCGCTCAACATTCTCTATTGGCGCGCATTGGGGCTCATCTGACAATCGATCACCCAGATCCACATTCTGCGTGGAATTATTCGACGCACCGACTCCGCATTCAGCAGTGAGCCGTACCCAAGTACTGACGAATCGGTAACGAGCCGCTGTTGCCTAGAACCCATGAGAGTGCGAATGTAGGAGTGTCGCCAATGATCTTCTACCCGAGCCAACCCAGGAGCCCTCTTGTCCCCTCCCAACAGTTGGCCTGACGGTTGCAAGGCCGCCGTGAGTCTCACCTTCGATGACGGTGCCCGCAGTCAGTTGCAGGAAGCCGTGCCCCGTCTCGACGACGCGGGACTTGCTGGCACGTTCTATCTCAATCCATACCGGGGAGAGTGGGAGACGGTCGCTGACCAATGGCGTCAGGTAGGTCTCAACGGCCATGAATTGGGTAACCACACGACCCGGCATCCGTGCTCCTGCAATTACCACTTCAATGATGCGTTCTGCCTTGAGAAGATCAGCCTGCAGGAAATGGCGGATACCATCGATGCGGCGCAAGTCGCACTCGACCAACTGCACCCGGAGGGGCGGGACAAACGGTCTTTCTGCTATCCCTGCTACCAGAGTTTCGTTGGCGCCGGCGCCAACCGTCAGTCGTATGTGCCCGTCGTCGCCGAGCGTTTCCGTGCCGCCCGCGCGGGCGGGGAACGGCCCAATGACCCGAGCATCACCGATCTGCATTGCCTCATGAGTTATGCCGCCGAGGGCGCTGACGCCGACGATCTCATCGGCTACGCTCAGACCGCCGCGCAAGACGGCGCCTGGGCGATCTACACCTTCCATGGTGTTGGCGGTGACCATCTCTCAGTGCAGGCGGAAGCCTTCAGTGATCTGACCCGCTATCTGGTCGACCAGCGGCACAGATTTTGGACCGCTTCCATTATCGACGTTGCAGATCATGTCCACGCGCGTCGAAATGCCTGACGATCCGTGGCGGATGCCGAGTGGAATCCTTATGCTATGAACACACCTGAACAACCGGGTTCGCAAACCGCCCAAGCGCGCGTGCGCGCCACACCCTGACGCCGACAGACTTTTGAGCCAAACGCCGGACTCGATCCCCAATGTCCTGGCCAGCCGTTACGCCAGCCCCCTCATACGGCAGGTGTGGTCGGAAGAGGGCAAGATCCGCCTCGAACGGCGCCTCTGGGTGGCTGTCCTCAAGGCGCAGCGGGATCTGGGTATCGAGGTTCCCGCCGCCGCCATCGAAGCCTACGAGAGCCACCTCGACGATGTCGATCTCGCTTCGATCGCAGAGCGCGAGGCCCGCACGCGGCACGACGTAAAGGCCCGTATCGAAGAGTTCTGTGACCTCGCCGGATACGAGCATATCCACAAGGGCATGACGAGTCGTGACCTGACGGACAACGTCGAGCAGTATCAGATCCTGACATCCATGCGGGCCCTCGCACCCAAGTACGTCCACCTCATCGATCGATTACGCCAGCGTGCCGTCGAATGGCGTGACCTCGTCATCGTCGCCCGTACCCACCATGCCGCGGCGCAACCCACGACGATGGGCAAACGTCTGGCCATGTATGGCCAGGAGATGATCGTCGCCTTGCGTCGTCTCGAAAGCCTCATCGCCACCTATCCCCTCCGCGGACTGCAGGGCGCCGTCGGCACGGGCCTCGACCAACTCACCCTGTTCGAAGGTGACGAGGACAAGGTGAACGAACTGCAGCAACGGTTCATGCAACACCTCGGCTTTGAGCATCCTTTAGGGGCTGTGGGCCAGGTCTATCCGCGAAGCCTCGACTTCGACGTCATCACCTGCCTCTTCCAACTAGGGGGTGGTGTCGCCAACCTGGCGCGCACGATCCGTCTGATGGCGGGCGCCGAGACGGCGACGGAAGGTTTCGCCCGCGGTCAGGTCGGGTCATCGGCGATGCCGCACAAGATGA
>DPVW01000446.1 GCA_003529325.1 Candidatus Latescibacterota bacterium | reverse complement strand
TGTGTGAAGTCCCCGCTGTCTGGGATCTCGAGGAAGCCAGCGCCCTTGTAGGTGCCGTCGAGAACAGCGCCGGCAGTTACATGTTCGCGGAAAATGTGAACTACCTCGACCGTACCGTCGCCTGGAAGCAGTTCATCGACGCTGGCCACCTCGGCGCCATCTTCTATGCCGAGGCCGAATACGTGCACGACTGTGGCCCGCTGTTCACCCATGCTGACGGCACGCCCACCTGGCGCGCGTCCATGCCGCCCATCCACTACTGCACACACAGCCTTGGACCACTGCTGGCCTGGACGGGTGACCGTTGTGTGTCAGCCAGTGGCCTTCATACGGGCAGCCATGTGCGCCCTGGTCTCGGTACGATCGACATGGAAGTCGGCATCTTTCAGACGGCTGCCGGCGGCGTATTCAAGCTGCTGTGCGGCTTCAGCGTCGTCTCCGAACCCGCCCGGCACTGGTATTGCCTGTACGGTACGCAGGGCATGCTCGAGTCCGGCCGCAGCGCCGACAGCCCGGACCGCGGTTATGTCGCTGCGCGGCACGAGCAGACCACCGGACCGGCGGCGAATGTGGTGCCTGCAGTGCGGCGCCAGGTGCCGTCGGATGCCGTCGCCGGTGGCCACGGACACTCCGAGTGGTTCATGGTAGACGATTGGATCCGCGCCCTGCTCGCTGGGGCGCGACCACCGATCGACGTCTACGCTGGTCTCGACATGACCCTGCCCGGAATCTGCGCCCACCTTTCGGCGCAGCAGGGCGGTCAGCCCGTCGCTGTGCCAGATCCACGGGCCTACGTCTAGCGACGCTGGTCGCGTACCGGGCCCTGCTGCACCCGCTCGTTGAGATCTGCCCAGTCCTTCGTGCCATCATCATTCCAGATCTCCAGCTGCACCCCCGGTTCCTGAGCCGGATCATTGCCCGCCATGAAGTGGGGCCAACAGTGATCCCGCATGTTGGCGAAGTGCACGACCCGCCCACCGGGCCAGACGACGGACAGAATGTGACGCTCATCGGGCACCCGATAGGGTGGCTCCATGACGTATTTGCGCAACGCCTCCTCATCCACCTCGACGCCGAGACCCGGACCTTCAGGCACCCGCAGCTGTCCACCTCGAATCGTGAGCGGCTCTACGAGCAGGTCGTCGGTGTAGTTGTTCAGGCAGGTGATCGTCGGCCATTGTGCGAAGGGCAATACCGCGCCAAGGTGGGCGGACAGGGCCGTCACCAGACCCACACCCACCATCTGCAGCCAGAATGGTTTCTCGAACTCCCCCGCCAGTTGGCCCTGGCGCAGGACGCTGGTCACACCACCACCGATGACAAAGCCATCGCACACCGATTCGCGCACCGCCGTGTGGAAGGGGGGTTGGCCAAAATGCAGGGCGATCGGCTTGGCCACCTTGCGACGCAGTTCCCGCAGCCCTTCGACATCGCGCTGCAGAATGGGCCCCTCGTAGATCGACACGCGCTCGTACTGATCCAGGCGCTGCAATACCGGTGCCGCCGTACCGACATTGAGGAGCATGCTGTTCCAGTCCATGTCGAGCCGATAATGGGGAGGTGTCACCGCACTGATCGCCTCGACCTGGGCGTAGACGTCGATCCAGGGTCGGGTCTTGAACTTGTGGTAGATGTATCCCTGGGTCACCGCATCCTGCGCCTCCCCAGCAAGATCCTCCGGCCCCATCTTGGTATTCCACCAGGCGATGGGACACCACTCGCGCACCTGCGGCAGATTGAACAGCCGGTGCACGGGCACGCCAAGGGCTTTGCCAACGACGTCGTAGAGTGCCATCTGAAGTCCACTGCCGAGGCCGTCATCACCGAGCAGGGCGGCCGGATTGCAGCCACGCACCCGCTCCAGCGCCGCGTCACTTACCTTGCCCCATGTGTAGTGCGGCAGAGTCTCGCCATAACCGACGCTGCCATCGTCGGTGGTAACGATGATGACTTCGACGATCTGCCACTGCCACACGAGCAGGGCATTCCAACGTTGGACACGCTCGGTGAAAGGAACCCTCAGGGTGATACGTTCAACGTCCTTGATCCGCAGTGCTGGTAACATGCGCCTCTCCGGTATGTTATGTTATTGCCTTCAAGAACAATCACGCTCAGGAGCGATCCATGCCGTCATTTGATGTGGTCAACGAAGTAGACATGCAGGAAATCACCAATACGGTGATGAATGCCAGCAAGGAAGTAGCCCAACGCTACGATTTTCGTGGCTCCAACACGACGATCGATCTGGACAGCGATGCCGGACAGATCGTCATCCGCTGCGAAGATGAAATGAAAATCGAAGCCGTAAAGGAGGTCCTCCTGACCCACGCCGTGCGACGGAAGGTGGATGCCGGTTGTCTCGAATTCAAGGAACCTGAGGCGGCGGGGGGCAAGACCATGCGGCAGGAGGTGCAGATACATCAGGGGATCGACCGCGAGATCGCACAGAAAATCGTCAAAGACGTGAAGGCCAGGAAGATGAAGGTGCAGGTCGCCATTCAGGGCGAAGAACTGCGGGTAACGGGCAAGAAGCGGGATGACCTGCAAGGCGTGATTTCATTCTTGAAATCGGAGGACTACGGAATCCCATTGCAGTTCGTCAATATGCGCGACTGAGTCACCGCTATTTGAGAGCCAAGAAGATGGTGTGTCTCGCCCCGCCCTTCTGCAGCCGTGCGCGCACACGGTCGACCTGCACCGAAAAGCCGTGGAAGCGCAATCGGTGCTCGAACTTCCGATCGTCCCAGGCTGACCAGACAGCCAGCACCCCCGGCTTGTTGAGTGCGGCGTAGGCAGCGGCGACGCCCTCGTTGTCGTAGAGGCTGCGATTGGTGGTTGCGGTAAACGCCGTGGGACCATTGTCGACATCCAACAGGATGGCGTCGAACCGATTGTGACTCTGGCGCAGAATGCCTCCCACGTCCCCGATCTCGAGTTGCACGCGACCGTCGTCCAATGGTTGGCCAGCCAGGGACGCCAGGGGTCCGCGATTCCACTCGACCACGGCGGGCATGAGTTCGGCGACGGTCACAGTCGCCGATGGTG
>DPVW01000478.1:2717-3461 GCA_003529325.1 Candidatus Latescibacterota bacterium | reverse complement strand
ATACGTCGGCCTGAACCTCTTCGCCGACTTGTTGACTCTGGTGGCCAATCCAAGGCTTAGGACAATGCGAACCTAGCGACCATGACAACGACGAGTAACACAGACTCTGTCAAGCGGAAAACTGCATTCAGCACATTGCTGGCCGTCCTGTCGGCGATGGCCTCTCGACCTTCCGGCCTCGTGGGTCTGATTCTCGTGGCTTTCCACATCGCCCTGGCGATCGTGTCGCCTGCGCTCGCGCCGTACGATTTCAGAGAATTGAGCGCTCAGATTATTCTTAACGAGCCTTCCTCCGAGCACTGGTTTGGCACCGATAACCTTGGGCGCGACGTCTTCACACGCACGATGCTCGGGGGTCGACAGGCGTTACTCGTGACAACCATTTCCACGATTCTCGCCATCATCTGGGGTGGATTGCTGGGCGTTTTACTTGGTCTCGTCGGCGGACGGCTCGATGAGCTCCTGATGCGTCTCGTCGATGCCTTTCTCTGCCTGCCATGGATCCTGGTCTTGCTCTTGATCGTTGTCATGGTCGGTTCCGGCCCCGCCGTGCTGATTCCCACCATGGGATTTTTCTACGGCATCCCAGTGATTCGGATGGCGCGTGCGGCGACGCACGATGTGGTGGTCCTCGACTTTGTAACCGCTGCCCGAGCGCGAGGCGAGGCCCGGTCCACTATCGTGAGGCGAGAACTCTTGCCCAACGTGCTCGATGTTCTGCTGGTCGAAGGCGCCATGCGTTGG
>DPVW01000478.1:0-2392 GCA_003529325.1 Candidatus Latescibacterota bacterium | reverse complement strand
GTTGCTGGCGTTCAGCTCGCTGTCGTTTCTCGGGTTCGGCGTCGCGCCGCCGACGCCGGATTGGGGCCTGATGATTTCCGACGCGCGAAGCTTTATGTCATTCGCGCCGTGGGCAGCGCTAGCGCCCGTCGCTGCGCTCAGCTCGCTTATTATCGGGATCAACTTGAGCGCCGACGCACTCGCCAAGGCCTTGGGTATCGATCGCGCTCAAAAGGCACCAGTCTAATCTCGCGATGCGCGAACCGCTCGTCCAAGTAAGGAATCTGGGCATAGGCTTAACCAACCGGGCGGGAGTCACACTGCCGATCCTGCGGAACATCGATCTGGCGATTGGCAGGGGCGAGACGATTGGACTGGTTGGCGAATCGGGGTGCGGCAAGAGCACCCTGGCCCTGGCCATGATGGGTTACCTTAAGAGTGGTCTCCACGTCTTGGAAGGCGACTCCCTGTTTCGTGGGCGCAATGTATTTGACATGGGCACGCGGGCCCTCGAGGACATTCGCGGCGGTGAGCTCGCCCTGATTCCACAGAATGCCGGCCAGTCGTTAACGCCGACTTCGAGGATCGGCCGACAGATCGACGAGTCGGTGAAACTGCACACCAGGCTTGTAAGAGAACAGCGGCGTGAGCGCGTCATTGAATTGTTATTGCAGGTACGTTTGCCGCAACCCGAGGAACTGCTGAAGCGCTATCCCCACGAGCTCTCGGGCGGTCAGCAACAGCGTGCTGCCATCGCCATGGCGTTAGCGGGCGAGCCCGATGTTCTGTTGCTTGACGAGCCGACGACCGGCCTCGACGTCACTACTCAAGCCCATATCCTCGAGTTGTTGCGCGATTTGGCGGCCGAGACCGGGACTGCGATGGTCTATGTCAGCCACGACCTGGGCGCCATTGCGCGGGTCAGCGACCGTATAGCCGTCATGTATGCGGGGGAATTCGTGCTCGAGGGTCCGGCACGCCAGGTGTTGAAGCAGCCAGCGCATCCCTATGCCCGCGGGCTGCTGTTGTCGATTCCCAGGTTAAAGGAGGCGGTTGTGCCCGCCTCGATGCCGGGACGGCCTCCGCTTCCCGGCGGGGCTGGCCAAGGATGCGGCTTTGCCGATCGTTGTCCCATGGCTGAGCAACGCTGTCGAGACAAAAGGCCTACGCTCGAACCCACGACCACGCAAGAATTTGTGCGCTGCCATTTCCACGAACGAGTCGAACAACTCCCACCACCGGAACCACCGAAACGGCCCGACCGGTCGGGCCGGGACGAAACGGACAGCATCCTTCAATTTAACGACGTGGCTATAAGTTATGCCAAACCCGGCATCGTTGACCAGATTCTGGGCAGGCAACCCAATGTGACACCAACCATTAACGAGATCGATTTGACTATTCGCCAAGGAGAAACCTTTGGGCTGGTGGGCGAATCTGGCAGTGGTAAGTCGACGATCCTTCGGGCCATCGCCGGCCTTTTGCCCCCGCAGAGCGGAACCATCACTTACGAAGAGGCCGAAAGTCTGAACACCTCGGTCGAGGAGCGGTCGAACGATCTGCTGAGATGCGTTCAGCTCATCTTCCAGAACCCGGATGCCTCCCTTAACCCGCGGCACACGGTGGCGGAAATCCTGGCTCAACCGCTGAAACTTTATTTTGGCCTTGGCGGCGACGAATTGCGTGAGCGCAGTGTGGCGTTATTGGAACAAGTGCGCCTACGGGTGGATTATCTGGAGCGCTTGCCGAGCCAATTGTCCGGAGGAGAAAAACAGCGTGTTGCAGTGGCGCGAGCCTTTGCCGCCGAGCCCAAACTCGTTCTGTGCGACGAGGTCACGTCAGCACTTGATGTATCGGTCCAGGCCGCCGTCCTGGATTTATTGATCCAACTCCAAGTCGATCAGGGTACGACCTATGTTTTTGTCTCTCACGATCTAGCAGTGGTGCGCGCCTTGGCCGATCGCGTAGCAGTGCTCTACCAGGGCAGGCTGTGCGAGATGGGTCCCTCCGAAAACGTCTATCGCTTTCCCTCGCACCCCTACACCGAAGTGCTGCTGGGTGCAGTGCTGGAGCCCGATCCTGACGCAGAACCGACACTAGCGGCCGACGATGTGGCGGACCTGTTTCCCCCACCCAAGGGATGCCCTTTCCAGCGCCGTTGCCCCCGGAAGATTGGCGACATCTGTGACGATGAGACACCGCCTTGGCGACCTGCGGAGTTTGGCCATGCGATCCGCTGCCATATCCCACTAGACGAGCTATGTGGCGTACAGTGACACTGACAGACGTTAGGCAGTCGACCACCGATGATACTGACAAGAAGATCGTCGGCTCACCAATAAGGCACATACAAGGGGTAACTCACTACAGATACTTTAGAGCCTGTTATGCCAGCAATTCTAATTTTAGCGTT
>DPVW01000477.1:19253-24516 GCA_003529325.1 Candidatus Latescibacterota bacterium | reverse complement strand
GTGCAGCCTTCGAGGTAGCTGACGTAACTGCCCTTGTCGGCGATGATGAGGGTGCGCTCGAACTGGCCTGTGTTGGCGGCGTTGATGCGGAAGTAGGTGGACAACTCCATCGGGCAACGAACACCCTCGGGGATGTAGACGAAGGAGCCGTCGGTGAAAACCGCCGAGTTCAGAGCGGCGAAGTAGTTGTCGCCCGGGGGCACGACGGAGCCAAGATACTTCTGCACAATCTCGGGGTGCTCCTTCACGGCGTCGCTGAAAGAGCCAAAGATGATACCCACTTCAGAGAGTTTTTCCTTGAACGTCGTCGCTACCGAGACTGAGTCGAACACGGCGTCGACGGCGACACCGGAGAGCATCTTCTGCTCTTCCAAAGGAATTCCCAGCTTGTTGTAGGTCTCGAGAATCTCGGGATCGACCTCATCCAGACTCTCGAGGGAGACTTTTTTCGGCGCCGAGAAGTAGGAGATCGCCTGGTAGTCGATGTCGGGGTAGTGCACCATCGCCCATTGTTCCGGTGCGGGACGACTGGTGGGGTCCTCCATCTTGAGCCAGGCGCGATAGGCCTTGAGACGCCACTCCAGCAGCCACTCGGGCTCTTCTTTCTTCTTGGAGATGAAGGCGATTGTGCCTTCGTCGAGACCGGGAGGCGCAGAGTCGGACTCTACATCTGTATAGAAGCCCTCTTTGTAGTCGCGCTGGGCGAATTGTTCCAGGACTTCGGTGTCGCTCAGGGCTGCTTCCGTGGTGGTCGTAAGGGCCGGCTCGGTCATGGTTGGATCTGCCTATCCTCTGAAATATCTATGGGTTACATCTGGTTCGCGGGAATCTTGCGCAAGAAAACCAGATTCACTTCAGAGAAGCTACCAATCCTGCAGGAATACACAAGATTGAAGTCTACCCGAGCCGTCGTCTCCGGACCAGATAGCGGCTGAGGGCGGTCTCGAATGGGGTCTGTGTGTCGAGCAACACGTAGTCCACCCCCGCCTCCGCACAACCACGACGATAACGCGCCAGCAATGCCTCCATGCGCTCGCGGTAGGCCTCCTGGATGTGCCAGGGCTGGGTGGTGATGGAGGCGCCGTCGGTGTTCTCCAGATCGATGAAGCGGGTGTCGGAGCGGCGGAAATCGAGGTCCCGTTCGCGCGGATCGAGAATCTGCAGCGCCAGGACCTCGTGACCGCGATGGCGGAAGTGTCGCAGGCCGGAGAGCACGTCATCGGCGTCGTCGAGGAAGTCGGAGAGGATGACGACGAGGCCGCGCCGTGAGAGTCGTTCCGCCAGATCGTGAAATGCCGGGGACATGCTTGTCTCGGCCTCCGGGGTGGCCGCGGTCAACTCGCGCAACAGAACACTCAGGTGGCTGGACACCGATCGCGGTGGTACGAAGGAGACGAGGCCGTCGCGGAACAACACCAGGCCCACGGCATCTCGCTGGCGCAGCATGAGGTAGGAGAGGGCAGCGGCGAGACAACTGGCATAACGAAACTTCGTCATGCGGTCGCCATCGGCGAAGGCCATGGAACCACTCACATCGACCATGAGATAGGCCTTGAGGTTGGTCTCTTCCTCGTAGCGTTTCACATACATGCGATCGGTTTTTGCCAGCGCCTTCCAATCGAGATCGCGCAGGGCGTCGCCGGGCATGTAGGGACGATGTTCGGAGAATTCCACCGAAAAGCCGTGGTATGGCGAGCGGTGCAGACCGGTGATAAATCCTTCGACAACGAGGCGGGCCACCAGGTCGAGGCGACCGAGTCGCGACGCCGTCTCCGGGTCGAGGTATTGTGTCAGGCCCGTGGCAGCTTCGGTCACGTGCCGGGCCCATGGGCATGCACTTCGTCGAGCAGTCGCTGCGCCAGGTTGTCGGTATTCACCGCCTGGGCCTCTGCATGGAAGTTGACGACGATCCGATGGCGCAGCACCGGCAGGGCGACGGCGCGGATGTCTTCAGCGGCGACCGAATGGCGACCATGCAGGGCGGCTCGTGCTTTGCCAGCGAGTACGAGAAATTGCGATGCCCGCGGTCCCGCCCCCCAATTGACCATCTCTTTCACATACTCGGTGGCAGCCGTATCCGTGGGGCGTGTAGCGCGAACCAGGCGCACCGCATATTCGACAAGATGATCGGCGACGGGCACGCGGCGCACGAGTTGTTGGAATGCGGCGATGCCCTTGCCGTCGAGCACGGGTGTCACCTCTTCAGGATCAGCCGAGGTCGTGGTGCGCACGATCTCGGCCTCCTGGGCGGCATCCGGGTAATCGATGCGAAGTTCGAACAGAAAGCGGTCCAACTGGGCTTCGGGCAGTGGATAGGTGCCCTCCTGTTCGATCGGGTTCTGCGTTGCCAGCACAAAGAACGGCTCTGGTAGTGGCATCGTGTTGCCGCCGGCAGTTACGGCATGTTCCTGCATAGCCTCCAGCAGCGCCGCCTGGGTCTTGGGCGGTGTGCGGTTGATCTCGTCGGCGAGAATGATGTTGTGAAAGATCGGACCGCGAACGAAACGAAAGGCTTTGTGGCCGGTCTCGTGATCTTCCTCCAGAACATCTGTGCCGGTAATGTCAGAAGGCATCAGATCCGGCGTGAATTGGATGCGGCCGAAGCTGAGGTCCAGCGCCTGCGACAGTGTGCGGATCAACAGGGTCTTGGCCAACCCAGGCACACCCACGAGAAGGCAGTGGCCACCCGCCAAGAGTGCTACCAGGAGTCCTTCGACGACATCCTGTTGGCCGATGACGACTCGGCCGATCTGTTGTTCCAGTTGACGACGGGTGGCCTGAAGTTCGGCCACCGCATCCACGTCGTTGTTCGACATCAAGTTTTCCTTTCCTGCTTCTTCGCCGCTGGGAACAGCACGTTGTTGAGAATGAGTCGGTATCCCGGAGAACTACGGTGCAGGTCGAGTTGAGTTGGTGGATCACCCACGTGGTGTTTGTGGTCCTCCGGGTCGTGACCACCGTAGAAGGTAATCGTGCCCTTGCCCACCTGCCCGTGGATGTACTTCACCTGATCCGTTCCCTCTACCTCGGCGAGCAGGACGATGTGATCCTTGATCAGACTCTTGTGGAAGCCGGTGGTCTGGCCGAGGAAGCCGTTGACGACATTGGTGTGACACTGGGTCAGCATGGTCGGTACCGGGTCGTGTCTGGCGGAGAACTCAAAGAGGGTGAAATACTCCGCCTCGGCGCTGCGGATCAGGCGTGGGTCCTTTGGTGTCGTGTCGATGTCTGAGTGTTCGTAGACCAGAGGATTGGTTTCCAGGGTGAAATTTTCGAAGGCCACCGTGTAACTGAAATCGAGCTTCGACTGGGCCTGGGAATCGATCGGGTCACCGTCGAACACCGAGGCCACCACGTCCGTCCCCTGAGCGGCGAGGGCAATGTCGAAAGTATCCGTCGCCGAGCACATGGCGAAGAGGAAACCGCCACCAGCAACATATTCGTAGATGCGCCGTGTGACCTCCTTCTTCTGCTCGGAAACCTTGGCGAAACCGAGGCGCCGTGCCTGGTCTTCATACAGTCGTTGCTGTTCCTGATACCACGCCTCGTTGCGGAAGTTGAGGTAAAACTTCCCATATTGGCCGGTAAAATCCTCGTGGTGCAAGTGCAGCCAGTCGTAGTCGTCCAGGCGCCCTTCGATGACCTGCTCGTCCCAAAGCTTGTCATAATCGATTCCCGCATATTCGAGGGCCATGGTCACCGCGTCATCCCACGGTTGGGCATTCGGCGGTGTGTAAACCGCCATTCGCGGCGCCTTCTCAAGACGGATGACATCCATGTTGGCACCGTCGATCTGCGCGTAGATCCTGGCGATATCCGGTTCGGAAACGACCTCGAAGGTGACGCCACGAATGCGTGCCTCCTGGGCGATCAGGTCATGGGCCTGCACGGCAAAGGAACCGCCGCGATAGTTGAGCAACCAGTCGACCTCGATGTTGCGCTCCAGGACCCAGAACGCGAGACCATACGCCTTGAGGTGGTTGCGCTGCTGCAAATCCATCGGCACCAGCAGTCGGTCGGCGTGGACGGCGGCAGCGGTTACGTACAGGCAAGCGGCAATGAGCAACAAGCCTATGGGACGTCTGCGTTTCAACCCATGCCTCCCAGCAGCGTGCGCAAGCGCGTGATGTGCCTGCGGATTTCCGGTGTGCGCGGGTCGAGTGGGGCGGACAACACCGCGGATTCGTAGGTGCGCAAGGCGGCATCTGCCTGGCCCTGGCCCTCAAGCATGCGCGCCTGGCCGAGGGCGGCGCTGACGGCGTAACGCTCCTGTGGTTGGTCAGCACCAACCTGCAGGTACAACGCCAGCGCTTGTGCCGGAGCCGTCTTCTCCAGGTGGGAGGCCGCTTCGAGCAGGGACAGATGGCGCAGACCTGAGGGCGCCTCCTGCTGCAACCACGCGCGATCATTGCGGGCCGCCTCGGTGCGCTGCTGGCGGTCGTGCAAACGGGCGCGGGCGAATACTGTGAGGGCCTCTGGGTGTGAGCTGTATTCGTCGATCAGAAGCAGCATTTCGAGCCCATCGTTGGCCAGCGGATGTGTCGGTTCACGGGTGACGAGAGAGTCGACGAGTGCGGCTGTCGAATCGAAGTGCGCTGCGAAGAATGCCAACTCGGCGAGACCAAATTCGGCCTGCTCACGTCCACCGGGTTCGGCACGCAGCAGCTGCCAGTCTGCGGCGGCGGCGGCCAACTCATCGAGGTGCAGTCGACACTCGGCGCGCAGGGCGAGCAGTCGCCGTCGCAGATCACCACGTGCGGCACGCGGCTCGATGATGTCCAGCGTCTGCAGTGCGGCAGCGGGATCGTTGAGGATCTGCGCCTGGAGCAGGGCGACACGAAAGACCGCCTCTGCAGATTCGTTGCCGCCGCCGCTGGAGAGACTCCGATACAAGGCGACGGCGCCATCCACGTCGCCCGCCTGCGCCAGCATCTCCGCTTGTTTCAGCAGGGCATTGGCGTGATATGGGGAGTTCTGCGCGGCACTGGCGAAGGATCCGTACGCCTCGGCGGCGATGGCAACATGACCGGCTGCTTCGCAACGGCTGGCGTATTGATAGAGCATCTGCAGGATCTCGCCGTCGTCGATGGCGTCGCGCAGGGTTTGCAGTCCCAACTTCGGATCCCCCGTCTCCAGAGCGCAGCCCGCCAGCAGCAGCGTCAATGTCGTGCGCTCTGCACCACGGGCACCGGCATGGGCGGCCTGCAACGCCTCGCGATAGCGAATGCCCCGACCCCGAGTGGCAACGGCAGAGAGGGCATCG
>DPVW01000477.1:0-18957 GCA_003529325.1 Candidatus Latescibacterota bacterium | reverse complement strand
CAACGGCAGAGAGGGCATCGTCCCGGGCGATGACGGCGAGCCGATTTTCGACCAGGGGCCGTCGGTGCGGTTCCTGACGCAAGAATGAGCGGTGTGCCTCGACGGCGGCAGGCCAGTCGCCGTCGGAAAGCAACAGTTCCGCCCGCTGCCAGGCGAATGGGTCGGCGCCATCAATTCTTTCGGTCCCCCGCCGCAACAGATTGATCGCCTCGTCGATACGTCCCATGCCCAGCAATCGTGTGGCAACGGTTTGATACCGCTGCACATCGACGGACCGTCCTTCCAGCAACTTCGTCCAGGCACGGAGTGCGGCCTCCTCGTCGCCGCCATCGGCCAACACCTGACCCAACAACAGGCGTGCGTCGCCGTCGTCGGGATGGCCACCGATCCAGGAACGCAGACGCGCGGCGGCAATGCTGAAGTCGCGATCGCGGCGCAACACGGTGACGGAATTCATCAACTCCACCCGCGGGTCGGCGGCGGCGACGGTTGCCAGCAGCAGCAACAGAGCCAAGCTGCGCGACAGCCGCCGGGTTAGGGGGCAGGGCCGCGTCAAGGCAGTTCTCCCGCGTTGCCACCACCGTGAAGGTCCTGGTAGACGGTTTCGAAATAGCGCCTGATGAGTTGGCGGTACTCGACCGGGTACTCTCCAGCCAGAGCACGGCGCATGGCGTCGGCGAGGGCGTCAGGCTGTTGTCCCAGGTCGGCGGGAATCCAATCAGGGCCATTGTACCGTTGCTGCTGTGCCGTCTCCGAGCGGCGACGCTTCTCGAAGCCGCGGCTGCGGATCGACCGACTCGCGTCGAGCATTCGCTGCAGGATGCGCTGTTGCCCCTTGCGCACAAGTGGGTCGGCGGCATTGCGCCGTAGCCGGGACAGTACGGACTCCATGTCCTTACGTATCTCCTCCACGCGCCCCTCGAGTGAACGCTGTCCCCGGAGGGATTTTCCTACTTCGCCAAGGGCTCGGTAGATGCGCTGTTGTTCGGCGGCCAGACGCGGCAGTCCATCGAGACCCTTCTTGCCGCCACCCTGGCCCCCCGGTTGGGAGCCGTCTTGCAGAGCTTGCTGGGTCGCCTGATTCAGGGCCATCTGTTGTTGCGACAGTCCCATCATCTTTTCCATGGCTTCGCCAAAGGCGGATGGCGTGGACGACTGGCTGATATTGTCGATACTCTGACGCAGTTGCAGCACCGCCTCGTTCAGGTAGCCGACGGCTTCGCCGCCTTCGATGGCAGCTCTTCTCGCCTCCAGTTGACCGAGACGCCGCGCCGCCTCCTCCATTCGTATCAGGGCGTAGCCGATCGTTGTTGCCAGGCCGGTATCGAGGGCGAGTGTCTGGCCGCTGACCTGGGCGATCTGTTCGACGACGAGTTCGACGCCCCGTGCCAGTGCCTGCTGTCGTGAGGCGAACTCGGCGACGGTTTGTCCCCGGCGCTCGGTTATCTCCTGCTGCAACAATTCCTGTCCCTGCGATAGATTCACCAGGCCCGCCATGGCCCCACGCAGCTGCTGACTCATCTGCTGTCGCTGGCTACCGTCGAATTCCGCCTGGATGCCATTCAGGGCGTGATTCAAGCGCGCCAGATCCTGCTCCAATCCTTCGCCCTGACGACGCGCCTGCTGATTGGCACCGGAAGTCAGAGACTGTTCCATGCTCTGCATGCGTCCGGACAGATCTTGCTGTTCCATCCGCTCCGCCGCAGCCTGCAGGGCCTCTGCCGTTTGCTGCCGGATGTCAGCGAAGTCGTCGCTCAGACCCTCCAGTTCCTGTTGCAGGCGATCCGTATCCCGTGCCAGAGTCGATTCCTGTTCGCCGAGTCTGCTGCCATCCTGTTCGCCGAGTGCCTCATTGATCGTTTCCTGACGTTCGGCCAGATCTTGTGCCTGTGCTGCGGCAGCGAGGAGGCGCTGCTCTGCCTGAACCTGGCGCAGCAACGACAGTGTGCGTTCCAGTCGTTGCTGAAAGGCTTCCTGGTCCTGGACAAATTGCCGCAACGCCTCGGCGAGTTGCTCGGGGTTGGGTTCCTCGAGGGCCTGTTGCATTGCCTGCAATGCTTCGAGCAGTTCGGGCGAGGCCACGGCTGCCATCAAGTCGCGGATCTCATCCATCTTCTCCAAGATCTCGCTCGAACTGAGTCCACCCTCTTCAAGCTGTGCCATGGTCTGCGTCATCTCACGAGCCAGTTCTTCCACCTGCCGTGCGCGGTTCTCTTCGGCGGCGAGGGTTGACTCCAGCTCCTGTCGCTGCTCCCATGTCAGTTCTTCGGTGCGCAGCACTTCGCGGCGCAGTCGTTCCACCGTCTCCAACGCCTCCGCTTCCTGCTCGGCGAGTTGTTGCAGAGATTCCATGCTCTGCCGCTGTTCGATCGACGCTTCCCCGAAGCGTTCGTAGAGCGATGGGAAACGCAGCACGAATTCAGCACTGACGGCCTTCTTTGGCCCGGTGACGACGTCGTTGTCCAGGACCTCTGCGTGGTAGGTGATGCGATCCTCAGGCAACAGGTCCCGTGCCGAAAGATCCCACAGATGTCGCACCAGGACCTGGCGCCCTGCGTCGCGCGCCAGCGACAGACGTTCTTCTGGGCCATCGTTGAGCCGAAATACGAGATCCACATGGGACAGGCCGAAATCGTCTGCCGCCTCCACCTCGATGGTCACCTGTTTACTCTCGGGCAGATCGTCGTCATGTCCCGGCAGTGGGATCGATACGGAGGGATCGACATCATTCAGGATGTGTACGGCGTAACGGATGGGGTTGCGATTTATCACCCCCATACCGTCCACCAGTTCGATCCTGTACTGACGGAGTGCATCCTCATCCTCTGCGATAGTGGGCAGAGACCAGATGACATGGGCACGGTCGTCGACGACCTGTGCGGGGAATCTCAATGTGTCGTCCACCACCAGGGCTGCCGTCGACAGGCGTTTGGTAGCGGCCACGTCGAAGCGGATGCGCGTACCGGCGAGGGCGCGGATATCCCCCCCTTCCTCCTCGACGTGGGCGGCCAGACCGGTGTGCTCAGGATACTCGTAGGCCAGGCGTAGTCGTGCCACAGCAGGCGGATCAAGGACGGTCACGGTATTGGGGCCAGCGTGGCCGTCCCCCCCTTCGACGTGGAACTCAAAAGGGCGTTGCACACCCGCAAAGGTGTAGCGCACGGAGTCACCACTGACGAGATCACGTGGCAACACGATTTCTTCCATCGAAGAGGCAGCCGCTTCCTGGCGGACCACGCGCAGGGTCGCGGGGACATCGCCCACGATATGGACAACGACCTGCGCATCGTCACCGCGGACCACCTGGAGCTGCGTGGGGTTCACCCGCAGGTGGGTGCGCAAAGGGGGTTGGAAGTCCTGCGCCGGATGCAGGACGCGACCCAGGGCGTCACCGGCAAGTTCACCACCAGCCAGGCCACCGAGGAACAGAAAAAGGGCAACCCCTGCCAGCCGGCTGGCAGGGGTTCGGAGCTCATCGGCAGGCATCAAGTGCGACGTTTCCAGGCCCGCGAGGATGGTGGCAGCCTCGCCGGTGACGGCTTCCAGCAGTTGCCTGGAATGGAATCGTGGGGTCGAGTCGTCGGGTTCGCCCAGTTCCAGAGCGGTGACCAGCCGTTGCGCCAATTCCGGAGCGCGTCGCTCGACATCGAGCACGACGTGGCCGATGGACAGCCCGCTGCGCAGTCGTCGCCACAGGAGCCAGCCCGGCAGCACGGTACTGAAGACGGCGATGATACCGAGCAGGCCAAGACGCCACGCGGAGGGCAGGTAGAAGACGGCTTCGAGGCCGACGACGACGGCAAGCAGAGCGATTGCGAATGTCGCGCTTATCGATGCCGCCAGCGTCAGCTCGATAAAGAGGCGTCGTCGGCGCAGACCGAACAGTCGCTGCAGCAGTTGCTGGCGTGAATCGAGGGAAGGATTCACCAAAGCACTAGCGTGTCAGGGCGTAGACAACAATGTTGGCGCCCATGCGCAAGGCCGCCTGGCGCAATTCTTCGGGGACCCCGTGTACGTGGGCGTCTTCCCAGCCATCACCAAGATCGGACTCATAGGTGTAGAGCACGACGAGACGTTTGTCGTGAAACAGTCCCAGAGCTTGAGGGCGTTTGCCATCGTGCTCATGGATCTTGGGCAGGCCCTGAGGCAGATCGTAGTGGATATGGAACAGTTCATGATCCGCCGGCATCTCCACGAACTCATGCGTTGGGAAGACCTTCTTCATCTCACGGCGGAAGGAATCGTCCATGCCATAGTTGTCGTCGGCGTGCAGGAAGCCTCCCGCCTCAAGGTAGGCGCGCAGACGACTGGCCTCACGTGGGCCCAGGGTGATGTTACCATGCCCGGTGAGGTACAGATACGGGTGGTTGAACAACTCCTCATCCGTGATCCGAATCCGCGCCTCCGTGTCGGCCACCTGCACAGCGGTGTTGGTGCCGATAAAAGCGAGCAGATTCGGCAAGGAGGAGGGATCGCTATACCAGTCGCCACCGCCATCATACTGAACCCGGGCGATGGTGAAGTCCTGCGCCGCAAGTTGACAAGCGCCAGCCATGGCCAGCAGCCAGCAGATCGTGATGGTGGTCCCTGCCAACCTCATCGGGCGCCGTTGACGACGGCAAAACGGCCACGGGTACGTTCCCCGGACTCACCCTCGGCGATGTAGTAGTAGATGCCGGAAGCGACAAGGAAGCCACTGTCGTTCTGGCCATTCCAGGTCACGGTTGCACGACCGGGATCGACCTGCAGGGAGGCGACGGACTCGCCGGCGACGGAATAAATGCGCAGGGCGGCACTCAATGGCAGACCGATGAATGTCAACTCCTGGCGACCGGCGGTGACGAAAGGATTCGGATAGACGGCGAAACCTTCTGGACCCTCGGTCTCATCGGAGGCGACGATACGCAGACGGTTGAGCCCGTCAAAGGTGCCGATCCACAGCTCTCCACGACGGCTGTCGAAAGTGAGTCCCTTTACACGATTGTCGATGAGACCGCTGTTGCTCTGGGTGAGGGTAAAGTCGAGCTCACCATCGGCGCCGATGCGTGACAGGCCCACCTCGGTCCCGATCCACGTGTTGCCGTCGTCATCCCCTTCAAAGGCATTGATCTCCGACGACAGCAGGCCATCGAAGGTAGAGTAGGTACGCCAGGCGCTGCGAGTCAGGACGCCAGTCGTGCGGTCGTACTCCGGCGTCAGCACATTGATACCACTGTCTGTAGCCATCCATACGCGGCCACTGTCATCGACATGAACGTCGAATATCCGGTTGCTTGTCAGCCGTGGTTCAGTCGCTTCATCGACGACGATGAAACGGTCATCCCCAGGGGTGAAGGGTGTACCACCATCGTCGAGCATGATGAGCCCGTCCGTGCGGCTGGCGATCCACTTGAGGCCGTCGGCGCCGATGGTCATGCGGTAGAAATCGACACCTTCGCCCAGCCCGAGTTGCACCTGGTCGATGAGCAACTCCTCTGTCGGCGGAAAGTTATCCAGCACGGCGACACCGGCAAGATTGTTGAGGAGCCACATATTGCCCTCCGCATCTCGCTGGATGTCGCTGATGACGACAAAGTCAGGCCCCCTGGGCACGCCCCGAAGCACCGTGCGGTCGCGGTTGATGTTGACCCAGGAGCCGTTGACATCGAGCATGGCGACCCCGCCACCCCAACTGCCGATCCACAGACGACCGCGGCGGTCGGTCTCGAGGGCGACAAGCTCATCATTGGGCGCCCCCGAAGCGCGGTCAAAAACCGTCCACGTGCCATCGACGAGATGATAGGCGCCAGCGGAGAGGGTACGCTGCTGATCATCGGGAACGCTGGCGGCCCAGAGTTCACCTTCGCCGACGAGGGCGATCTCGTAGAAGCGACTCGAGCCAGGTTCCCCCGAAGCCGGAATGGAGGGAGCATTCTGACCGACGACGCGCAGTCCGTCGGACGTGCCCAGCCACAGGTGGTCGCGGCCGGACTGCGAAGCGGTGGCAACCTCGGTGATAAGTGGCGCACCGATGCGCTGCCAGTCATCCCTCCCACGACGTAGGACAAAGTCTCCAGCGACGGTGGCAGCTATACCGACGTCATTCAGTGTCCCCACGGCGCTGATGCCACGTCTGGTAAAGTCGTGATAGAACTCATTCGTCGTCGGGTTGTAGGTCCAGGTGCCGTTCCTGGTGCCGGCATGCACAAGCCCTCCGGCGGCGACGATATCGACAACCGGACTTGAGGGGGCTCTGGAGCGCCAGCTGTCCGGGTCCTGCAAGTTGGTCTGATCCAGCCGGGCCCAGGCGAGGCCGACGATGGTCCCCGCAAACAAGACACCGTCGTGGATCTCGAGGGCCGTCACCTCCGAGTCCTTCGCCAGGTTGCCCAGCCGGCGGTAACTTTCCTTGACCTCCTGCTTGTCGATGAGGAAGACACTGATGCCCTCATTGGTACCGACGTAGAGTCGATTGCCGTCGGCGAGGAGGGAGGAGATGCGTAGATCTCGAAATTCGAGAAAGGGCGAGTCAAAGGTCGAAGTGTCGCGGTGGAAGCGACTCAAGCCCTCGCCATCGGTGCCGAACCAGAGATCGCCGGAGTCGTCGGCAGCCAGGGCGTGAATCTGGTTCCCCGCAAGTCCGTCGAGGCGGGTGAAGCGCCGGAATCTGCGGGCCGCGCGGTTGTAGTGCAGTACGCCTCCTGACGTCGCCGACCAGATATCAAAGTCATCGACGAGAAGATCCTTGATCTCGCTCATGCTGGTAAATGCCGCCCACTCGGAATCGACGAGTTGGGCGTCAGCACGAGCAACGGTGATGAAGCAGAGGAGTATGATCAGCAGACGCATCAGCAAAGCTGTCCGGCTTACATTGTGGACTGAGGATCGACGACGGCGGCGACATCGACATCGTGTCGGCTTGCCGTCGTGCGCAGATCGTCGAGTACGGTCGCCGCCGTGGCCCGCAGGTCCCGACCGGAGGGGCCCACCAGCAACGATTGCCAGCGATAGTTACCACGTAGTCGTGCCAGGGGTGCCGGTGCCGGTCCGAGCATGGCGACGCCGGCACGACAGGCTTGCGCCAGGTGCCTGGAGCCTTCGGCGGCGACACGTGTCACCGTTGCCTCCGCGGGACCACGCCAGCGGATGACGACGAGTCGCCCGAAGGGCGGGAACCCCGCGGCCTGCCGCTCCGGCAGCTCCGCTTCGGAAAAGGCGTCGAAGTCCTGTCGAGCCGCAGCCAGCAGCACGGGTTCGTCGGGCAGACGCGTCTGGATCACGACCTCACCTGGGCTCTGGCCACGTCCGGAGCGTCCTGCCACCTGGGTGAGTAGCTGGAAGGAGCGCTCCGCGGCGCGGAAGTCGGGCATGTGGAAGCCCGTATCGGCGGAGATGACACCCACGAGCGTAACCTCGGGGAAGTCGAGTCCTTTGGCGACCATCTGTGTGCCCAGCAGCACGTCCGCCTCATGGCGGCGGAAGCTCTCTACCAATTCGTCGTGAGCCCCTTTCCATCCGGTTGTGTCGACATCCATACGAAGGACGCGGATACCGGGAAACTGTTCCTCCAGTGCGGTTTCGACCTTCTGCGTGCCGACGCCGACGAGCTGAACCTCTTCACTGCCGCACTTTGGGCATGTCTCTGGCAGTGGCGTGCGGTAGTCGCAGTAGTGACAGCGCAGTTGTTCGCCGTGACTGCGATGGCACGTAAGGGTCACCAGACAACGGTGGCACTCGACGGATTCGCCACAGGCCCTGCACTGCACGACGGGGGCGAAGCCACGGCGATTCTGCAACAGGATGATCTGTTGATGTCTATCCAACCGCTGGCGGATTTTCAACCGCAGGCTCTTCGAAAACAGGGTGCGTTCACGCTTCTGAAATGGCTCACGGCGCATGTCGACGATCTCAACGGTTGCCATCGGACGGTCATCGACCCGACGGGGCAACTCCGCCAGGATGTACTTGCCTGAGCGTGCATTGCTCCACGACTCGAGACTGGGTGTCGCCGATCCGAGTACGACGGGGACACCGGCGAAGCGGGCACGAACCACCGCCAGATCACGACCGCTGTACACCAATGGCTGGCGACTCTCCAGGTCATCCTGAAAGTAGGAGCCATCGTGCTCTTCGTCGACGATCACCAGACCGAGGTCCCTGACCGGTGCGAAGACGGCGGAGCGCGCACCGATGACGAGACGTTGCTCACCCCGACGCAGCCGTCTCCAGGTATCATAACGCTCGCCGAGGGACAGTTGACTGTGGAGCACGGCGACGGCCGATCCGAAGCGGGCTCGGAAGCGTCGTACCATCTGCCACGCTAGAGCGATCTCGGGGGTGAGGACAATCGCCGAGCCACCCGCTTGCAGCACTTGTTCGACGGCCTGCATGTAGACCAGCGTCTTGCCGCTGCCGGTAACGCCGCGCAATAGAATCGGTGCGAAACCACCCTTGTCGAGGGCACCCAGAATCTGTTCGAGGACCTGCACCTGGTCGGTCGTCGGATCGAGATCGGGGGCGTCACCGGCGTCGATGCCAGCCAGCGGATCGCGCAGGACTTCCTCCTCGTCGGTCTGGATCAAGTCGCGCAGTTGCAGGGACTTCAGCATGGCGTAGCTGAAACCTTCCTCTACGAGCTGACGTTTGGCGACGGTGCCGGTACTGAGCAGACGCTCGAGGCAGTGGCCCTGACGGGGGGCGCGTCGGCGCAGATCTGCGAGTGCGTCCCGTGCCCTGTCCGCATCGACGACGCGGACCATCTGCTGATGTTTTGTCGACACTGACCCACCCGCCAGATCGGGGCGCATGTCGATCAACCCGTCTCGTTGCAGGCGACGCAGGGCCGCTTCGAGTCCCTGCTTCCCTAGACGCTTTCGCAGGGTCGTCACCTTCAGTGGCGTATCGGTTCCGGCCAGTTCGATGCAGACACGGGCTGAAAGCCTGTCTTCAGGAGGCATGGCGCCTCGATCGAGCAGTTGCACGGTGCGACTGCTGGTGAGACGGACCCCTGGTGGCAAGGCGGCAGCCAGGGCGGCGCCCATGGGGGCCAGGTAATACTGGGCCATCCAGGCACAGAGGCGTACAACTTCGGGGCTGATGGGTGACTCCGTGTCGATGACCTGCGTCAGATCTCGGATGCGATCCGGCGACAGCCGCGATGAGGAGTTGCCGACGGTGCCATTTTCCGCACCGGTCTCGGCGACGACGAAGCCTGTGACGAGGCGCTGTTGCACCGGCACGAGGACGACGGAGCCGATGACGACAACCCTCTCGAGGTCAGTGGGAACAGCGTAGGTGAGCTGGCGCGACAGAGGCGGCGGTAAGGCCACCTCGACGTAGCGGCGGCTCATGGGCGATCCTGGCCACTGGCCTCCGTCGTATCGGGCAGGACCTGGGCGACTGGGGCAATCGGCGCGATCGGTTCGAGGTCGGGCCCGAGCAATTGCACACCGTCGGCGGAGGCATGAAAACGCAAAACCTTCGTCGGGTCTCCCAGACGACCGGCGCCGAGGAGTTCGCCTTGAAAACGGAAATGCACCCCGTGGGCGCGGCCGGCGCGAACCATGAAGAACTGTTGGGCCGTCCACGTCCGCTGTTCGCCACTGGGAATGGTCTCGACGTCACCATCCGTGTCGTCCCACTGAACCTGGACCCATGTGGAGTCGAGCGCATCGACGTGCAATACGAGAAGTCCCGTGGCGAGCAGGTCGGCGGCATTGTCGGGCGTGACGGCTGTGGGCTCAGCATCGACAGAGTTCGAGTCCGACGCAACGTCCTGCTGCACGGGCTCCTGGCCGCCCACAGACCCTTCGTCGACGCTAAAGACGGCCGCGTTGCTGAGGGGTTCTTCGTCGGCGCTGGCGATGGGCTCGCCAGCAGCGGGCTCCTCATCGACGCGGGCCACGATCGCTGTCGTTATCTGGCGCCGCGGGGCAGAGGCGGCTGGTTGGCGGGGAGCGGGGGTGGTCAAGCGGCCACTCGGGTTTGGCGTTGGCGCATCGGAGCCGAGTAGGTAGAGGAGGATGGCGAGTCCCACGACGAGGACGACGCCCACCGTCGCCAGCCGTGCCGGTGGCTGGCTGCGGATCAGTTCCGCCAGCGGTGACGGCTCCGATGAGTGCGTCGCAGAGACCGGCGTGGTGTGCGTTTCTACCAGAGGGGGGCGGGTGGCGGCAACCTCTTCGCGCAACCGGGTCTCGACGGCTTCACCGTCGAGTCCGAGGTGGCTGGCATAGTGGTATATGGCGAGCCGGGCATAGACTGGCTCGACGATTTCGAAGTCGCCGGTTTCCAGCCCTTGCAGGATCTTGAGGGCGATACCGGTACGTTGATGAACCTGTTCGAGGGATTCGCCCCGCTCTTCGCGAGCGCGACGCAGTACCTCGGACAGGGAGAGCTCTTCGTTCATTCCATGTCCTGGGGCTGATCGAGTTCGTATCCCGCTGACTCGAGCAGCGAGCAGAGGCGGGCAAGGGGCAGGCCAACAACATTATAATAACACCCCTCGACGCGTTCAACGAAGCGTCCGCCGCGGCCCTGGATGGCGTAGGCGCCGGCCTTGCCCGCGGGCTCGCCGCTGTCGACGTATGCATCGATCGCCGTGGACGACAATGGTGCCATCAGGACTCGGGTACTCTCGCAAGCGCTGAGTTCGCCATCGGCGGTGAGCAGGGCGACGCCGGTGCACACCGTATGGTCGCGGCCAGACAACAATCGGAGCATGCGGGCAGCATCCTCGTCATCGATCGGCTTGCCGAGCAACTCGCCGTCGCAACAGACCACGGTATCGGCGCCGACAACGATCCTGGGTGCTGACTTGTCGAGGGCGGACCGGCCACTATGGATGAGCTCAGTCACGTCTTGAGCCTTGGCACGAGCGGACAAGATGGCCCAGGTTTCGGCGTCGGTTCCATGAGGGGGTGGCTCTTCGACGGGGGAGAGGATCTGCACGAAGGGCAGACCGAGCTGCTGCAGCAGATCCACACGCCGTGGCGAGGCCGATGCCAGCACGATGGTGGGATTTTCCATGTCAGTGGCAATCCGGGCTATCGACGAAAAGCGAAACGGGGCCATCGTTGTGAATTTCCAGATCCATGTGGGCGCCAAAAATGCCGCATGCCACCGTCACGGCGTGTCGCTCTCGCAACTGGGCGATGAAGGCTTCATACAGGGGTTCGGCGACCTGAGGTTCGGCGGCGGCGCCGAAGAAGGGTCGTCGACCCTTGCGACATTCTCCATACAGCGTGAATTGCGAAATCGCCAGGACCTGGCCACCTACGTCCAGCAGGGATCGGTCGAAACGACCCGCCTCGTTGTCGAAGATGCGCAGGTGGGCACACTTGTCGGCACAGAAAACCGCGTCCTTGATCCGGTCCTGGCCATGCACACCAACGAGGGCGACCAGTCCCGTGCCGATGCGGCCTGTGATGCGACCATCCACCGTAACCTGTGCCTGGCTCACGCGCTGCAACAGGACTCTCACTTAACCAATTCTCCTGCTGTCTCCGCGTTCGAAATGGATCTGTGGGATATCCTTGAGCTGGGCCTTGAAATAGAATGTGCGATCCTCGACGAAATGCGTGGGTTCGATGTTGAAGGTAGCCGTCCAATCATGAAACTCACGCTGCACGGAGAGAAGCTCGGCGGTGACACGATCCCTGTCGAAAGTGGCGACACCCGGAGCGTGCAGATTGAGGCTGACGGAGTAGTCGAGATGCCAGCTGCCGAGCAAGGTTCCGCCAACCGAGGAGCGTAACCAGGAGCGTTTCGTCGTCCGACCGAAGGAGTTCTGCCGGGAGTAGTAGTGACTGAGCTGCAAGCGCCGCCCCCCTCGACGATTGATGTCCTGCTGCAGGCCATTACGGTAGCCGAAGTCCCCACTAGAACCGGTTGCGCCACGATACTCATCGTCACGCCCGTCATCCTCCGGCAATTCGTTCGTACGTTGCCTGGCGACAAAACGCAGGCTGGAATTGACCTCAAAACGGCTGATACGCGGTGTGGTGAGTCGCTTGTCGTCGTCGTCGTAGAATTCGGAGCGTAGGCTGAGACGTGTGTTGAGCTTGCCCGCGGCGTCGAGTGTGAGACTCGTGACCAGGTCGGAGAGTGGGCGTCTGTCGCGGTCAAAATCGTACGAAGTCGAGAGATTCAGCTGTGCCAGCCGATGTTTGGTCTCTTCCGACTCGCCATTCTTGGGCCGCAGTTTTGCCCAGAAGGTGTTGGCCAAGCGGAAGGTAAGACGGCGACTGGCGCGCCAGTCGCCACCAGGCCCACCAAAACCACCAATATCCCCCGTATCCGGGCGCGTCGCGGAGAATGACACGCCCGCATCCGGTTTGAGCACGTGGCGGACCGCAGTGATTCGACCGATGCCCGGGTGGAACAGGCCATAGACGGTCTGTGATAGTGTCGCTGTCGTTGTCGCCTGGTCGGTGCGCACACCATCGATGTCGCCGTCACGCAGGTCGGTGTGTCGCCAGGAGCTGTTATACCTCCCGTTGATATTCAACCAACTCGTCGGGCGGGCCTGCGACGACAGGCGCAGGGAAGCATTGCCGCTGGTGCGATCGGTCTCGTCTGTCGTCGTCGTCTGTCGGGTATTGCGCACGCGGGCACTGCCATCGTAGTAGATGCGACTGTACCATGGTGTCGTTTTGGATGCGCCTGAGGACGAGGATCCAGACTCGGTGGGGAACAGCCTCTTGCGATTGGAGCGCAGACTCAATTCGGGGAGCACGACGTCGGCTCGTTCCGTGTCGAGGTTCTTCGTCTGGCTGGCGCCGGCACTCAAGGACCAGCCTGCTTTCCGCCAGCGTTTGTCGTAGCGCAGGTTGGAGCGCAGGGTGCGGTTGAGGCGATCATCGAGGCCGGTACCGTTGTCGCGGATGAAGTCACGGTCGCTCTGGAAGGTTCCGGATGCCCGCAGGCTGGAGGAGGGACTCAATTCGTGGCTGTGATTGCCAGACAGCCACCAGGACCAACTTGTACGATCGCCGACCTCGAAGCTCTGCAGCCGTGTTTCCAGACGGCCACTATAACGATAGCGCCAGGCGTAGTTCAGCGCTGCCCGAGTCAGCCAACCTGAGCGTTGGCGCAGATTGGCGGAGAGCGTGGCGTCCCAGTAGTCGCTGGGGGCGAGGTAGTAGCCGAGGTCGCGAATCTCCCATTCGCTCACGTCGCTGCCGAAGGTCACGGCCCGACGGCCGAATCCTGGTGTCAGGATGCCAGATTGGCGGTCTTCACGAAGTGAAAAAACGTAAAACGGAACGTAGAACAAACGATGTTCGGCGATGCGGAAATAGACCGGCCTGGCGATCGCCATGTCGCCCACAAGAACCTTGATCCGTGGGCTGTAAAAGTCGAAGTGAGGCCGGTCGTAGTCGCACGTCGTATACGATCCGGAGCGCACGAGGAACTCTGCCTCCGAGCGCGTATTGATCTGCTCGCCGGCGTAGAAGCCGTCATCGTGACCGATGCGGCCGTTGCGGATCACACCGGCGCCGGACTCGGTGTCATAGAGAATGCGGTCCCCTGTGAGGATGTCCGCACCTCGTGACAAGGTGGGTGTGCCCACCGGCTGGCCGGTACTGTCGATGCCAGCGCGGGCGACGACGACGTGCTGGTCGAGATGATAGACCATGTTGTGTGCCTCGAGACGCGCCCCTCTGTGCAGCACCACGGCGTGGCCCTGCAGCAGGATGGAATCGCCCTGGACGTAGTCGGTGAAGCTGTCGGCGGAAAACTTGAAGCCACCTTCCCGTCCCGTGGGGGCATCGAGAAGCTGGATGGTCCTGATAAGCTCAGTCTCGGTGCTGTCAGCCACGTCGTCGGCAGCGACTGCGGTGATTGGCAACAGCAGCGACCACAACCCAAAGCGGATCGTCAACGTCCATTTCACGAGGGCGCGGTGCTCCCGCCGGCGGCATTGGCGCGTTGGCGGAAGACCTCGTAGAGGACGACACCGGCGGCGACGGAAGCATTGAGGGAGCCAGCGGACGTGGGCCCCATGGGAATGCGGGCGACGAAATCACAACCCTCACGAACGAGTCGACGGAGTCCGTGGCCTTCGGCGCCAACAACGAGTCCACCCGGGCCGGCAAAATCGAGATCGCCAAAAGCGCGATCTCCTTCGGGGTCGAGACCGGTGATCCACAAGCCAGCGTCACGAGCCTGGTCGAGGGCGCGCCGCAGATTGCCGACACGACAGACCGGTATCCGGTCGATCGCACCGGCGGAAGCTTTGGCAACCGTTGCGGTGAGGCCGACGCCCCCACGTCGCGGCAGGACAGCGGCATCGACGCCGAGAGCGTGGGCCGTCCGCAGAATGGCACCCAGATTGTGGGGATCCTGCAGGTTGTCGAGAAACAGCAGGAATGACTTCGGTCCGACTGCTGCCAGAATGGTGTCGAAGTCGGCGTAGTCACGGGCCGCCATCAGGGCGATCGTACCCTGATGATTGCCACCACTGGCGGTACGATCGAGGGCGACACGGTCGAGCAGATCAAAGGGGATGCCGGCGGCTCGAGCTCGGGCGATGATGTCGTCTACCACCTCGCCGTGGCCCCCTCGCACCAACAGCAGTCGTCGCACCGGTCGGCCCTCTTCCAGCACAGCAAGGACCGGGCGCCGCCCGTAGACGATCTCTTCTTCGTGGGTTTCGCTCATGCTCTCGGCAGACAGGAAGGGAAAGGGGAATAAGGGGCGTGAAAGAAACACCCCTCAACCCGGCTATGTCTCAATATACGAACTTTATCTTAGGATACTGTTATTACGAGACTTACGATGGTGACACATGTTCCGGGTCGGTTTTTTACTCTGTCAAAATCTACACATCTACACACGCATGATACCACCCGAGTCGCAGAGACAAACACGATGGTCACCGCCCTCCTGGTAGCAGAACTCGCCTGGCCCTCGGCGCTCTGGTCTCGATCACCCGAGCCCTCGTAATGCAGGTTCAACGTAACGGCTAGGATTATTGCCGGCCCTCGTCGGGGACCTTGAAACCTTCCCCGAAGTCATAGCCCGCCTTGCCCCAATCGATCTTTCCCGGATCGACTTTGTGGCGCAGCTTGTCCTGTGTGTGCAGAATGGCTTGTTCTTCGTCGCTGATCTTCTTGGCTGTCTTGCCGGATAGATCCACCTGCCCCGGCGTTTGACGTGGTCGCTTGTTTTTGCCTGGAGAAGAGGTCTTCGGCGGCGTCTGAACGTCGGTATCAACAAGTGGCACACCGGCACTGGCAAGAGGCTCGTCGGCGTAGAAGAAGTGGGCAAATTCGAGCATGACCGCTGCCTTCTCCTCCGCCCCAACCTTCCCGAGGCTGGTGATGGCGCCATTGAGATGCTGCAGCGTGTCCATGTCGACATCGGCGAGAATCTCACGTGTGCGCTCTTCGCCCAAGGCGATGAGGAAAATCGCCAGTTTCTCCAGGCGAGTGAATCGGTCAGCCGCCGATGCCATCAGTCCTCCTCCTGCTCATTAATCTGCAATCCCTCTTGCCACTGCTGCAACAGACCGAGTGCATCGAGGGGGGTCGTTTGCTCGATTTGAAGGCCACGCAACTGTTCGAGAAACCCGCGGAGTTCTGCGGAGGGCTGGCTGGAGCCGAACAGATCCATCTGTGAATCGGCATCACGACCGTTGTCCGCGCCAGAGGCCGGGCGGTGGTGGTCCTGCTCCAACCGGGCCAGGATGTCCCGCGCTCGTGCCACAACAGGGCCTGGCATACCCGCCATCTGCGCCACGTGGATGCCATAGCTGCGATCACAGGGGCCAGCGGCGAGCCGATGGAGGAAGACGACGCCGTCCCCTTCCTCGCGCACCAGCACGTTGACATTGCGCACACGGCACAGGCGACTCTCCAGTTCGGTGAGTTCGTGGTAGTGCGTGGCAAACATCGTTCGTGGTCGGGCGAGGCCGTTGTCGTGTAGATATTCGACGATAGACCAGGCGATGCTGAGACCATCGTAGGTGCTGGTGCCACGGCCGAGTTCATCCATGAGGATGAGACTGCGTGGCCCCGCGTTGTTGAGGATTGTCGACGCCTCATTCATCTCGACCATAAAGGTGCTCTCGCCGCGCACCAGATTGTCGGCGGCGCCGACGCGAGTGAAGAGACGGTCCACGGCACCGATCCGGGCGCGCTTCGCCGGCACGAATCCTCCCATCTGCGCTAGCACGACAATGAGGCCCACCTGGCGGATGATCGTCGACTTGCCCGACATGTTGGGACCGGTGACCAGCAGGATCTGTTCCTCGTCGCAATCGAGACGCACGTCGTTGGGCACAAAACGGCCCTGCTGCAACTGACCCTCGACGACGGGGTGGCGGCCGCCTTCGATATCGATCTGTGTGCCTTCATCGACGATGGGGCGGACATACGCCTCTGCCTCGGCTGTCTCTGCCAAACCCGCAAGGATATCTATCTGCGCCACGGCGCGTGCCGCCGCTTGAACCTGTTCAGACCAGGCAGCGGCCTGATCGCGGACTTCGGTGAACAGTTCTGTCTCGAGGGAGCCGCTGCGATCGTCGGCCTGCAGGACCTTTGCCTCCTGCTCCTTCAGTTCGGGTGTGATAAAGCGTTCGGCATTGGCCAGAGTTTGTTTGCGGGTGTAGTCGTCGGGGACTCGCTGCAGGTTCGATTTGCTGATCTCGATGTAGTATCCGAAGACATGATTGTAGCCGATCTTCAGATTTGTGATGCCCGTGCGCTCACGCTCGGTGGCCTGCATGCGTGCAATCCAGTCCCGCCCTCCGGAAGAGATCTGTCGCAGTTCATCCAGGGCGGCATGGAATCCATCGCGGATGATACCGCCGTCGGCCAGCGACGCCGGTGGTTCATCGACGAGAGAGGTGCGCAGCAGGCTGACGAGATCCTCTACCAGGGGCAGTTGCTCGGGTCCCGTCAAGCGCCGCAGTAGATCAGCCTCAACAACACGTGTCACCGACGCCAGATCGGGAAGTGCCTCCAACGAACTGGCGAGTCCCACCAGATCGCGGGGGGAAGCGCGGCGGCAACAGACGCGGGCCATCATGCGCTCCACATCACCTATGCGTTCCAGTTGTTCGCGTATCCGGGCACGCCCGGTGCGCTCGGAGAGCAGCGCGTCCACCGCGTCGAGGCGCTCGCCGATGGCCGATGGAGCACGCAGGGGAGCGAGCATCCATTGACGCAGGAGGCGGGCACCCATGGTGGTCCGGGTTCGGTCGATAACGGCGAGCAGTGTGCCCTCGCGGCCACCATCATGTTGATTGACGAGCAGGTCAAGGTTGCGTTGTGCAGTGGCGTCGAGGAGCAGACAATCATCTCGACGACGTCGGCGCAGCCGGTGGATATGGGTGACAGCAGAGCGCTGGTTGTCCTGCAGATAGGCGACGGCAGCTCCTGCCGCGCGGACGCCGGCGTCGAGATCGTCGCAGTCAAAACCCTTCAGCGAGCGCACGTGGAACTGCTCCAGCAGCACCCGTCGAGCGGCGTCGTGTTCAAAGTGCCAATCATCGATGCGGGTGTGGGCGACTCCGGGCAGTATGCTGACCAGAGGTGTCAGGTCGGACTCGGCGAAGCCCTCGCTGACGAGCAATTCCGCCGGTGCCGTGCGTTCCAGTTCATCGGCCAATTCGGCACGGGGGACCTCGTCGATAGAGAAGTCACCGGTGGACAGATCGATCCAGGCGATACCGGCGGTGTCGCCAACGACACAGATACTTGCAGTGAAGTTGTTGCGTTGACCATCGAGCATCGAATCGGACAAGGCAGTGCCGGGGGACACGACCTCGACGACATCCCGTTTGACGATGCCTTTGGCCTTCTTTGGATCCTCAACCTGCTCGCAGATGGCGACCTTACGTCCCATCCCGATGAGGCGGGCCACATATCCCTCCATGGCATGGTGCGGCACGCCTGCGAGTGGGATGTCACCAGAGGTCTTGCCGTGGTTGCGGGAGGTCAGGGTCAGACCGAGCAGCCGTGACGCCTCGCGAGCGTCGTCGAAGAACATCTCGTAGAAGTCGCCCATGCGGAAGAACAGGATGGCATCGTCATGCTCACGCTTGAAGCGCATGTACTGTTCCATCGCCGGGGACAGCTTGGCGTCGGCCATTCGACTGGGTCCGCAGGTGGGGGGGCGGGAGTGGACTGACAGTGGGTGAATGTACGAAAAGAGCGCAGCCGGTCCGAAGACCGGCTGCGCTCGTCGTGCTACAATCTTACCGGGATTGGACTGCTAGCCCCAGCTTTCCATCTCTTCGTCGCGATCGGCTTCCTCTTCCTCTTCACCCTCGGGCTCCTCGACGATCTCGCGGATCGGATGGGCGGCGACGTATTCGTCCACCTCCTGTTGATCCTTGTCGCGCAGATACTCGATGACACTGAGCACGAGCTTCTTCTGCTCCTCGTCGAACTCGACGACCTTCAGTGGCACCTCGTGCTCGAGGTCGAAGCTCTGCCGCGGGTTCTCCAGATCGTCGATACCAAGTTGCGACAGTGGGACGAAACCATCGACGTCATTTTCGAGGTTGACGACGACACCGCGCTCCAGCAGTCGAGAGACCTTGCCGCGGGTTTCGGTGCCCACAGCGTAGGTTTCGGCCAGTTGCGGCCAGGGGTTTTCGAAGGACAGCTTGTGGCTCAGAGAGATCCGCCGCCGCTTCTGGTCGATATCGGTGACGACTACGGGGATGACATCCCCCTTCTTGAACATCTCGCTCGCCTGGCGAATGCGCCGGGTCCAGGACATGTCCGAGATGTGCACCAGACCATCGATGCCCTCTTCGATCTCGACAAAGGCACCGAAGTTGGTCAGGCTCTTCACCGTGCCTTCGAGTCGTGTCGTGCTCGGGTACCGATTGTCGAGGGTCTCCCACGGATCGGGGTCGGTCTGTTTCATACCCAGGGAGATCTTCTGGTTCTCGACGTCGAGCTTGAGGACCATGACCTCCACCATATCGCCGATGGAGACCAGCTTGGAGGGATGGCGCAC
>DPVW01000070.1 GCA_003529325.1 Candidatus Latescibacterota bacterium | reverse complement strand
AGGACCTTGCCACGGACGAAGGGGTTCGGGTCCTTCAGGGCAAGATTCAGATATTTGTTGGCGTATTTTGCCTCAATGCGGCCCAACTCCTCCATCGCTTGCAGGCGCAGCCCCGGGTCACCGTCTTCAAGGGCCCACCCTAGGACGGCGGCGACTTTTTTGCGGGTGCCATCATTTGGCGAGGTCGCCAGTAAACCGGGCAATTCCACCGCTTCGGCGCGTACCGAAACATCTCGATCATGCAAGGCTCGCACCAACACATCTGTCGTCGTCGTCACCCGCTCCGCACCGATGATGGGAATATGGCGGAGCGGCGGAATCGTCCGCAGACCACAGCCGATTGTGGTCAGCGCCAGCAGCAGGCACAACCCGTGCAAGCGTAGGCGCGAGCGACAAGCCAAGGGAACGGACGAATCGTTGGACGAAGTTGTTCACCCTAGTAGTATCGGTCGTTGGGCAGACTCCTCCACCACAGTCACCGTGTCACCACAGGCAGGCGGAACTCGCCACGCTCGATGGCACCCTCCAGTTCGCCTCGAAACAGACTGTCCAGATGCGTCGTAATCTTCCAGCCATCCTGCTCGTGCAGAAAGTAGTAAAACGGGGTGCGCGACGGATCGACCGTGGTTGGATCAAACTGGAGAAAGGCGAGTCGTTCGTTGATCTCCGTCTCCTGGCCAATCTCCAGACGGGCGACCCGGCGTCCCAGGGCCCCCCCTTCACGCTCCAGATGTGCCTTCAGCAACTGGGGATCATCGTTGTATTCAAGTCGTCGATAACCGCTACTCAGACAGAACCAAGCGGTCTCGCCGTCACCATCAGCCAGGGCACGGCGATAGGTGCCGAAGGTTGTTGCCGGAGTGGAAAGGCGGGAATCTTCGTCAGCGCATGACAACAAAAGCAGCGCCACAAGAGGCGCGGCGAGCAGGCGGCGTGTCGACACGATAGGATGCCGGATCAGGCTTGCGCGCTTTTGACGCGTTCGATCTCGTCCCGTAGCAGAGCCGCCTCTTCATACTCCTCACAGATGACGGCTTGCTCGAGGCGATGCCGAAGGTCGGTCAACTCGTCTCGAGGTTCGGCGACGACGGGTGCAGGGAGCTCTTCATTTGCATCGAAGGCGTCAGCTCGGGCGGCATCGTCAGCTGCATTGTCGCCGAGAATCTGCGGCTCCAACTCGTAGAACCGGCAGATCGTGCGATCCAGGTCGGCACTGTCTGGGGCGGTGGAGATGCCCGCCATGTCGAGCAGTTCCCTGCTGATGAAAATCGGTGCATCCGTGCGCAGACCAAGGGCGACACCATCGGAAGGTCGACAGTCGATCTCACGCAAGCGGCCTTCGCGTTCGACGACGGCGACGGCATGAAACACCTGACCCTCGACGGAATGGATGACGACACGACGCACGGGCATCGATAGTTCCTCGAGGAAGGAGGCGAACAGGTCGTAAGAGATCGGTCTCAATGGACGTTCGCCACTCAACTTCATCTGGATTGCCGCCGCCTCGAATTCTCCCACGGCAATGGGCAACAGGCGCGGCTCTTCGGCCTCTTTTTCGCACAGCCACATCAGCGGTTTCTCGGCGCGCAGGTACGGACTCACCTTGACCACCGTCATTTCCACCAGGGCCCTGCGTTTCCGCGCTGTGCTGCGGTTCTCGGTCATGACAATCGCGCCATCGTTCGGGTCTTACTCTTTGGCTATATGCGAGAGGCGATCGCGCAGGCGTGCGGCCTCTTCGTAGGCCTCTTCCGCTACGGCCTGGCGCAAGCGCTTTTCGAGTTCCTCGCGTTCCGTCTGTGAATGCTCGGAATCAGCCAGCAGTTCGTCAAGGGTCACCGAACCGATGGGTGGCTCCTGCTGTGGGTTCAAGTCGGGCAGATCGTCCAATTCGACCTCCTCATCCCAATCCTCGTCCTCGTCTCCCAATACCGCTTCGTCGGCAAAGATCGGCGCGCCGCTGCGCAGCGCAAGGGCGATGGCGTCACTCGGTCTCGAATCGACGACCCTCTTCCGACCGTCTTCATCCAGCAGTCGGATCTCGGCGTAATAGATGCCGTCCTGCAGATCGATGATGGCGACTTGTTCGATACGCGCACCCGCTTCATCCAGCAGGGCTCGCGCCATATCGTAGCTGAGGGGCCGCGTCGGCTTCTGTCCCCGGTGGGCCATCGAGATCGCACGTGCTTCGGCTGGGCCGATAACGATGTGCAGAGTCGCCTCGCCCTCCTTGGCGTGCAGCACGACACGATGATAGGCTCGCGACGATACCTGCACCCGCTGGACTTCCATTTCAACCATCGTTACCGAACTCCCTGCAGCGCGAAAGGAGGTGTGAATATAGCGTTGCAGGAACCCGTGACAACAGCAGTCATTTGCCAGGGGTGTTGTCGCCGGCTCGAGCTTCCAGGGCATCGACGCTGGCCTGCAACTCGCCATCACGACGTACGATGCGGAACAGGTAGCCAGCCAGTGCGATGAAGAAGCCGCCGTAAGCGATAGCAAGATAGGTGAGACCCGTATCCACGTTCGACTTTTCTCCCCTACTGGTGAGTGGTTGTTGCCAGTGCCTGCAGTCGCGCCGCCTGGCGTTCCTGGTTGAGGCGCAGCCGCATCAACAATGTAACCAGGCAGCCAAAGGCCAGATAACAGATCAGTTTGGTCTGCTGCATCGCCGGGTCCAACTCGACCTTCGGCGGATGCAACTGCTGGTCTGCCGCCCACATGTTGATGGAATAATGGACCAGTGGCACGTTGACGAAAGCGACGATGCCGACGACGGCGGCAAACCTTTGCGTGCGTTCGCCGGGATCACCGTACGAGCGCACCATCAGGTATGCGACGTAGAGCGCGAAGGTGATCAACATGGTTGTGAGTCGTGGCTCCCAGCGCCAGAACACGCCCCAGATCGGTCTTGCCCAGAGGGGTCCACTGAAAAGCACAAATGCGGAGAACAGCACACCGAGTTCCGCGCTGACGCCGGCAAAGCGGTCCCAACGATCCTTGCGGGTACGCAAGTACAGCACGCTGCCGAGAAAAACCAGGAAGTAGCAGGCTGCCGCAGACAACGCCGAGGACACGTGGAAATAGAAGATGCGCTGCACATCACCCATCTGGACCTCGGTGGGGGCATGGAGAAATACGGCGCCCACGGCGGCCAGCATGGCAAGAGAGAGGATGACGGCAAGGATTCGTGTCATGGGCAAAGGTCACTCTTCGATGACGAAATCGAACAGCATCCAGGCGAGCGTCGAAAAAACCACAGCGAACAAAGCGAGCATGCCGACGTGCAAGGTCAACTCCTCCGGCCAGAACTGTACCGCCCGTCCCGGTATGCCAGCCGCCAGGATGACGCCCGTGGCGGCGACGCAGGAGATGAGCGCCGGAATCAACACCGGTAATACCAGTAGGGGCAACAGAAACTCACGAAGTCGCGAATGACTGGCCATGGCGGCGAACAAGGTACCGATCGACGCGACACTTGCCGAACCGAGTAGAAAGACGACGAGCAGTGGCAATAGATACAGCCCCGGGGTGAGGTTAAAGAACAGCCCGAATAGCGGCAAGGTCAGCAACTGCACACCGACAAGGAACAGCACATTGCCCATCATCTTGGCCAGGTAGAGGGCGCCCCTTTCCACCGGCGCCGCCAGCAGGGCATCGAGACAGTCGTTGGTGCTTTCTGCGGCGAAGGTGCGCTGCAGGCCAAAAAGGCTGGCGAAGACAAAAGAGGACCACAACACGCCAGGGCCAATCTCCCACAACGCCGCGCCACCCAGTTCAAAGGCGAAGTTGTAAACCAGCAGGACGAGGAGGACGAAAAACACCATGGGACTCAACCGTTCCTTGGTGCGCCACTCCGTCATCAGGTCCTTGCGCAACAGGAGCCGCGCGTGCGTCCAGATTCCCGGCACATCATTCATGGACGGCGAGCTCCTGATGGTGGTCACACAGCGCCTGCAATCGTTCCCCGTCGTCGGTGTTCCAGGGTTCGTCGCAGACGATTCGTCCGCCTCGCAGAACCACGACCCGGTTGACGAACTGTGCTGCCTCGACAACGTTGTGTGTCACCAGTAAAGAGGAAACCCCCGTCTCCCGTGTGCGCACCAACAGGCGTGTCGACAGGGTCCCAGCCGAACGCCGGTCGAGTCCCGTAAAGGGCTCGTCGAGGAGCAGGACCTCTGGCGCATGAAGCGTGGCGCGTGCCAATGCCAGCCGCTGTTTCATGCCGCGTGAGAAACCCCCGACGCGTGCCGAGGCTTGGTCGGTGAGATCGACGTCGGCCAATGCCGGTCCGACGATGTCGGCGCCAAGCCCGTAGAGGCCGGCGAAGAAGCGCAGATTTTCCGCCGCCGAGAGATCATCGTAAAGCAGCGTCTGATGCGACAGCAGTCCCAGCCGCCAACGTTGTTCGGTGGAGCGTCGCGGATCCTCACCACCGATCGTCACCCGGCCATCGCTGGGCCCGGTCAGGCCTGCCAGCAGACGTAACAGAGTTGTCTTGCCAGCGCCGTTGGCGCCGGCCAGCAACAGGTGCGTGTCAGCACCGACATCTAGATCTACGCCCGCAAGCGCTACCGTGCTACCGAAACGCTTGTGTACGTTGTCGACACACAGCTGCAATGGTTGCCCGCCTTATCCTCTGCTGTCCTCGTCAAATTGACGATAGAGCAGGGTGAGCCGCGCCTTGTGTGTCTGCCGCTGTTGCCGTAGCTGCTCTGCCTCCGTGCCTGTGGCGGTGGCCAGACGGTCGTCCAGGGCGGCCAACTTTTCCAGCAGAAGCTGACGTTCTTCGTCCTGCTTCTCCGTGACCAGTACAGGAGCCGGGCGTACAAGAGCGGTCGCCGCAGCAACCATGGCAACGACGAAGACCAGCATCACCCACTTCAGAGACCAGCGTAGTGGCAGCGAGAAGGGCAATGGGATCGACACCCTTCGACCGATGTCCAGACTCTGCACCCGGTAGTGTCGATACTCCTGGTCGTGCAGTTGCATCTGGCCGAGATCCTGAAACAGCGCCGCCGGCAGTTCGATATCGCTGGGTTGCAGAAACAACTCCAGCCGACTCGTCGGGTAGAGGATTTGGTGCTCATAGGCGCCGTCAAACTCCTCCCCTCTAAGCTGGATCGTGAAAGCAACTTGTGAACGGCCAGGTGGCAGGGGGACGTTGGTGAACAACCGCGTTGCGCTGCTGCGCGAAATCTGTCCCGAGTGGCCTCGCAGGGCGACATTGCCTTCAGGTACCTGTAATTGCACAACGTGACGTTCATCCCCTGCCGTATGACCGACATAGGTCGAGCTGCCAAGGTTGTCGATATAGAGCAGCTGCGCCACGTCGATGCCCGCCTCGGTGACCACCAAAAACAGGTGGTGTCCGTCAATGCGAATCTCGTCATCCTCTTCGGTGCCATCGAAGACCTCGATGATGACCTGATCCTGCGCCCCCACCTCCAGCGTTTCTGTGGCGTATTCCA
>DPVW01000217.1 GCA_003529325.1 Candidatus Latescibacterota bacterium | reverse complement strand
TGGCCAGATACAGCTTGAGGGTCCTACCTGCCAGCAGGAATGAGTCGTAATCGCTGATGAGGCGTCGTGTCGCCATTGCTATCCCCGTGGTTAGTACCAGGAAAGCGATGACGGTGACCCAGTCGATCCAGATGAAGTTCAAAGCGCGTAAACCCCCCTGCGGAAGGTGTCGATGGTGTGGCGAACAAGGCATCTAAGGAAACAAGTGGCGCCCCGGCAAACCGGGACGCCACTCGACAGCTCCAGAAATACTCGGCAGAGCCGACTATTCCAGGCGACCAGGTCGCCCTCAATCGTAATTGTAAAAGCCGTTGGCACGATGGGGTGCCCGTGCATGATGTCAGGACGCATAACGATCTGCGCCATGCTTGCCGCCGCCCAGCAGCAGGTTTCTGGCTCAGTTACTGCAGCAACACGAGACGAGTGCTCAATCGTCGATCTGCCACCCTCAAGCGAACCAGATACAAACCGGTGGCAACCTGTCTGCCATTGGCGTGGGTGCCGTCCCAGCGCACGGTATGCCCTCCCGCCGGAAATGGACCCGACGCCGGCGTCGCCACTCTTTGGCCTGTCAGGTCGAAGAGCGACAACTCCACCCTCCCTGCCCTTTCGAGAGAGAACGGGTTCGCCAGCATTGGCTCGATTGTTGTCCTGGCCATCTCCAGCCATGGCGGAGATCACATAGTCATCGAAGCCGTCGCCGTTTGAGGTCGCCAGAGCGAACCGGCGTACCAAACTCAGCATCATTTTGATCGGGGTTGTAAACTGTCAGTTGTCCCGGCTGAGCCACCTCGCCAAGATCCCAGACGTGCACGAGTTGTGCTGCAGCGGGGGGCGTGACAGAAATACTTAGACAGACAGCGGCCAGGCCTATGGATGTGTACGGCACATGCACTCCTGATTGGGGACTGCTTCTCGCGCGACCCGTCGACGACCTGTCAGCGGATCTTGACTTCGGCACCCTTTGCGGCGGACGCATAGATGCCATCGAGCATCTTTTGCACCATCAGGCCATGTTCGGCAGGCGCCAACGTCGGTTTGTCGTAAAGGCAGTGCTCGACGAAGTTGCGCATCTTGGCAGCGAAAATATCCGCCGCCGGGCCGGAAGGCAACCAATTCGGTTGGCTGTTCATCATGTAGCCGCCATCATCTGAATAGAGTGCCGGCGGGTCCCAATTGGCCCCAGCCTTCTCCCCCATGACCGTAAAGTTCCACACGTCCTTTTCGATATGGGCGGCAAACGATGCCTCGATGGCGAGTATGGCACCATTGTCGAAGCGGATCTGACCGATGGCCAGGTCCTCTACGGTGTAATTTTTGTGATCCCAATTCGGCCACTGTGATGCGACATTGGATTTGCGATCCCCGAGATAGGTGAATGTGCTGCCGCTGGCGGCAACCGGTTTCGGTGATCCCATCGCAAAGTGTGTCATCTCGAGAGCGTGAACGCCGATGTCAATCAACGGCCCACCTCCCTGAAGATCTTTGCGACCAAAGACACCCCAGTTGGGGATGCCACGACGCCGCAACGCCTGGATGCGGGCATAGACGACCTTGCCCATGCGTCCCGAATCGACAGCCTCTTTGATGAAGGTCGTTTTCGGGTCATAACGATATTGGAATCCGATGACGAGTTTGCGACGCTTCTTCGTGGCGACGCTGATCATCTTTTTAGCTTCCGTCGCATTCATCGCCATGGGCTTCTCCACCAGCACGTGGGCACCCGCAGTACTGGCAGCGATGGAGGCCTCGGCGTGCGCACCATTTGGCGTGCAGACACTGACGGCGTCAGGCTTGACTTCGGCCAGCATCTTGTGGTAGTCGGTGTAGATTCCATCGATGCCGAACTGCTGTGCCTTGGCTTCCATGCCTGGTTTGGAGATGTCAGCCATGGCGACCATCTCGACATCTTCCATGTCCTTCAGATAGCGCATATGCGCCCCGGCGATGCCACCGGCGCCGATGAAGGCGTAGCGCAGTGTCTTCTTTTTAGCCATCGGTCTCTTTCTTGTTTGGCGGATCTGCGAGCTGCCAATAAAGTTACCGAAGCACCCCCCTTCCTTCCAGTGAATGAGGAGCCCCATGCTGCCCGATCCCTTTCGAATCATCGCCCATCGCGGCGCCTCCGGATATGCACCGGAAAACACCATGGCCGCCTTCCACAAGGCCGTCGAAATGGGCATCACCGAGATCGAAACCGATGTCCACTTCACCCAGGATGGTGAACTGGTGCTGCTCCACGACCACACTCTCGAACGGACGACGGATGGCAGCGGGGCACCCGGTGACCATTCGCTGGCCGTCTTACGTCAACTCGATGCCGGCGGCTGGATGGGTGCTCAGTTTGTCGGCGAGCGACTTATGACGCTGACTGAGTTGTTCGGCGCCTTCCAGGACCGACTGACCTTTCACGTGGAGTTGAAAGACCGCACTGCCGGCATCGGCGCAGCGACGGCAGCCGTCATCCAACACTGCGGCCGCGCGGCGGACGTACTCTTGTCCGGCTTCGACTGCGAGGCGGAGCTACTTGCGGCAAAGGCTGATGCACCTGGTGTACGCACCACCCTCCTCGTGTCGCCAAAACTCGATACAGGACAGGCCATCGTCCGGGCGGCACAACAGGGACACGACGGGGTGTCACTTTATGTGAATATCATTACCAGAGATTGGGTTAACACCGCCCACGACGCCGGCCTGGAGGTGCGTTGCTGGGGCATCCAGTCACGACAGGACATGGAGCGGGGTGTCGCCACCGGCTGTAATGGCATGACGATCAACTGGCCCGACTGGTTGCAGCAGTGGGTGGCGCAGAACGGTTAAATGCCTGTCGTCAGATTGACTGCTGGCCCAGGCAAGGAGACGTGCAGGTGGTCGGCGGTGCCACCATGTCGGTCATATCGATGAGGACACCCTGCAGGTCGGTGAGTTGGCGGTCAATGCGGTCCATGCGCCCGTCCAGGTCGTTGTTGCTAGCACGAGGCGCCAGCACCTGTTCGTCCGCCCAACGACGAAGGGGGCGCCCCGTATCGTCGGTGAAAGCGCCGGCAAGGATCATGATCAAGTCGATCGTCGCCCAGATGCCGAAGCCGCCGAAGGTGAGAACCATCAGGATGGCGGTGCCCGTCTTACCAACATAGAACCGGTGCACACCAAGCCACCCAAAAAAGAATGCCATCAACGCCGCGGCGAGCCGCGAGCGCTCAGAGACTTGCTCGTTCATGACTTTGCCGCCGGATTGGAATCCGGGTTACGAAGTGCAGCCAGCTCCTCGTCGACACGTTGGCGCACATCGAGATCGGCGAAACGCTTGCCCAGCACGGCATCCTCGCCCAACTCGCTGCGGGCTTCGGCGGTCGCTTCCTGGGCGAGATCCGACAACTCGAGACGCTGCCGAAGTCTGTCGAATTCGCTCCGGTTGTGCTCGAGTCGGTGCTCCAGTTGCCGAATGTAGTGGAAGGGATCGTTGGATTCCTCCGTTGGGCCGGTCGACGTGGCCTTGCCTGCCATATCTTTGCTTGCCCGGATCCGCGCGATCAGACTTGCCTGACGGCGGCGGGCGTCGTCCAGATCAACTCGCAGTGTCGCCAACTGTGCCTTCAGACGCTCGACAGTCTGATTGCCCTCGGTCAGAGCCGACACGAGATCATCGGCTGCGGCATCGATCATGACACGTCGTCCGAGAATCTGCCGCGCCAGTTCCTCCTCGCCACCTTCCAACGCCTGACGAGCCCTGGACTGCAACTGCTCGCTGCGCAGTTTCTGGTTCTCCTGCTCCTTCTGCAGACGACGGACGCCAGCGACGGCGGTGCCTACTGCACCGGTGACACGATCCACTTCGACCTCCATGTCACGCACCATCTGCCGCACCATCTTCTCGGGATCCTCCAGCTGGTCGAGCAACTCGTTGACGTTCGAGCGAACGATATCTGAGATCCGGGATAATGTTGTTTTGACCATGTCACCTTGCTCCTTTGGAAAGACGTGGGATTCTTGAGAGGGGTAACGCAAGGGCCATGCCATGGACGTAACGGCACACGTTTATTATTCATAAATTATTGTTTTTACACGGTTTATTTATTACACATGGGGTCTAGTCAGATGGTCTTGAAGGCCGCATCCGCCAACGGGTCGGCGGTACACGCCAGAACGACAGAGGCCCGCGCCTCTCCATCCTGATCATGCAGCCTGGGACTGGGCGGCATGGGCCCGTCGCAGGCGTTTCACGTACGGAGTTTCTACATCGTATTTATTGCATAGCCGGCCGAAGCTGCGCAGCGTGATGCCCAGAGCCATGCTCGCATCCTGGTTGCTCTTATAGATCCGTGCGACCCGTTCAATCGTCTCCCGGTCAAAGCCACGACTTAGCATCTGTCCTCCTTCATTGGGTATAGGCCACTTATCTGCGAGCCTTTCGCTCGAGAGAAGCAAGAGGTGTGCCGGCGCCACAGAACGCTTCGTGAGGCCATGCAACTCAATGATTTCGTGGAGGCTACAGCTTGAGAAGAGTCAGAAAGAGATCGAGTCTACGATTTTCCGTCGGCGATGCCGCAGAAACCTGCCGCCGCCATCGCATATACACGAGCACAGTGGGCGAGACGTTTGGCGGACACACGTTCCACATCGGAGTGTGCGGTCTCGTGCTCGGGACCGTAGTAGACCGTGCTGACACCACCGTCGTTGGCATAAAGATTCGCATCGCCAACCAGACCCATACCGACGATGTCGGGACGAGTGCCCCGATCCGCTTCGCCAGCGTCGAGCAGG
>DPVW01000426.1:3219-6771 GCA_003529325.1 Candidatus Latescibacterota bacterium | reverse complement strand
GAAGGCTCAGGCTCAGGGGCGGGTGCTGCCTGCATCGTTGGTTCTATCAATTCGGCGCCCTGCTCGAGAGTGGTGCCGAGCCGCGGTCACTGTTTCTCGAGGGCCTGAGGTACCAGGTCGCGGCAGTCACCGAAGGCGGATCACTCTCGTCGGCAACGCTCTACGACGTGCCGTACCATGCGTGGATTTGGTTGGCGCCCCACGACGATGCCCTGCGTGGCGGCGTGCTGGAGCAACTGATGGCCCAGGACGTGGGGAGTTTCCTCTACCGCTGGCCCGGCTATCGATACGGCCCTCCCCTGGACTGGCGGGACAGGGCGATGTACTGCTACAAGACGACGAACTGGTTGGAGATGTACTGGAAGGGGCGCTGGCGCGGAGATTGGTAGGAGACCGGTGGGGGCCGTTGGTCACTTTGTCGAAGATCGTACATTCAGGCACATGAGGATCTCTTCCTTTCGCCGCTGGGTGACCATATTCGCGACGTCGCTGGCCTGCACATTGCCTGCCTTCGCCAGCGACACCCAGGCGTGGCGCGGCCCCCATGCGGCTGACCTCGAAGCCCACCGTGATCATCCAGTGCTCGCTGACCTCGTCGGTGACGGCACGCGACCATCGCTGCCGTTGCCAGCAGCGTCTAAAACTGCATCAGCAGCGCCCGTGGTCTTCGGATTCCTGCCATACTGGATCGATCAGACCTACTACCAGCAACTCGACTTCAGTCTGCTGACCCACATTGCGGCGTTCTCAGTGGAGGTGACTCCCGAGGGCCGTATCAGCAACGACCGCGGCTGGCCCTGGACGGCACTCGTCGACAGCGCCCACGCCCACGGCGTGCGCGTGATTCTCACAGCCACCTTGTTCGGCGACAGTCAGGTCCTGGAACTGATCACAGACGAAACTCATCGTCAGCGATTCTTCGGCGAGATCCGCGACCAGCTGCTGGTGGGCAACGCCGATGGTGTCAACATCGATTTCGAGGGACCCGGCGCCAATGGCTGGCCCTCGTCGATCAACGACTTTATGGCACAGCTTACGCACTACCTGCATGCCGAAATCCCCGGCTGCGAAGTGAGCTTTGCGGCACCCCCCGTCGACTGGGCAGGGCGCTGGGACTTCCCCGGTCTCGCTGCCAGCTGCGACTATCTGTTCGTCATGGGTTACGCCTTCACCGGCAGTTGGAGCGACCGGGCCGGGCCGACATCGCCGCTGCACGGGGGCAGCCGGAACATCACCACCACCATCGATGGTGACTATGGTGAGGTGACACGAGAATCCCCCGAAAAGCTGGTTCTTGGCATCCCATATTATGGTTGCGAGTGGACGACGACCGGACCGGATGCGCGTTCCTCGACGATGGCATTCGTGCGCTATCCGCAGATCTGGGCCACCTTCCTCGGCGCCACAACACACGACAGCCAGTGGGATAGCGTGTCGGACACACCCTGGTATCGCTACCAGGATGGCGACCAGTGGGTGCAGGTCTGGTACGACGACGTCGCCAGCCTGGGCATGAAATTCGACCTCGCCCTCGATAGAGGACTACGTGGCGTCGGCATGTGGGCTTTGGGCTATGAAAGCCGTCGACGCGAACCCTGGGGATTGCTGCAGGAAAAGATCGGACGCCGGGGCCCGGCAACATTGGTGGCCGGCGACACACCTGCACCCGGTGGCCTGCGTCTGCAGCAGAACTATCCAAATCCCTTCAACGGAAGTACTCGCCTCCAGGCCGAAGTTCCTGCAGCCGGGCAGGTTGAGATCTCGATCTTTGATATTCTCGGTCAGCGTGTGCGCGTGTGGCAGCAACGAAGTCCCGCGCCCGGAACAGTGGTTTGGGTTTGGGACGGATTGGACGGCGCCGGGCAGCCCGTAGCCTCCGGAGTGTACACCTACCGGCTGCGCTTTGGTGATGTCGCAGTCGACGTGCGGGAGCTGACAGGACGCATGATGTTGGCACGTTGAGGTTCAGAAAGAGCATACCGTGAGCACGATGCCCCCAGCAGAAACGGACTCCGTACTCTATCTGAGTCGAGAGGACGTCGTCACCGTCGACCTGTCGATGCCGGTCATCATTGAGGCGGTGGAACGCATGTTTCGCGAGAAGGGCGAAGGACGTGTCGAGATGCCGCCCAAACCGGGCATCCACACGCAGCCGGATGCTTTTATCCATGCTATGCCCGCCTACATTCCCAGCCTGGGCGCAACTGGCCCCCTCACCAGGGCTCCCTTTGGCGTTCTCACGCGCTATTTCAGCAGAACCATCTTCTGTGTCTGCGCGAGGTCTCCCTGGCCGGTCAGCCGGCACAGATATACGCCGGATGCCCGTCCCGATCCATCCCAGGTTACGGTGTGCCGACCGGCGGAGGTGAGGCCTTCGCGAACCGTGGCGACGCGCTGGCCGTCCACGGCATAGATGGCCAGGTCGATACGCTGAGGCGCTCCCAGAGCGAAGGTGATGGTCGTGACCGGGTTGAAGGGGTTCGGATAGTTGAGTCCGAGCCGGGCCTCGGTGGGCGTGCCCCCGTGACCCGGGTCAGACTCCAACACCGATGTCCTGATGTCGCTCTCGATGTGGACGGGCCAGCCTTCCTGCTGCTCATGCCAGACGGAGATCGGCATGTTCCCGTCGCGGTCCCGGGTGTGGCCATACAGGTGCCAGGTGCCGGCCACGGCTCGCTCCGACACTCTCACCCGTGCCGTCAGATGGATGCGGTGACTGCCGCTGGGCCGCCAGGAAGTGACCGCCCCATCGACGTAGGCACCCTGCACCAGCGAGACGTCCCGCCACCGCGGTGAAGACTCCAGCTCCCGAGAGAACACCGAGTCCGGCGTGGCACGGAGATGGTAGTTGTCTCGCACGGCGAGCCCATGGCGCTGGAGTCGCCCGGAGGCCGGGTCGCCCAGAGTGGCCCGGCGCACCAACTGAGCCCCAATCTCGGCGATGTCTTCGGCGCCCTGCGGGTCCACGGCTAGGACGTGGAGGTCATACCAGGCACCGGCCACCAGGGTGTCGACACGGTCATCGGTCTCCGGGAGGGTGACATACATGTGCCCCACGAAGGGGCTCGGGGCCGATCCTGGCTCGGCGTGCCGTGGTGCTGGATTCAGATCGCTGTTGCGGGTGAAGAGCCGGCCATTCACGAACAGGTTGTAGGCGACGAAGCGTGTTTCGCCATCCAGGTCGTAGTCACTCACCCACAGCAAGCGGCGGCGAGGGCTGGAGTGGTTGACGTTGTCGCTCAGGTAGATGTCGTGCAGCATGGCGTGCGAGACGAAGTTGCCATTGTGGATGGGGGCGGCCAGGTCCACCATGCGGGAGTAGCCTCCCACGTCGTAGTCGCCGCAACCGGCATCGAAGTAGTTACCGGTGATCTCCAGGCTGCCGCTGGAGAAGGCCATGGGGCGAGTGCGCTCAAAGTGGTTGTCGCGGATCACAGCCCGCAAGGCGTAACCACCCTGAGGGTGGGTGTCGACGGCGGCCTGCCACTGGGACAGGTCGTTGTCGTGGAAGTAGTTGTCGGCTACGACGAAGCGCGTATCGGGGCTGTTGGA
>DPVW01000426.1:0-2803 GCA_003529325.1 Candidatus Latescibacterota bacterium | reverse complement strand
CCCCAGCCATCGCGGTAGTTCTCGTGCAGGTAGCTCCCCGTGACGATAGCCCTCACCGAGTTCGACAGGCCGACGGCAATGCGGAAGCGGGTGAGCTCGCAGCCGGCGACGGTGAGCCCATCGTGTTCGGCAATGCGGATGCCAACGGACGTGCCCTCACTGTGGGTGACCACACCGGCCAGTTTGATTTGCTGAAAGGAAACGCCACTGCTGGCGACCTCGAAGAGCGTGAGATCGACATCGTCCGTGCGGCAGACCGATGGCGCCGGGCTCCAATGCGGCGGATCGTTCGGCTCGCCAGACTCGATGACACCGACGTCGAGCAGCCGTCCCGCACCGACCAGGGCGAGAGGGCGATCAACTGTCACCGTTCTGCTGAAGTTGTATTCTCCCGCCGGCAGTCGAACCGTGTCACCCGCGGCGGCCTGGTAGACGGCGGCCTGAATCGCAGCATCATCGAAGCCCTGCACCACAACCTCGGCACCGGCCAGGGTGGACAGTGCGATTGTCATTGCCAGGCACATTCGGCAGCCGATGTCCACCGTACGCCTGTGGATGGCACAGTCAGGCATTGGGTCCTCCTCTGACGGCGTCACACAGTGGCATTCTGGGAGCGGGCTTCACCGCTCAGTGTCGGCGCTGAAGACCACTGTCTCACGGGCTTTCGCGTAGCCCGCATTCTCCGTGGGGCCGCTGCAGACACTCCACTCGTTCGAGGTAGCCTCGCCGGTGCCATAGCCACAGACCTCGGTGGTGGATGTGACCCTCTTGTAGATCAGCATCAGCAGCTCACGTGCATTCATGATGTCGCCAGGCATCATACCGATCCTCTGGAATACGTCGAGATCCTTCTTGTAGTCCCTCAGCAGGCCGCCGGCGTGGCCTGCGGACTTACTGGACAACGCCAGGGCTCGCCGATGCTGGACAAGAGGTTTGATCAGGCAACGTGACAATGATCCAAACAGGGACGCCCCAGTGGCTCTTGAGAACAACATAGACTGCTGGCACCTCAGCGGCTACAACACTGGCCGTCTCTCATTCTCCCAGAGCGCAACGAGGAATCATGCTAACAGACGTCGGCGAGTACCTTGTCGGGGCACATCTGCAGCTTGTCGAGGCCTGTGACGTCGTCGACTACAACGTGCGACCGCCAGGTGGAGGCCTAAAGGGCTTAGGAGAGCTGGACGTAATTGGAGTGAACTTCAAGACTCGAACGGCATTCCTCTGCGAGGTTACGACTCACATCCGAGGATTGCTCTACAAGAGCAATCGAGAGACCGTTGCGCGCATCATCAAAAAGCACGAGCGCCAAAGAGCCTATGCGGCGGAGCATTTCGGGATGTTCGATACGATCCGCTTCCAGTTCTGGTCACCCGTTGTGCCGCGCGGCTATGTCACGACCAACCTTGCAGATGTCGAGGGGCTCGAACTCGTGATCAACGGCGACTACAAGGCGCGCGTCGAGCATCTGCAAGAACTCGCGCGCTCCGAAACCCATGACGCGCGCAATCCAGTATTCCGAGTCCTGCAGATATTCGGGCATCTGCGTGATTGATAGAGAGATAGGAGAACACCCGATTGACAGATCTTGCGTGGCGATGCCATCGAGATCCTGCAGAAACGCCATCAGGTGTGGCAGGGGGAACGCCGGTCTGGTGTGGTGGATCTGCGTGTCTACGGCGAGTTTGGGGACATCCGTCAGGTCCTCGACCGTGCCGCGATCCGCGCAGGCATCGAAGAAGGACGCCGACACCGGTTGCAGCACCGGCTGCGCGACACATGCGCCACGACTCTTCTGGACCATGGGGTGGCGCTGGACCGCGTGCAGGTGATCCTCGGGCATCGGGACATAGGCATGACCCGCAGATACGCTGAGACGCGGCCTGAGGCACTCAGGGAGGCCATCGAGCAGGCGTTCGACAAGGTCGCCGCTTACTGATATCCACAAGGTGCTGGACAAGCAACACATGAGGGTGCATTCCATCGTTGGGTAGGATGCTATTACGCACTCCTCCTGAGCCCAAAGGTGTCAGTTGCAGTAGGCAGACCGAAATTTGACCGGTGTTTTCTGGTATACTTCCCTCAGAGAGGGAGAAGCATTAGGCACCGACCCCGAGACAGATGGGAACTCATGGCAGACACACGATCGCCGACCCGTAAGGCGGCAGAGACAGCCAAGTGGGCGACGACGATGACCAAGTGGCTTGTGACATGGACCAAGAGCAGGACTGCTTGGCAACTGGTCGAGTTCTCTGGCCCGGGCGGCCGTGAGTCGAGAGGCATCGTTGATCTGCTCGCCATACGTAAGGACCATCGCACGCCTGGTGCAGACCTCAAGCGAGGAGATCTATTCGAGATTGTCCTGCTTCAGATCAAGGGCGGCTCCGCTATATGGCCGTCTCGTGATGATATACTCCGGTTGCGCCAAGTTGCCCGGCACCACCGGGCCAGGGAGATCGTGTTGTCGGACTGGCAGAAGGGCAATCAGCCCACTCTCTATAGGCTGGCAAGACGGCTGCCCGCTAATTTTGATCCGAAGGGCGTGTGGCGCGAAGTGACGGCGGACGTAGTGTTTGGGTAGATCCTCTGAGAGCAGAGAAAGACATGATAGATCCATCAGGTATGCAACGCTTGTATGCGGACTCAGGACGCAGGCAACCGTTTGAGAACGTTGCGGTGGAACTGATTCGGATTGTCGGACCAGCGACTGTTGAAAGAACACGAGACGTGGTCCAGATCAACTGTGAACCGGAAGAGATGGGACCGGTGATTCTTGTGACGCCGGAGGCCGTTGAGTTCAGGT
>DPVW01000218.1:12143-12818 GCA_003529325.1 Candidatus Latescibacterota bacterium | reverse complement strand
AAAATCCACTCCTTCCCACCGTGCCCGCATCGACTCGGTTACGTCCATCGGGTTGTGTGGCCCGGTGAAATTGACCACCAGATGCCAGGGCCTGTCGGCAGGAAAACCGCGCAGGAAGCGCAGCCCATTCTCGGCGACCCAGTTGTCACAGTAGGCGTCGTCCGGCAGCGCCGTGGTATAGGCGCCCATGTGACGCTTCAGATCGGCATGTTCCTGCAGGTAGATCTCGGCGAGACCCCGTTCTTCGAGAAAGGCCAGATACGGTCCACGAGGTCCCCCGTGGATTCGATAGCTGCCGGAGCCATCGAACTTGCCCTCGTTGTCGATGCCCTCGGTGAAGCCCCACTCCGACAGCAGGCGCGAACCGTCCAACTCCCACCAACGATTCTCCGGATCCGTCAGGTCTTTGTGCAGGTCGAATTTGCCGACGCCGGCGACGTGGTAGCCGGCATCGCGCAGGCCCTGAAAATACGTGGGTTGATCGAGGGGGTAGTTGGCGCCATTGTCGGGCACACCGCAGCGGTCGTAGCGCCGACCCGACGCCACGCAGGCCCGCGAGGGTGCACATAGCGGCGACGAACACCAGGTGTGCGTGAAGTTCGTGCCTCGTGCGGCAAGCCCGTTCATGTGAGGTGTGCGTAACGGCAGCGCGGGATTGAGCCCCGTCCAGTCGTG
>DPVW01000218.1:11589-11821 GCA_003529325.1 Candidatus Latescibacterota bacterium | reverse complement strand
CGCTGCTGATCAGGAAAGAAGAACAGGATGTTCGGCGGACGGCTGCCGCCAGCGATTGCCGGCATCACGTTGACCTCGCTGTGGGGGGACACGTTCCTATCCTGCCCCGGGAATCCGGTAGATGTGCACAGCATAATCGCCAGCGAAATCGTCCTGGAACTGTCCGTCCGTCATCGGCAATTCACGCCCTTCATCGACGACCTCAACCGTACCCGAGCCAGCACCCGCCATG
>DPVW01000218.1:9201-11285 GCA_003529325.1 Candidatus Latescibacterota bacterium | reverse complement strand
CCCGAGCCAGCACCCGCCATGATGAAGGTCGCTGTCGTTTCGCCCTGGCGCATGGCTGTCGCGAAGATCCAACGATCCCCTTGGGTAGACTTGACCAGAACGTCTACGGGCACACTCACGTCCGTGCCGGTTACCTGAACATCGTCGGTCAGCGTTGCGGAATTCAGCACGGGTGCGAGACGCTGAATCTGCGCATTCACCGCGGCCACGGCGTCGCGCATGCCGACGTCCTCCAGCAATCTGGCCTCACGGAAAGTGGGATTCCACTCGTGGCAGAAATAGAGGATACCCGTCGACCCGTGGACGATCGACATCCACACTTCGGAACGGACTTGCGCCGGTGTCGGCCCCCGCTCGGAATTGATCCGCGTCGTCTCGATCACATTCCACACGGGCTGGCCCTTCGTCGACCAGTGACGCAGGCTGTCAACACCTTTCGCCACATACCACAGATACCGTTCACCGTCACTCTTGCGGATACCGGATACGGGATACACGTCAAACGACACGATATCCGTCGTCTCTACGTATCGCGGGTAGTTCTCCCGTGGCCCACCGATACCGACCCATTCCTCATTGGCCACGCCCTGACCTAGATTGAGCCACACGGGGCGCGTCGGGTCCGCCGCTTTCATGCGGTCGTAATCGGCCTGCAACAGGGCAGGATCAACGGCGGGGCCATACCCCTGCTCCCCCGGGATCGCCTGGGCGTTGTCCGGCTCATCATCGTGCATCCACCCGGCGATAATGGGGTCGCCCACATGGGCGAGGCCGACCTCGTTCTGATTGCAGATCACGCGCATACCCGCCGCGGACAGATCGGTGAGTTGTTGTTCCGTCGGCCCCTGCCAAAGCCCGATGAACAGGTTGACACCGATCTGCTGATAACGCACCGCATTGGCCGGCGTCTGCACCCATACGGCAATGGGGAAGTATGCGGGATCGGTTGCAGGGCCATTCGGCCAGGCCGCATACTGACTGGTTGGGTATTCTTCGCTCGGCGGGCTGACGCCATCGCCACCAGCACAACCGGTCGTGCACATGATCATCACGATCACCCCTGCATACCGCATTCGTCAGCCATCCTCCGCTCGGGGCTGCAGACCGATCCGTTGTTCGAGGGATCGGGCGCTCTTGTCCTCGTCCCCCATCCAGGCCACATCGGAGTCGTCGTCATCGAAGCGTTTGATGCCCACCTCTTTGATCGCCGTGTCCGCCACCTTGTCTAACGGTGTGTACCGGGGATGGTGCGATTCTTTGTACGGATTATTGCGGGCCGCATTGTAGCAGCAGATGAGGGTCCAGCGCGGATCGGGTGACTGATTTCGATCCGATCGGTGCAGCAGATTGCAGTGAAAGAACAGAGCGTCACCAGGATCCATCTCCACGTGCACGAGGTCGAGCACTTTCCGCGCTTCCTCCACGTGCTCGAGGTTTGCACCGGCCTGCTCACCAGTCAACTCGTGGTCGATGCGTCCCATTAGATGGGACCCCTTCAATACCTGTAGACAACCATTGTCGCGGGTCGACGGATCGACAGCGATCATGACACTCGACATCAGCGGAAACAGCACGCCATTCTGATACCAGTAGCCGTAGTCCTGATGCCACGTCCAGGCGCCCCCCACCTCAGGATCCTTGAGAATCATCTTCGAGTGGTAGTGGTAGACCTCGCCGTCGAGAAGACGTTCCATGGAATCGACGATGCGCTGACTGCGGGCGACCATACCGTAAATGCCATTGCCAGGCTGATTCCATAACGACATTCGAACCGACCCTCCCTCCCCATCCTTGCGTCCCTGGCTGCGACGGTCGAGTTCCCGGTCTTGCCGCGCGGAGCGTCCGAGCAGGTCGGTTTCTTCCGCATCCAGCATTTCGCGCACCAGGACATAGCCGTCGCGGTGATAGTCGGTGATCTGAGATTCTGTGAGTACCGGCATCGTTGTCTCCAGAGAGGTGGACCAGATTACGTGCGGATCTCGAATTCGGCCATACTCAACCGACCACTTACTTCGCTCGAGAATCCGGCGAAGGAGAAGCCATAACTCGCCGCGGTCCCCAAGACATCTGTGAGGGGTGTTGGA
>DPVW01000218.1:5979-8885 GCA_003529325.1 Candidatus Latescibacterota bacterium | reverse complement strand
GTGTTGGAAGTCGTTATGCACCTGACGAGCCACGTTCAAAAACGGTCCGCGAGCATATCGTCCACCACCTCCACGAGACTGTCAATCACAACCTCGAGCATACGTTTCCCCTTTTCGGCGCTGCCCACCGTAGGGTTCCCGTAGACACCACTCTCGGTCTGCTCGTCGATACGGCGGAAGCGTTGCACGCGGGCACCATGGGGTGATTCCGGTGACCAGCCATCCGCCTGCAGTCGGTCGGTGCGCACCAGGTCGGGATGCAGGGCAAGCATCAGCGATGTCTCCATCTCTCCCGCATGTCCAGAGCCGGTGGGTCCCGCCTCCTTGATCGCATCCAGTTCTTCGGCAGCGATCTCCCACCAGGAGGCACCCAGCACACAGGTGCCGTCATGTTTTTCCTTCAGATTCTGCTGCGCAACCTTCAGGTCCGCCTGATTGCCACCGTGTCCATTGAGGATGAGAATCCGTGGAAACCCTGCCTGTACGAGTCCATCCACGGTCTCGACGATCATGCGAATGTGGGTTTCCGCCGTAGCCGTAAGGCTGCCACCGAAACGCATGTGGTGAAAGGAATAACCCAGCCACTGGGTCGGCAGACACAGCAAGCGGTCGCCAATACGTGCGTCCAAGCGGTCGACGACGCCCGTCGTCTCCATCGTATCGGTGAGAAAGGGCAGGTGGTGACCGTGTTGCTCGAAGGAGGCGATGGGGAACACGGCGACGATTCGGTCACGATCGAGATCCGCTACATCCGGCCAGTTCATCTCGCCGAGTTTCATCTCTAACTCCGTTCTTTCATGGCCTCGAAACGATCGAAAACCGTGCGGATATCGGGATTTTTCTGGATGTAATCCTTCACTTCCATGACGATGTTCTCCTGTAGCTGAATCGACAGACCCCCATCGACGGGCAAGGTCACGCCATTGATAAAACTCGCTTCAGATGAACAGAGAAAGGCAACGGCATTGGCAATATCTTCGGGCCGACCCAGACGACGCACCGGATACTGTAGTTCGAAGAGTCTGTGGCCTTTCTCGTTGCCGAATTCCCGCCACATGGCGTCCAGCTTTTCGGTGATGATGTGCCCTGGCGCGATGGCATTTACCGTAATCCCCAGCGGCCCGAAATCGATGGCCATCTGCCGAGTCATGCCGATGACGGCTGATTTCCCGGCCTCGTAGACGAGCATACCCGCCGCCTGTAGCAGTCCGTGCACGGAGGACATGTTGACGATGCGACCCACCTCGGTTTTGGGTGGCTCACCCGTGTGCATGCCGATCTGCCCATATGGGGCCGTATCAAATCCTTCCGCTACACCGGACGCCTCCATTGCCGGCACCGCATACTTGGCCCCCAGATAAAGAGCACTCACCAGCACGTCGATGCCGCCCTGCCAACCCTCTGGTTCGACCTCGAGGGCGCCACCACCGAAGGCCGAGCCGCCGACGCCAAAAGCATTCTGCACCAGGATATCGAGCCGACCATATCGTGACACGGCTTCCTCCACCATGCCCTTTGCCGTCTCCTGTTTGGAGATGTCGCCCACAAGAACAGCCACCATTCCACCACTCTCCGTGATGCCCTTGGCCGTAGCCTGGGCCAGGTCGCCATCGGTGTCCACAATCAGCACCTGCGCGCCATCAGCTGCCAGGCGCCGGGCACAACCAGCGCCGATCCCCTGTGCCCCACCGGTCACGATCGCCGCCCTGCCCGCAAGTTTCCCTTCGCTCATTCCATTTTCCTTTTTCTATCTGTAGAAGGCGTTAACGTCATAGATCTTCATGCCCACCTCGGAGTCCCGTGCCCAGCGTTCGTTGTCGCGCGTGTAGTACTGCGATGATGACTTCGTCCTCGTGGAAATACGCTGAAGGATAAGCGACGTGAAAGTTCTCCCGGTCATCGATATTGCCGACAATGTCCCAGCTGTCGCCCTCGTCAGTAGAGATCGCCGCCGTCAGCGGCGTCCGTAGTGTGCCACGTTCGGAGGGTACATTGTTCCACAGTAGTAGCAGATCCCCGGTAGAGGGGATGCGCGTCAACAGCGACTCCGCGTCAGGTGCATCCAACTCCGTCGGCACCGGTTCCGCCCAGCTCTGACCACCGTCGTCGGACAGTGTGCGCCAGATTTTTGTCGTCGTCGTGCGCAGAAAGCACAACAACGAACCATCTGGCCGCTCAACGATCGTCGGCTCGTGGGCGCCACGACCAGGTACGGTGACCTCCGCCCCTTTCGTCCAGGTGCGGAAACCGTCCTCCGAATACCAGACCCACGAACACAGTTTGGAGTCTCGCCCGAGGTAGGGGCCGCCGCCAACAACACCGTGAGCGGGCAACAGAATTCGCCCCGTGGACAGGGTCAGGGCTCGATCGTGGTTGTTGCAATACCAGCCCGGTTCCGACACCATCTCCGGCTCCGTCCAGCTCTCACACTCATCCGTCGATCGACGCAGAAAGACGTTGCGGTATTGCTCCGACTCCCAGGCGGTGAAGGTGAACAGAATCTCGCCGTCGGGCAGCCGGATCAGGTTGGGGTGTTTGGCGTTGTGGCGCCAGCGATTCGCTTGCAAGGTGAACCTCGGTCCCCAGGTGTGGGCACCGTCTTTCGACATCTTGGCCGAGATTCGACAGGGCGCTTCATCGCCAAATCCGGTTTCGATTTCCGTCGGATCACGGGTCACATGCGACGGTCGATCCGCATAATATTCACACCAGACCAACAGCAGGGAGCCATCTGCCATCGGAAAGATGAGCTGATGGTCATGCCTCGAATTCTCCTGCGTCCAGGGACACGGGATGGAATCGAACTTTGGTACGAGAAGTCTTGTCACGCAAACAGCTCTCGCAGCGGCACTCGTGTCATACCAGTAGCCTCCATTTCATCATCCTCTTCGTCGTCGTCATCGTCG
>DPVW01000218.1:4931-5671 GCA_003529325.1 Candidatus Latescibacterota bacterium | reverse complement strand
TCGTCGTCGTCATCGTCGAAGGACAGATCATCGCGGCCATCGAGTTCGCCCTGTATTTGCACCAGTTCCCCTTCCGCCCAGCCGATACGCCAGCAGTCGTCGGCGGGCAACTCGACGATTGGCGTGCCCTCCTCGTTGAGCACACAGATGTCGCGTCTGTCAATACGCCCGCCCCGCTCGTCCACCTCCTCCCAACGCAGAGGCAACCCCTGGGTACGGCACACATACGGACGGTGCGCGTAGATACGGCATGCACCCTCCCCGTCCAGAAAGGCACACATGCCGACTTCATGCGGCGTACCATTGCTCAGCAATTCTTCGTTTCCGGCGCGGATATGATCCGCCTCGACCTCGGCGACGGTGATGTCATCGACGCAACACATCGAGCAACCACGTCGACATTGCAGACGTTCGTCGTGCAGCACCGTCAGACGGGAGGCCTCTTCATCGATCCGGTCATATAGTCGTCGCAGTTCAACCTGTGCCTGGGCACGCTGCCGAGTATCTGTCATGTCAGGAAGCTACGAAACCTGTCCGACACTGCCGAGTTGGTAGTCCGGCAGAGCACGGACTATCTTCGGTCCACCCACAAATCAACAGCCACGCAGAGATGGCCATCAATCCGGAGACCGCCGTACCATGCTGAAGCTTGGTTGTATGTCCCTGAGCTACAAAGATGAATTCGCCGCCGGCAACCTCGATCTGGACGGCTTTATCGATCGCGCCAACGAACTACGTCT
>DPVW01000218.1:1158-4609 GCA_003529325.1 Candidatus Latescibacterota bacterium | reverse complement strand
GACGGCATCGACCTGCACACCCGCGCCTTCGCCTCCGAGGATCCCGACTATCTGCGCGGCATCCGCATGCACGCCCTGAAGAAGGGCATCGCCCTGTCCTACATCGGCGTCAGCTCCAACTTCGGTGTCCCTGCCGGCGAGAAACTCGATGAGCAGGTGACGACCGCCAAGCATTGGATCGACGTCGCCTATTTCATGGGCATCCCACTGGTTCGTGTCTTCGCTGCCTGGGTCCCCGAAGGGGATACCGAGGAAGCCGTCTATGAACGGATGATGCCCTGCCTGAAGGAGGTCGCCGCCTACGGCGAAGAAAAGGGTGTGGTGTTGGGTCTGCACAACCACAACCACGGTTGTGTGACACGCACGGGGAAAGATGTGCGTCGCATCATCGACGGTGTCGATAACCCCTACTTCTCACACATTCTCGACACGGGCCAGTATGTCGGCTCACCAGGCGCCTCTGGCGCGCGCGGCACAGAGGATCCATCGCTGAATTTCTACGGTTCCATCGAAGAGACGGCGCCTCTGGCGGTACACGTGCGTTGCAAGATTTATCGGATCGAGAGTGGCACCGAAGAATGGCTCGATTACCCACGGATCATGGAGATCCTCAAGGGTGTCGATTACAACGGCTGGTGTTCCATCGTCTATGAAGGCCAGGATGCCGAGGCCGAAGCGACGGCGGTGCCCAAAGCGGTTACCTATCTGCGCAGCCTGATGGACTGGTAGCACTTCTGGCGCCGCAATGCGGCGCTGTCCTGGTCCGCTATCAGGCACCACCCACCGGTTGTGGGGCCTTGGCAGCCACCGCGATCTGACGAATGAAGTGCATCAGCGCAGAGAGTTCCTCGTCAGTTATGTCAGGGAAAACGGGCATGCCCATGGCTGCCCGGGCGCCATCTCTGACAGTTGTAGTAAAGCCGTTTCACGCATTGCCACCGCCATCGCCTCACTCTCGAAGCCGTCGGCCGGATTTCCAGGGACGATGAAGAACCTCCACGCCTGTTCTCCCGTGTCGGCTTCATAGGCGGTCACGTATCCACGGGAGGGCCCATTCTCGGTGCCCCCATTGACGATCAGAACCTTGCCCTTGAAGGCCTTCGGCGCTCCGGTGAAACAACGATGACTGAACAGGACGACCGACTTCGCCAACTGATCCGCCTGATCCCGCCGGCGCACTCAGGGAGGAGCTTGAGAAGAGCCTCAACCTGGAGAGTCATGGAGGCATCGGCGACACCGCCACGAGGAGCTATCGCGGACTGCAACAGGCGGTAGCCACACTCACGGACGACCCGTATGTAGTAACCCTGGCTCTCGATGACGCCGAGGGCTCCGAAAACAATCGTGACAAAGTCGCGAGAGCAAACCTGCTCGCAAGCCAGCTTGTCGCCTATCTGGAAGGCCAGACCGGCCTGGTCGGCCTGGGCGGTGACGCCGGCGGCGGCAAGCAGTATGCGCCGTGGATCAATATCGCCGGGATCAATGCTTCCGCCAGCGTGGTTGAGAAGGCGATGTCAGTTGCAGGGGCCACCGGTAATGGAGACAAGGACGAGGATGAGTAGTCTTGTTCGGAAATACTGGAGCGTCGCTCATTCCGGATCGACGAGGTTCTCCACCGCTACCTGCTGGCGATCCGACTCGACACGCTCGAACCACGTCTCCAGATCGGCCAGCATCCGTGACACACGCTTTGGCTGGGCCTGGGCCAGGTCGTCAGCCTCGCTCGGATCCGCCTCGATGTGATACAATTCCGCTGGCGGCGCCGGATCGACGATGCGTTGGGGCTCCGGTTCCGTCATCTGCGTAACGCTGTCAGGATCACGCTTGTAGGCGATATCCTGTTCCACATACCGAGCCATCAGCGCCGCCGCCGCCGGCGTGGCGGCGCGCATGCCGATCTGTGGTCGCACCAGCTTCCACGGGCCGTCCCGCATGGCGGCATTGCAGGCACCGATGGGTGAATAACCATTCCATTGCCAGAAGCGCTTCGGTGCCTCCAAGCTCGAATCTCCCCGCAGCAGGGGCAGGACGTTGCCACCGTCCAGTGGCATGCCTCCCGGTCTGTCGGCACCGGTCATGGCGAGCAATGTGGGCAACCAATCGGTGAAGTGCACGATGCAACGCGACTGGCTTACATCCGCACCAGGGACGATGCTATGCTGACCCAAACGAAGGGATCGACATGGCCACTATCGAGCGCATCGAGTTGTTTCGCCTTGAACCGCCCCCCGCTGAACGGGCTGGAACACCACCCACCCGGCAGAGCTGGCACCACACCCTCCGTCAGGCGACGCCCTTCGATCGTTTCGACGAGCCCGTCAATCGCCGCGAGCCGGGGGGCATGATCTGGGTCAAAGCCACCGCCAGTGACGGTACCTACGGCCTGGGCAGCACGGACACGGGAGAAACAGCAGCGATCCTCATCGAGCAGACCCTGGGACCTGCCGTCACGGGCCAGCAGGTTGGCGCAGTCGATGCCTGCAACGACCGCATGTGGCACGCCTGTCTGTCCTTCGGCATGGAAGGTCTGGCGGCGCGCGCCATCGCCGGCGTCGATCTGGCTCTGTGGGATCTGTGGGGCAAGTCGGTGGGTGAACCGGTCTATCGCCTTGCAGGTGGTCCACAGCGGCAATCGGTGCCCTGCTATCTGACAGGCAACGATGTGGACTGGGGCAGGGAACTTGGTTTTCGCAAGTTCAAGTTGGCCCGCCCGCACTCGGTCTACGACGGGCAGGCAGGGATCGAAGGCACTGTCGAGATGATCGCCAAAGCACGGGAGACGGCAGGTGCTGATGCGGACCTGATGCTCGACTGCTGGATGGCTTATGACGTCGACTATGCCGCCCGCATGTGCGAAGCCCTGCGCCCATTTCGTATGGCCTGGATGGAGGAGATGTTGCCGTACTGGAACTACGATGGTTACAAAGCGCTGCGGCAGCGTGTCCCCTGGCAGACCATGGCGACAGGCGAACACTGGTCGACGAAACATCCCGGCATCCGTGCGGTACAGGATCGCCTCGTCGATCTCATCCAGGCGGACCTCAAGTGGATCGGCGGTTTCACCGAGGCGATGAAACTCGCCCACGCCGCCGATGCCTGTGGCATCCCCATGTGTCTGCATACGGGTGGTAATGAACTGTATGGACAGCACTGGACCTTTGCCGCACCGAATGTGCACCTCATCGAATACATCCAGTTCTCCGACCCCGGGGTGCCATTGGAAGAGTGTTACGCCGGCTCACCCTCCGAGGCGGGACGCAAGGCCTACCGTGCCACACCGGGCACACCCGTGCCGAAAAATGGCACGATGGCTTTGCCACCTGGACCCGGATTCGGCGTGCATCTTCCCGAAGACTGGCTGATACCATGGAACGTCGACGCAGACCACAACCAGAGAGGATGACATGGCGGGCAACCCCTTCATCACCCCGAAACTTTTCTCCTTCTTCCG
>DPVW01000218.1:0-771 GCA_003529325.1 Candidatus Latescibacterota bacterium | reverse complement strand
GAACCATTGCTCACATTCATCGACTCCTTCGCCGAACCACTGTACAAGATCAGTCCCCACTTCCGGGCGGACGCGCGCAAGGTGGGTGGCTCCCTGTTCCGCATCTATCGAGATGTGCGCTTCAGCAAGGACAAGACGCCCTACAAGACCCAGGCAGGTGTGCACTTCCGCCACGAGCGGTCCAAGGATGCCCACGCGCCGGGATTCTACCTGCACCTCGATCCAAAGGAGGTCTTTATCGGCGCCGGCATCTGGCATCCCGACAAAGACGCCTTGCTGCAGATTCGGGGGGCCCTCATGGACCGACCCGCCGCCTGGAAGAAAGCCATCGGTGGCGCCCCCTTCCGCCGTCAGTTCGCCCTGGAGGGAGAGTCCTACAAACGGCCCCCTGGTGGCATCGACAAGGAACACCCACTATTCGAGGACCTCATGCGCAAGGACTTCATCGCCGTCACCGAGACCACACGTGCCGATGTTCTTGCTGCGGACTTTCCAAAAAAGTTCGCCGGCACGTGCAAGGCCGCCGCACCATTGGTGAAGTTTCTCGCCGAATCTCTGAGTCTCGACTTCTAGAAGCTGGAGTATAGAAATGACCTGGCTGAAAAATCTGCTACCCGGCTCCAGCGGCGCTAAATCGTCCTCCGGTGCGTCTGGCCCGACAAAACTCGCGGACACAGATTACGAAACGACTTCCTCCGGTCTGAAATACCACGACCTGCAGATCGGCACGGGCGCTGCGCCAAAAAAAGGCGCCAAGGTCACCGTGCATTA
>DPVW01000346.1 GCA_003529325.1 Candidatus Latescibacterota bacterium | reverse complement strand
GCAATTCCGCTAGGCTGTACTAGTATGTTACAGCACTGAAGGTGTCGCACTCGTTCTTTTCAGGTTCCCCATGGATGCTCTGACCACCAGGCAACTCGTCATTCTCTGCGTCTACTGCGGCATTGTCGCGGTGCTGAGTCTGTACGGTTGGCACAGGTGGTTCATCCTGCGGCTCTACTATCGATATCGCGACCGGGAGACGCCACCGCCGAGCCACTTCCAATCTCTGCCGGGCGTCACCGTGCAATTGCCGATCTTCAATGAATATCATGTCGTTGACCGCCTGATCGAATCGGTGGGCCAGATCGACTGGCCTCGAGATCGACTCGAGATCCAGGTTCTCGACGACTCTACCGACGAAACGCAGGGCCGCGCACGTGCTGCCGTCGAGCGTCTATGCGCCAAGGGGGTCGATGCTCGGTATTTGCACCGTCACCAGCGCACCGGCTTCAAGGCGGGGGCTCTGGAAAGCGGCTTGGAAGAGGCACGGCATGATTTCATTTTCATCCTCGACGCCGATTTCGTGCCACAGCCCAGTGTGCTGCATGAATCGATGCACCAATTCACCGATGACGGCATCGGCATGGTACAGATGCGCTGGGGGCATCTCAACAGGCTGTACTCCACGCTGACACGGATCCAGTCGATTTTCCTCGACGGCCACCTCGTTATCGAGCACACGGCCCGTAACCGGTCGGGGCGATTTTTCAACTTCAACGGCACCGCCGGTATCTGGCGTCGACAGGCCATCATTGACGCGGGCGGGTGGCAGCACGACACGCTGACCGAAGATCTGGACCTCAGTTTCCGGGCACAGCTGGCGGGTTGGCGCTTCCTGTATCTGCCCAATGTCGAGGTGCCGGCTGAGTTGCCTGTCGAAATCAACGCCTTTAAGTCGCAGCAGCATCGCTGGACGAAGGGAGCGGTACAGACGGCGAAGAAGATGCTGCCGCGCATCTGGCGTGCCGACCTGCCGTTGAAAGTGAAGACGGAGGCGACCTTTCACCTGACCGCCAACAGCTGCTATATCCTGATGCTGCTGATGGCGGTACTCATGCTGCCCGTGCTCGACATCCGCAAGGTGATGCCGTGGGAGCACCGGATGTTTCTCATCGACCTGCCACTGTTTTCGATGGCGACGATGGCAATTTCCGGATACTACATGACTTCCCAGCGCGAGTTGTATACGGACTGGAAGAGCTCCATCAAGTATCTGCCCTTGCTGATGGCCATCGGCATCAGCCTGTGCATCAACAATGCCCGGGCCGTAGTCGAAGGTCTGGTCGGTTATACCACGGGCTTCCATCGCACGCCGAAATATGGCCTGGACAGCGCCGGTGGACTGGGAGGCAAATACGCCGGCTCGAAGAGCCTGGTGGCTATCGCAGAACTGGCTATGGCGGTCTATTTCGTTTTCGTCATCTCCCGCGCCTGGGAGATCGGCCTCTACTTCGGTATCCCCTTCCTGTTGTTATTCCATACCGGCTTCCTGTACACCGGCTTGCTCTCCGGACTACAGCCCTGGCTCGTCAGTCTGCGGCGGCGCTGGGTGGGCCGCACCGCGCCAGCGTAGAAACAAAACGCCCCCGACTCATATAAAAGTCGGAGGCGTCTGTTAGCCCGAGAGGTGCGAGTGACGGCGCTTCACGAACTGACGCCGGCGATTCTCAGTTAGGCCAGGCCAACTCGTTTTCCGCACCGGTCATCTTCAGACGCGCCATCAGCAGGTTGAAGGTCGGGTAGACTCGATCCTTGAGTTTCTTGCGCAGGTTGCGCAGACCGATGGCCGCCGAGTGCGAACGTCGCTTCGTGTTCCCCTTCTCGTCTGACGCCAGACCCTTTGCCTCATCGAAGGAACGCACAAAGAGTTCGTGCGTGTTTCCCCCCGTCGCCGTCCTTGGTGGGGGGACGGCAGCGACGGCCTGCTGATACTCCTCAAGCAGATCGAAGGCCGCCACGATGTCGGCGTTGGTGGTTTCCTGGGTCGGATCGTCGAAGCGCAGGATCTCCACTTGGACGCGAACACTGTACGAATCCAATCCCTGGATGGTGGTGATGTACTTCTTCAACTCGGCGGCCTCCTCCTGCTTTCCGCACCCCAGGGTCAGGGCCAGCAAGGCCAGTATGAGCAGTCCTCGTGCCATTGGTTCGACCTCCCGGTTCTTTGAACCCCGGCTGGTGGTTAGGCGGTCCCGGGGTCTTGACGGGGCAAAGGTAGGATGTGTTGCGAAGGCGTGGCAAGCGCCCATTGTGATAGGCTCGTTGACGCTTCCCGAAAGGCTGGATACCTTCCACCATCCTCGTCACCGCCGAAGATCCATGGAGGAAACCTTGATCAGCAGCCAACGATTGCGCAATCAGCTGCAGGATTGCCTGCTCGATGCCCGTTTTGAGCGCTGGAGTGGCACCTATCAGAAGGGCAAAGTCCGGGACATGTACAAGCTGCCCGGCAAGCGGGTCCTGGTGACTACGGACCGGCAAAGTGCCTTCGATCACGTCCTCGGAACCATCCCACTCAAAGGACAGGTCCTCAACCGCATCGCTCAATATTGGTTTGAGCAAACAGCGGATATCGTGCCCAATCACGTCATTACCGTACCACACGCCAATGTCACCATCGGCGAGGAATTGGAGATGTTTCCCGTCGAGATCGTCGTGCGTGGGTATCTGACGGGCAGCACGGATACGTCGGCGTGGACCCACTACGAACGAGGTGTGCGCGACTTCTGCGGCAATCGCCTGCCGGATGACATGGTGAAGAACCAACCCTTTGACGCCCCCATCATCACGCCGACGACGAAGTCCGAAGAGCATGATGAATCAATCTCGGCTGAGCAGATCGTCGAGCGCGGCCTCGTCGAGGCAACGACCTGGAAAAAGATCGAGGAGATCGCCTTTGCCGTCTTCGCCCGGGGCCAACAACTGGCGGCCAAGCAGGGGCTGATCCTGGTGGACACGAAGTACGAGATGGGCCGCAACGCCGCGGGTGACATCGCCATTGCCGACGAGATCCACACCCCCGACTCGTCGCGATACTGGATTCAGGCGACATACGAAGAACGTCACCATCGTGGGGAGGAGCCGGAGAGTCTGGACAAAGAATTTCTGCGGCTGTGGTTGCGTGACAAGGGCATCTCGGACGACAACATTCCGACGTTGGATGACGACATCCGTATTCAGGTTGCGCAACGCTATATAGACCTTTTTGAGCGGGTCACGGGGTCTACCTTCGAGCCCGATCTGGGCGAGGCGCCACTGATGACACGTATCGAACAGGCGATCGAGCCATACTTTGACGGTGCATGAGGTGACGGCAGCCGAACGACCTCCGCGTCGGTCACGGCCCCTCGTGCGCCGGATCCTGCGAGCTGTCCTCGTCTTTCGATTGGAGTTGCGGCCACCCCAGCCACTCGACGCCGGTATGATCCTGCTGGCCTGGCTGCGTCGACCGGGGATCGAGATGCCGATGCACTCCCTGGCCCGCTGTAGCGAAAGCGCCACCGAACGATTCCGGCGACGCCTCGACGAGGTCTATCCCTTCTAATGCTACACCGGCAACTGCGTTCCGCCCTGGAGGAGATCTTCGGCGAGGACTTCATCGACGAGGCATTGCGCAATTCCGAACAGGCGCAGCTGGTCATCTATGAACAGCGGCAACGCTTCAAAGAGACCGTGCTCGGATTCCAGCGATTGAATTACCGCGACGAACAATCCGCCTACGCCGCCGGGCTTGAGCGACAGTTCGGTTACGCACTGATCTGCTCCCTACTGCACAATCCCACCCGTGAGTTTGTCGCCGAACTTGGCCTGAACTACCTGTAAGACCCGGGAGGAGAGCATGCCCAGACAGCTGTTGGCTTTCGACCTGGGCGCCGAGAGTGGCCGGGCCATTCTCGGACAGTTCGATGACAATCGCCTCGAACTGCGTCAACTGCATCGCTTTGCCACCGGCGCCACCGCTGTGCTCGGGCGACTCTACTGGGATGTTCTGCGCTTCTTCGACGAAATCCAGACGGGACTGAGTGCCGCTGCCGCCGATGGCGGCGATCTCGGCAGCGTCGGCATCGATACGTGGGGTGTCGACTACGGCCTGCTCGATGCCGATGGCGCCCTGCTCGACAACCCACGCAACTATCGCGACCCACGCACAGAAGGGGTCATGGAGCGTGGGCTCGCCCGGGTGCAGCGGCAACAGATCTTTGCCGCCACGGGCCTGCAATTCATGCCCATCAATACGCTCTGGCAGTTGTTGTCCATGCGTGAGACGGAGTCGCCGCAGCTGACGGCGGCCCAACAGCTGCTGATGATCCCCGACCTGTTGCATTATTTCCTCACCGGGGAACGGGCCTGCGAATTCACCAACGCGACGACGACCCAGTTCTACGACCCGCGACAGCGACGCTGGTCAACCGAACTGTTCGATGCCTTCGATCTGCCGCCGCGGATTCTGCCCGACATCATCCAGCCCGGCACCCGTTTGGGGGCGATCCGCCCCGAGGTGGCGGCGAACTGCGGTCTGCCGAGAATCCCCGTCGTTGTGCCCGCCACCCACGACACGGGCTCTGCCGTGGCGGCCATACCCGCCCATGGCGGTGACTTTGCCTACATCAGTTCAGGCACGTGGTCGCTGATGGGCGCCGAGTTACAGGAACCGAATGTCAGCGACGCCGCCCTGCGCTACAACTTCACCAACGAAGGGGGTGTTGGCGGCACCTATCGTTTCTTGAAAAACATCATGGGCCTGTGGCTGGTACAGGAAACACGGCGGACCTGGCAGTCCCAGGGACGGGATCGGTCTTATGCCGAACTGACGGAGGCGGCGCGTCAGGCGCCGGCATTCGGCGCCCTCATCGACCCCGACGACGGGCGCTTCATGCCACCGGGAGATATGGCGGCTCGCGTTCAGGAATTCTGTCTCGAGACCGGCCAGTCCCCTCCGCAGAGCGAGGGGGCCATGATCCGCTGCATTCTCGAGAGCCTGGCACTGAAGTATCGCTGGGTCCTGGAACGACTCGAGGAGGTCCTCGGGCGACGGCTGGAGCCGATTCATATCGTCGGTGGCGGCATCCAGAACAAACTTCTGTGTCAGTTGACGGCGGACGCCGCCGGCCGCCAGGTCGTGGCGGGCCCAGCGGAGGCCACCGCCGCCGGCAATCTCCTGGTTCAGGCTCTCGGACTCGGGTGGCTGGACTCGGTCGAGGACATCCGCGAGGTGGTGCGCACCTCCTTCGCACCCCGCTGCTACGATCCGGCCCACGACGGCGAGCGCTGGGAGCAAGCCTACCGTCGGTTCTGCCGCTTTCTGCCCGGCGAAATTCCCGACTAGACGATATCGACCCCTGCCGCGTCTGTACCACGGAATATCGCTGCCTCAAGATCTGGCCTTACGCGCCGATCTAGGGTGATGACGGGGGTTCCTTGCCCGGAACCCGGACCGACCGTCGATCGTCTACACCGTCGGAGACTGACTATGGCTGCTGATACGACCTTACTTGCCTCTCGTGCAGGCGGTACCACCGACCTGGTGGAGAGCTACTGGCGGGACATCCGTCACTTCGAGCCACTGTCGCGGGCCCAGGAGGCTGATTTGGTGCAACGGGCTCGGGCAGGTGACGCCGGAGCGGCTGACACCCTGGTAACGGCCAATCTGCGCTTTGTCGTGTCCGTCGCCAAGAAATACACCAGTTATGGCATGTCCTTCTCCGAATTGATCGCGGAGGGCAACTGTGGCCTGCTTGAAGCGGTGAAACGCTTCGACGAAACCCGCGGCTTCAAGTTCATCACTTATGCGGTGTGGTGGATCCGCCAGGGGATTCTGAAGGCGCTGGCGGAGCAGAGCCGCGCCGCCCGGCCCCCAATGAGCCAGGTCAATGACCTGAAGAAGGTCGAGAAGAATGCCGCCCGTCTGACGCAGAAATTGGGTCGCTCGCCGACGGCGGAGGAGATCGCCGCCAGCGCCGACATCAGTCTGGAGCGGGCGCACAGCGCCATCGAACTGAGTCAGAGCGATCTGTCCCTCGACGCCCCATTCTCTGGTGAGGACGGGGATGATTCGATACAGGCCCTGCTGGCGATGGATGATCCCGGGTGTGACGAGTGTTTTGACCAGGCCGCCCTGTTCCGTGCATTGCACGAATGCATC
>DPVW01000405.1:2787-2918 GCA_003529325.1 Candidatus Latescibacterota bacterium | reverse complement strand
TGCGCCGCCAACCGCCCGCCACTCCTTCACTTGGTCGGAGTCAGGATACTTCTCCGTCCACACCTTGATTTCGAGACCACAACCGACAAGGACGAGAAGAAAGATCAGAAACACGGACTTCGTATGAGTTT
>DPVW01000405.1:0-2395 GCA_003529325.1 Candidatus Latescibacterota bacterium | reverse complement strand
TGTTTTCAAACTCAGTATCTATCAGGACCATTGTGTCTTCATCCTCCACCGTGATGAACATTGGTCGTTCGTCAACAAGGTTCTCCCCACTAAACCGTTCAAATGATTGTCCAAGTACATGTTGAGGTACTATCAGATAGATAGGTACAAGATCTCCATAGGTCACCCTCTCCAACACCAAGACCTGAAAATGTGTCGTTCAGAGGGAAGTAGTCCCAAGTCCCGACGACCACGTTTTCGATTGGACGATCTGGAGATGTATCCCCACATCCAATCGTAAGAATCAATAGCGCTATTCCAAAGAGCTCGTATCATCATCCGCTACCTCTGTACCAAGTCGTGGGAAACACCTCGTTCCTGTTGCTCGACGAAACTCAACGCGGGAAACTCGAATTTCTCAGTTTCATCATACTGTCAAGGATCTTGTCGGGGGAGGGTTCACTCATCAGGTAGGGTTCGGTGGAGAAAACCTAACCACGACTCCCAATTCGTACAAGTTATTTCTGCGACACTACACTAGAGCCTGAGTAGGTCTTTCGCCGTCTCCTCCACCGCCTCGATCACAGCCCGCACCGTCTCGTCCACCTGTGCTTCGGTCACGGTAAAAGGTGGGCTGATGGCGATGTGATCACCGGCGACGCCATCCACCAGACCGGGCGCTCCGGGCATGATCAACACCTTTCGATCCAGGACACGCTCAACGACGGCGGCTGTCACGCCTCGCCCCACCGGGAATGGCGCGCGGCTCTGTTTGTCGGCGACAAACTCCACACCCGTCAGCAGACCTTTGCCTCGTACCGCACCGACGATGGGATTGCTCTCCAACACCTGTAACCCTTGCAGCATGCGCTCGCCCATGTTGCGGCAGTTGTCGATCAGATCATGGTCGGCGATGTACTGTTGCACCGCCAGGGCGACGGCACAGGACAGGGGATTGCCCCCATACGTGTGACCGTGCACGAAACTGCTCTGCTTGTTATAGATCGCATCGTAGATCTCGTCGCGCACGATGGTGGCAGCAATCGGTGTGTAACCACTGCTCAAACCCTTGCCGGTGGCCATGATGTCGGGCACAACGCCAAAATGTTCGATCGCGAAGTTGACGCCCGTGCGACCAAACCCGGTGACCACCTCGTCGACGATCATCAGCACATCATGCCGATCACAGATCTCGCGGATGCGGGGGAAGTAGTCGGGGGGGGGTGTCAGGCCGCAGCACGACGTCCCCAGAATGGGCTCGGCGATGAAGGCGGCGATGGAGTCGGCCCCTTCCTGTTCGATCACCCGTTCCAGATCATCAGCACACCGCAGGTCACAGGTCCCACTGTCGCGGCAATACGAACAGCGATAGGGATAACAGGGACGGATATGTGGAAAGTCGAGCAGATACGGCTCGTAATCGCGACGCCAGGGCGTACGACCCGACATGGACAACGCCCCGACGGTGTTGCCATGCCAGCTCTGCCAGCGGCTGACGATTTTGTGCTTGGATGAGTTGCCCCGTTCAACGTGGTATTTGCGGGCGATCTTCATCGCCGATTCCGTCGCCTCCGAACCACCGGAGACGAAGAACACCCGATTGAGATCGCCGGGGGTCAGCGACGAAATACACTCGGCCAACTCGATCTGCGGTTGCGTCAGGAAGCGGGCATAGGTGAAGCACACTTTCTTCGCCTGCGCTTCCATGGCGGCGACCACTTCAGGGACGGCGTGACCGATGCTGACCACGTGCACACCGGCGCAGGCATCCAACCATGCCTGTCCCTCTTCACCGTAGAGATACACCCCTTCGCCATGGGAGATACGCATCCACTGCTCTCTACGAGCACGATGGAACAGACTGTCAGTCGAAATGGTCATACCGCCTGCAGGTGTCGATTGAGTGCTTGCTGCAATTCGGCCGGCACAAAACCATCGGGACCAGGTCCACCGGCGTAGACGACGAGCTCCATCTCGTCGACCAGATAGAGCCGCTCGGGCCAGGCGGCATACGCCGTCATCACCGGATCATCCATCTCGTCAACATAGGTGCGGATACCATACTGCAGGGTCTGCTCGCATTGGCCGGCGACCTCTCGGCGCCGCTCCATGGACTGCGGATCGTGGATTCGATATTCACTGCCGATGTCCCAGCCATCGATGGCATGGGCTTCCCGGATATAGATGACAAGAAATTGAACCCGGTCGTGGTACTGCTCGTACAGATCGCGGAGGCTCACGGCCTCTCTGGTGAAAGGAGGTCAGGTGAAACTGCCAAAGACGAGGACCACCGGTCGTTCGCCGCGAAAATTAGACAACCGCTCGCTCATGGAGCCAGATGGATCGCTCAGCTCAAAGTCCGGTGCTTGATCGCCAACCCTCGGCGCGTCCGGCTCGTGGCGCTCACGCCAGGCTC
>DPVW01000318.1:10275-11212 GCA_003529325.1 Candidatus Latescibacterota bacterium | reverse complement strand
AAATCTTCCCAGGCCTGACGCAGTTCTTCCTGCGTATTCATGACAATCGGCCCGCGCCAGGCCACGGGTTCCCGCAATGGCTGTCCGGAGACCAGCAGGAAGCGGATGCCCTCATCGCCGGCCTGCACCGTGATTTCGCTTCCCGTATCGAACAGGATGAGGGAGCGGTTGGCCGCATCGACACCGGCCTCGCCGTCATCGTCGTAACGCTCGGTGACAACACCCTGTGGGTCGGAGGCATCGCGAAAGTCCCCGGAGCCGTCAAAGACATAGGCAAACGCATGCAGGGAGGTCTCCACGGGAAGACGCTTTCTGGTTCCAGGCGGCACGTAGACATCGAGGTAACGGGGGTCGGTGGTGATACCATCGACGGGACCATGCTGGCCCCAGAAGTCACCACAGATGACCCGCACCGTTGTGCCATCGTCGTCGGTGATCTCCGGGATGTCGGTGGCAAGGACATCCTGATACCGTGGTTTCGTCATCTTGTGTGCCTTCGGCAGGTTCGCCCACAGCTGGAAGCCGTGCATACGTCCCTGCGGGTCGCCCTTCGGCATCTCCTGGTGCAGGATGCCTGCTCCCGCCGTCATCCACTGCACATCACCGGCGCCCAAGGTACCTTTGTTGCCGAGACTGTCACCATGTTCGACGGTCCCTGACAGCACATACGTGATGGTCTCGATGCCGCGGTGCGGATGCCAGGGAAAGCCGGCTCGGTATTTGGCCGGATCGTCATTGCGGAAGTCGTCGAACAGGAGAAAGGGGTCGAAGTCGTCGGTCTTACCAAAACCGAAGGCGCGGTGCAAGTGCACACCGGCACCCTCCATTATTGGCGCGGCTTCGATGATCTGTTTTACCGGTCGAATGGACAAGGTAGGCTCCGTTGGTAGTTGTGGATCGGTCGATTGAATGTATCAGTGCAGCGCCCGACCGCATC
>DPVW01000318.1:6021-9947 GCA_003529325.1 Candidatus Latescibacterota bacterium | reverse complement strand
CGCCGACGACGCCCCAATGGTAGGCTGCGGTGTGAGCGGCATTCAGCAGCTCTGCGTCCTGCTCTGGTGTGCGCTCCTTCGATGCCAGGTCCCAGCAGACGTTGTTGCACTCTATGGCAAAGAACCGGTGGCCACATGTTGCTGTTCTTCCGTCAGTTTTTCACTCACGAGGTCAGCCCGAGGCGCTCGAACTGGTCCGCCGGTGCGTCGCACTCCCGCATGAGCTCTGCCATGCGCTTCGCAAGGCGTTCACTCGTGGTGTCGTCATCGAGTGGCGTCTGTTGTTGTGGGTCAGTCTTTACGTCGTAGAGCAGATCACCCACAATGCCGCTCACCGGCTGTGACAGACTTCCCCTTGCCGGGACACGCAAGGGTTTCATGCCTTTCGTGTTGGCGAAAGGTTCGGCGAGTTCGACGTCGGCGAGATTGCCCTTGAAGCCGCGCATCGCGGTGGGCATGAGGGTGTATGCATTGAGCGGTTGATTGTCCTCTGTGCGACTGGTGCGCAGATAGACGTAGCGGCCGTCGGTGATGTTCACACGATTGCCGTGGTAACCGAAGATGGCAGCATCGCGCACGGGGGTGTCATCGAGCACGACACCTGCCAGGTCATGACCCAGCATCGACTGCGTGGGCTGCTGACCGAAGAAGCGCAGCAGTGTCGGCCCCAGATCGATCGCCGGTTGTACGAGAGCGTTGCGCTCCTGTCCTGCCGTCTGTGGGGCGCGCGGGTCCCAGACAAAGAATGGTGTGTGCGCGATCTCTTCGTACAAGGGTGGCCAGTTCTTGGCCCAGCCGCCGTGCTCGCCGAGCAGGAAGCCGTGGTCGGTGCAGACCACGAGCATGGTGTCCTGCCACAAATCGTGGCGATCCATGAGATCGAGGACGTCACCCAGACTGCTGTCACACTTCGACATCAGGGCGGCGTAGTTGCGTCGTGCTTCGTCACACTGCTCAGGCGTCTCCGTCGCTTCACCGTATCCCGGCCAGTCGAACAGCGGACCATCGTAGGCGGACGGATACATATCCTTGAAGCGGCGGTTGCTGACGAAGGGTTCGTGTGGATCGAAGCATTCCAGCTGCAGAAACCAGTCATCCTGGTCGGCGTTGCGCTCGATGAAGCGGCAACCGGCGTTGAAGGTCTGTGTCTGCGAGTGGTCCTGGTCACGCCCCTGGTGCTGCCGGTTGACCCAGTCAGAACGCCGGCCTTTCGGGTTGATGTGATCCGGGATCTCCGGTTCGGCAACCTGTCCGATGTGCGGGTCGCCCTCCTGGCCGCGGTAGAATTCCCACGACGAATACCGTCCGTGATACGTGGCGCCACCGTCCTCCCAGTAGTGGTAGTGATCGGAGCAGAGATGGGTGTAGACACCGGCCTCCTGCAGCAGTTGTGGCACGGAATCATCGAAGGGCTCCAACGGCCCCCAGGGACAGTGGAGAAAACTCGGCCGCCCGGTGTGCAGATCACGGCGGGCGGGCATACACGGCATGGAGCAGACATAACTGGTATGAAATGTCGCTGTCCGTTCGGCGAGACGACGGAAGTTGGGTGCCTGCACCCAGGTGGAACTGTTGTAGGCCGGCAGCATGTGCCGGTTGAGAGAATCGAACATCACCATGATACACTTCAAGGGGTAACTCCTCCCACAGGGGGTCTGTCGGTCAGGGCGTGTCTTTGGCGCCGACGATGTAGTCCTCGACGCAGAATTGGGTCTACCATCCCAGGTGCTTGGCCTTCGGGCAGCATGCGGGTCTCGTCGCCAAAAAGACTGGCGATATCGAGGACGGAGTAACTGGCATCGGCGCCGAGGCCATATTCGTCGCCACTGCCGAATTCCCCGACCAGGATGAGACCGCGAACGATATCGTCTACGTGCGTGAAGTTGCGCCGCTGCGTTCCCGGGGAGACGACGGTGAGCGGTTCGCCCGCTTCGAACTGTCGGGGAAAGATGCCGAGCAAGGTGGCATACTCGCCGCAGGTGATCTCCCGTGGGCCGTAGACGTTGTAGAAGTACGTGATGGCGAATTCGAGTCCATACCACTGGCCGTAATTCATTACCGATTCGGTGTTGGTCGCTTTGGTCCATGCGTATGGTCTGATCCCGTCCCAGTCCACCATCAGCGAACTTCCAGCGAACTTCGTGCTCGATCCGGCGTACACCAGTTTGCTCTTCTGCTGGCGACAGTATTCGACGACACCAAAGGGCCGGCCTTGTTGAGGTCCCAGACGAGGACCATGTCTTCGAAGCTCTGTTCGACACGGGAGTATTCGCCCAGATGGAACACGAGATCGGGCCTGCCGCGGCCCTCGCCATGGGTGCGGATGTAGGGGATCTCTCAGCGAAAGCGGAATGCGAACAGATCGGCATCACGCAATTCGATGCGCAGAGAGAGCTGTTGGCCCACCAATGCCTTGAGGTCCGGCTCGTTGCGCCAGTCGATCGTACCGGCGATCTCGTCGCCGAACAGTTCCTGTGAATCGTCGAAGCTGAACCCGGGGATGGGCATGCCCGAGGCGTCCTGCAACTCGACCTTCACATGGCCTACGGCTGAGGTGGAATAATTGAGCTCCAGTTCAGCGCCGGAGAAGGTGACGGGTACCGTCTTGAAGGTGCCGCCGCCATAACCGCCGCACACCGAGACGAAGCCGTCCGTGCGTAGCGAGTAACGGCGAATGGCGACACTCGGCAGGCGCCAGTTTTCCATGCCATAGATTGACATCTGGGTCGGCGACGTATGCAGCAGGCCGCGCTCCATGTAGATGCCACGCTCGTGCCAGTTGGCCGGGTCCGCTCCGGGTCGGACGAAGGCCTCCATGAAGCTGCGATCGAAGTGCAGACCATCGCGACTCGAGAGAAAAACGATGTCACTCACGCCCGGGCCGTGGGGCCAATCGGGGATCGGCTCGCGCTCCTGGACAAAGCGTGAGGGGAACATGAGATAGGTGCCTGGCGCCCGGTCGTAGGGAATGCAGGCGTTGGTGTAGAACTGCTCACCCGGTGTGTCGCCGCAATCGATGAGTTCGCCTTCCGACCACGTGCGGAAGTCTTTCGAGCGCCAGCGGCGAACCCAGCGCAGACCCCCCTTGAAGGGTCCCTCGCCTGGCGCCTCGCGGGCGCCGTCGAGGACGCCGCGGCTGTAGATGACATACTCGCCGAGGCGTTCGTCGTAGAAGGCGATGTTGTGTGAGTCGAAGGGACGGTCGGTGAGCAGGGGCTGCTGCTGCAGCAGACGCCAGTTGAAGCCGTCGGGGGAGGCCAGGCCAAAAACGGCGTGGTGACGGACGACGGCTTTGTATCGTTCGTCTTCCGGTACGTCGGGATTCGGATCGCGAAAGGGGCTCATGTTGTTGCCCGTGGCGTACCATACGAGATTGTTCGCCGTAGAGCCCTCGAAGTCTACCAGATTCAGTGCCGGTTTTTCCCAGTGAATGCCATCGGTGCTCTCAGCGTAGGCGTAGAGCCCGGGCGCATGGCTGTTGCGGTCATGTTCGTCCCAGGTCCATTCGGGTTGGGGCTCGACGCGGGGTCTGGAACGAGGACTCGCCTCCTGGATACCGGCTCGGTACCAGGCGCGGAACCGATCGCCCTCGCGTGTGGCGACCATGTAGGAGACACCTTCGGTTTCCCACGGATGCTCGGGTACGATGACACGCTCGCGGCGCACCGGTTCGTGCAGTTTTCTGCAGAGACCATCCATGCTGGCGACTATGGTGTCGTCGAGGAACAACTGGCGATCGTTGCTGATGTCGATGGGGGAAAGGGAAGTGGCCATGGGTTTAAGACTACGATGCCGAGGACGGCAGGAAAAGACGAGGATCGATGGCGACCTTTGAACCGATCGGCCGGGTAACATGCCCGCAACGTTATCGCTACGAGGCGCCCCGTCAGGGCGTGCTGCGGCCGGACAACCACGCCGTCATCGAG
>DPVW01000318.1:0-5641 GCA_003529325.1 Candidatus Latescibacterota bacterium | reverse complement strand
CGCATCTGGGTCATTTTCGAACTGCACCTGAACGAAAGCTGGCATCCCCTCGTGCAGCCACCACACGAGGGTGCGTCGCGCCGGGGTTTGTTTGCCACACGTTCTCCGCACCGCCCCAATCGCATCGGTCTCACCTGCGTTCGTCTGCTCGGCATCGACGGTCTCAATCTGAGTGTGGCCGGTCACGATCTGCTCGATGCCACGCCAGTCCTCGACATCAAGCCGTATCTGCCGTATGCCGACGCCTTCGATGACGCCGCCATTGGCTGGCTCGAAGATGTGCCGGTCCGGCACTACAGCCTGAGTTTTGACGACGACGCTGCGACGCGGGCGAGGTGGATCTTCGAGCACGGTGCTCTGGACTGCGACAACTTCGCCCGGGTGCAACTGATGCAGGATCCCACGGATGCCGAACGCAAGCGGATCAGTGCCAAGCCGACACCAGGGGACTTCGTCATTGCCTATCGAACATGGCGGCTCGATTACGTCGTCATGGACGAGGCGCGATCAGTTCGTGTTACCGGCATCCGCTCGGGGTACAGCACCGAGGATCTGGTTGCCGGCAGCGCCGACCGGCACGATGACAAGGAGCTGCACCGTGCATTTGTCCAGCAGTTCAGCGCGCCGTAACAGCGACGACGGAGCGCGCCGGTAACTCCACGTCGAAGCCGTGAGCGGTGACTGTCAGGTCATCGAAGTCGACGGGCCGGACGGTAGTGGGGGCGTCGAAGCTGTTGTGACTGTTCATCGCGCTGCCGCTGAGCAGGCGTCCCTGCAGGGACGGCGTGTCGAGGCCGTGCAGGGAGACGGCGACCGTCGACGAATCCGTAGCACTCAGATTTGTCATCGTCACATGCACACTGCCATCGTCGGCGCGACTGGCGCTGGCGCTCAAGCCTGGTACCTGCGTGTCCCCCGCACCGAGTTGGCCGGCATCGACGTGGCATGGCAGACAGACCGCATCATGATGGGCGCTATACATGTCGAAGACGTGGTATGTCGGTGTCAGCAACATGTGGTCACCCTCGGTGAGCACCATCGCCTGCAGCACATTCACCGTCTGGGCGATGTTGGTGCCGTGCACACGCCGGCAATGGCGGTTGAAGATGTTGAGGGTCAGGGACGCTGCCACAGCGTCGCGCATCGTGTTCTGCTGATAGAGGAAACCCTCGTTCGTGCCGGACTCGACGAGGTGCCAGGTCCCCCATTCATCGACGAGCATACCGACACGGTCGTCGGGATCGTAGCGGTCCATGACAGCGATCTGCGCCTTCAACAGGGCATCCATACGGTTCGCCGTATTCAGCAGGAAATACCAGTCATCTTCCCCGCCCTCTATGGCGAGTTGTTTTTCGCGACCCGAGCCGCAGTAGAAGTGCATGGCCAGGGCGTGCATCAGCTTGCGTGGCTGGGTCTCGCGCATGAGCACCTCTGTCCAGTGAAGGTCTTCACCATAGGGGCCGCAGGCGATCTTGTACAGTCGATTGTCGCCCAGATTGCGCAGGAAGGCGACGTGATTGCGGAACAGATCGGCGTAGTATTCGGGGCGCATATAACCGCCACAGGCCCAGTTCTCGTTGCCCACGCCCCACATCCGCACTTTCCATGGATCCGGGCGACCATTGGCGGCACGCTGATCTGCCATCGGTCCCTCAGGAGAGGTGATGTACTCCACCCACTGCTGCATCTGGCGCACCGATCCCGTGCCGACGTTGCCGCAGATGTACGGTTCCGTCTCCAGTTGGGCACAGAGGTCCATGAATTCGTGGGTGCCGAAGGCGTTGTCCTCGACGACGCGGCCCCAGTGATGGTTGACGAGCTTCGGACGTTGCTCCCGTGGGCCGATGCCGTCCATCCAGTTGTAGTCGTCCGCAAAGCAGCCCCCCGGCCAGCGCAGGTTGGGGATACGGATCTTCTTCAGGGCCTCGACGATGTCGCTACGGATGCCGCGAACGTTGGGGATCTTTGAGTCCTCGCCGACCCACAGGCCGTCGTAGATGCAGCGACCAAGGTGTTCGGCGAAATGGCCGTAGATGTGGCGTGAGATACGCCCGGCGTCGACGTCGGTGGTGATGACAATCCGATTCATTACTTGGCTCCGGTGACAGGGCCCAGTTCCCAATCGGGATGGCGGTCCATCTCGAGGGCGGCGTGGGCGAAGACGGGATAGACCGACCACTCGACGCAGCCGATCAGATCGGGCAGGCCGTCGCCGTTGAGGTCGCAGGGCCAGGCATTCGGCCCATGGATGGTGAAGGGAGTAAAGGTTTTGCCGTATAGCAGGAACTTTCGTGGCAGAGCGAAGACGGGGTCCGTCACCGAGCCGACATTGGCGAGCAGGTAGATGTGACCACTACCGGCGGTGTTATAGATCAGGTCCAGACGCCCGTCCCCATTCCAGTCGATGGCGCGGAAGGATTCGGTCCAGTGTCTGTCGCGGCCAACGATGCTGTCGTCGATTTTCCGACCGTCAACCAGAGTCAGATGGCGGTCCTTGCGCAGCCGGGCTGCCCCGTCTTCATCGACAGATTGGCGAAACAGCGTCAACTTTCGGTGCTCGTCCAGGGTCACCAGATCGACGCGACCGTCCCCGGTGAAGTCGGCGAAACAGGCGCCGGTGCGCCAGAAGAAGGGGGAGGTCTCGTCGAAGGGATAGGGATGGTTGGCAAGCTCTTTGTCGAGTGCTGCCACGCCAATCGTGGCGCGTTTATCCGGGTTATCCTCATAGCCGTCGACAAGCAATTGCTGGCGTGGTCCGAAGACGGGCTTCTGCCGGGTGCCGGTGTTGCGATACCAGTAGATGCGATTCGTCTCATTCGGTAACAACAGATCAGGCAGACCGTCTCCATCCCAGTCGACGAAACTCGGATAGGGATAACCCATGTTGTGCCAGTGACGGGTAGGCGGCAGAATCTCGTCACGCAACAGACGGATCGGTTTGCCCTCGGACAGAATCAGCTCCGGTTCGGCGAAGGCGGGTTGTTCGTTGGTGCCCCTGTTGCGCACGATACGGGGCCAGCCGTAACCGCCGCCGATGAGCAGATCGGTGACACCATCGCCATCCCAGTCGCACGGGCAGGGCCAGCCCTGGTCGGACAAGGTCATGGGTGGATTTGCCGCCACGGCGCGAGCCCAGCGTGTGGCGGTGGCTGTGCCATCGGGCTGGGCGTGAATCTCGTAAAACGAGAGCTCCTGCCAGATGTTGTGCTGCACGAGAAGTCCGAACCGATCCCGATCACGGGCCGTGGCGATACGATGCGTGGATGGTGGCAAGCCGGTGACTGGCCTGGCGGGACCGAAAGCGGGCCATTCACCTGGCAGTCGCGCGTGCCAGAATACGTCATTGCCCGGCCAGGCGTCGTCGCTGTCAGGGCGCTGTGTGATAGAGGACTCGCGCTCGACAAGACTCACCAGGTCGAGTTGTCCGTCGCCGTCAACGTCAACACAGATGACACGCTCGCCGGCACCAAGGTCGATGGGATCAGCTGTTTCGAAGGGCCAGCCTATTGGATTGGTGTTGCGGATCCAGCGGCCATTGAAGACCAGGTCGAGGACGCCGTCGCCGTCGAGATCGACGAGAGACATGGCATGGATGCGTTCCTCCGGCACCGGGATGCAGTGGCCCCTTTCCCAGATCGGCCAATCACCGCCATCTGTCTGGGCCGTATTGTGGTAGAATTCGACCCGCCCCGTGTTCCACTCGGCAAAGACCAGGTCGCACCGGCAGTCGCCGGTAAGATCACCAAAGTCCGCGTCGACATAGGTCCCCGGAAAATCGTGCAGTTCGGCAGCGCCTGGCTCGCGGAAACGCAATCGCACCTGGTCGCCGAACAGCAGTGGCTGCGTGGTCGGCGGGAGGCGGGGGTAGCAGGCTACGCCGGAGCGAGCTTCTCCCGGGCGGTGGTAGTAGTTCCAGGTGCCGGCCAGGTCCGCGTGTCCGTCCCCATCCAGGTCAACGAGGCGGAAGCAGAACATCGTCAGGGGGCGTGTTTCGGCGGCGTTGTAGCGCAGCAGGTCGCCGACGCCGATGAGCGGTGTGGGACATTGGGGCGCCAGATGGGCTCGAGTCTCACCTAGGGCAACCGAGGCGAAAAGAATCTCGAAGCGGCTGTGGGTCGGATCGCGGATGAGAAATTCCACCCGACCGGCATCTCCGTGGGCGAACTCCTGTGCCAGGTGACAAGGCAGGACGGAGCCGTCCGCACAATCGATGACTCGAATCGAATTGGGCTCGAGACGAGCGTCGTCATCAACGTCGCCTTCCCGCAGCAGGGCACCGAAGTCGATCTCGGCGGAGATCGGGATATGACCCAGATCCGTCGGCAGTGCGGAAGTGATCGTGAAACCGACAGAGTGAGTCACGGGCCGATCAACCTCACGGGTGATCGGTGTCGAACACGGGCCGACCGATGGCGTCGGTGGCATCCTGTCTGTGGAAGGCCTGGATCGGTTGGCCCGCTGCATCCTCACGCAGACGCGCCACAGCTAGAGCGATTCGATCAGCGGCGCGACTGGCGATGTTGGTAGTGCATTCGGGATCGGTTTTCAGGTCAAAGACCCGCGGGTTCGCCAGTGACAGGTCCGATGTGCCGGTGATGTCACCGAAGCACCAGGTACTGTCGTCACGATACCAGAGGGAGTTGACATAACGACAGGTGACATACTCCCGTGAGACAAAGGCGCCAGCCGTTGCCAATGGCAATAGACTGTGACCGTCAATACGGCCGACAGACTCTGTGCCAGCGGCGGCCAATACCGTCGACGGCACGTCGGTGGTGGTGACGAACTCGTCGGACACGGAGCCGGCGCCCGCCCCGCCCGGCAGACGCAGCAACATTGGCACCGACATCGTGCCTGGGTACATGTAGTTGGCGGGTTTGCCCATGACGCCGTCCGCATTGTCGCCGAAGTTCGTGCCGTGATCGGCGACAAATAGCACGACCGTGTTCTGCGTCAACTGCAGGCGGTCGATGGTGTCGAGCAGATGGCCAAACCAGCGATCGACGAGTGTCACCAGACCGGCGTACTCCGCACGAATCGACGGCAGGCGTTCCTTGTACTCAGGGTGATCGGCGACGGGGCCATAGGGCACGTTGAGACAGATCGGTTCGCGCTTGTCGGCGTCGCCGTAGAGCCGGAAGAGATGTTGAGGCGCTTCCCAGGTCTCGTGTGGTGTGAAGCTGTCCACGTATAGATAGAAGGGCTCAGCGCGACCGGCATTGTCCTCGACGAACCGTGCCGCATGGCGAAAGGTGCGTGCCGTCGTCCAGTCCTCCTCAGGCTGTTGCGGGCGCACATTGACGAGGTGACTGCGGATCCTGTTTTCATTGCCGCGATAACGGGACAAGAGGGCTTCGTCGGCGGCAGCGGGGCTGTTGAGCCGGTCCTCGCTCTGGCCACGCACGAAACGCCACTGGTGAAAACCGCGGGTGAAATTCATGTCGGGGACGAAGTAGTGGGGGACGTCGGCGACGAAACCGGTGTGATACCCCGAAGCGGCCAGTGCCTCCGCCACGGTGGATTCGTCGCGGGCCATGGGCTGCCAGCCGGGGATGTAGACGTTGTCCCACGATACCGGATCGTAGCTGCCGAATGGATAGGCCCGGCGCCCCGAGTGCAGGGTACGGCGTGTGGGAATCGT
>DPVW01000152.1:6398-13700 GCA_003529325.1 Candidatus Latescibacterota bacterium | reverse complement strand
CACCAGCGACGCGCCATCAGCCTTTCCCCCTCGCCGCCGCCAGGGCTCGACGGGCCGCTTCGTTGCCGGGTTGCAGACGCACCGCCAGCTGCCGCCACCGACCCGTCGATGATCCAGTTCGTGATCGCTGCAAGTAGAGGTTTCCCAGATTGAACGCTGCGACACCATTGCCTGGTGCCTGTTCGACGACGGCTTCGTATTCGACCTGTGCTTTTTGCAGATCGCCGCACGTGCGCCACCAACAGTGCCTCGTGAGCAACAAGGGCCGATACATGGTCAGCGTCGAATCGGCGGAAAATGCCCCGGGGTCGACGAAAAATCGGGGCACATAAATCGCAAGCAGACTTGTATAGATGCCGGGGCGCATTGATTCAGACGGAGGACCGCCATGGGTGCCGCCAGCCGACGTGCAATCTATAGCGGACCTTCCCGGTGGATGAAGAGCTCATAGACAAATATGAGAACTGCGCTGCCACCATCGTCGCCTTGCAGAGCAGACCCGCCGCCAGTGCCAGGCACGACAACAGTTCATCGGGCCACCCCCCTTTCAGCTCACAGCTGCGGATATAGGTGACGAGACAGACGAGCAACATCGCCGTCGACATCAGTTCGGAACGGCTACTGATATAACTCACAGGTTCAACGCAGACCGGATGCAGAGCGAAGAGCAATCCCGCGCACAGAGACGGAACCGGCGACATCGCAGTCGCCGTGCCAACTGCACGGCGAGGATGCTGACCCAGGCATGCAGAGCAAGGTTGACGAGATGCCAGCTCCATCCCCGATCACCACTCCAGGCATGGTTGATCGCGAAGGTGGACAACAGCAGCGGCCGATACATGCCCGCACCCGGTGTTCGCGAAAATGCTTCGGGGTCCGACCACAGATCCAGCCATTGTACGGGCTGTCGAATGGCGGGATTGTGGACGATGGTGTTGTCATCATCGAAGTGAAAGCCCTGATCCAACGTCTGCCAGTAGCTGACAAAAACGAGCAGTGCCAGTGCTGGCATCCATCGCCACGGCGACTGAATCAGTGCAATCACAGGGACTGGATTCGTTCAGCCAGCGACAGGAAATGTGGCCGAGCTGCATGTTGTGGGCGGACGGTCAGAACCTGTTCGTGCAGACGTCGACAGACCGACCCTTCGGCGAGTTCTGCAAGATGACGGGCGAGGGCGCCAGCATCACCGCATGGCGCGACGAGGCCGATGCCGTCGCGCTCGATCAGTTCGCTCGCCGCCCCCGTGGGCAGAGCGGCCAGAATGGGACGGGCGTGAGCGATATAGTCGTACAGTTTGCCAGGCACAGCGTAAGCATAATTCGCCGACGCCAGAGAGAGGAAACCGACATGGGCGTTGAGCAACGCCTCGCTGACCCGATTTGCCGCCAGATACCCTCCGTAGGAGACCCCTGGCACCAGACTTGGCAACAGCACCGAGCGGCAGTAGGGGTTGTCGGGGCCGAAGATCTCCACCTTCAGACGCTCGGCAAGGCGGGGCGCATCTCGGTGCAGCAGCGTCATCGCCTGGCACAGGATCTCCGGAGCCTGTGCCGCGGACAGGGCGCCGACGTAAAGGATGCTGACCCGCTCGGTGCTGGGGTAGGCGGGCAATGGATCCGGCGCCTCCCAGTAGCCATTCTCCGTCAGATGGATCCGCTCCGCCGCCAGTCCCTGTTGTACAAAACCGTCCGCCACCCTCTGCGTTGCAACCGACACCAGGTCCGCAGCCTTGAGCAAACGGGCCTGCCAGCGCCGCGCCTGCCAACGCCGGAGTCCACTGGACAGTCCGAGATATTCGTCGCGAAAATCGAGCACGAGTCGCGCCCCTGTGCGCTGGGCGGTTCGGTAGGCGGCGAGGTGATTCGACAGTGGCGGATAGACGGAACAGACCACATCCTCGGGGCCGACGATGCGACTGGCAGCACGTGTCGCGGCGGCAACCCAGTTGACGTAGGGGCACGGCACCCCCCCGAGTCTGAACAGGACTTCTCCCGTCAGATACCAGGGCATGGCGCGCGGGCGGTGCACGGGCCAGGGCGAGGTTGAAGAGACCATCTCCGGATCATCGACAAAGGTCCCCAACGCTTTTGAGATATTGCCGTGCGTCACTACCTCGATATCGCAACCACCCTCAGCGAGCAGACGAGCGAACTGGAAGCGGCGATAGGTCCGCGACAAGGGCGGATACTGGGCGGTGAGGAAACAGACCTTCATCGTTGTTCGAGCCGTTCCAGCTGCCGCGCACTCAGCGCAATGGTGTCGGCGAACCGCTCGTCGTCGGCAAGACGGCGCTGCGCCTCGCGGTAGGAGAAGGCTTCGTCCAGATACCCCAGGTGATCGGCAGCGCGGGCCCGATTGAACCAGGCGCCGCCCACGGGATCGTCGGTGTTGGTCCAGTACAGGGAATCGGCGACACACCTTCGGTAGGCCGTCAACGCTTCCGACCAACGCCCCTGGTCTTCGAGAGCCCGACCCAGATTGTTGCGCGCCTCGACCAGGTTCGGCTCGAGAAACAATACATGCTCATAGTGCACGACAGCTGAGTCCGTCCAGCCAAGGGCCATGGCAACATTGCCAAGGTTATGAAATACCCCCGCCATCGTCGGATCCAACGCGGCACCCCGGCGATACGCCTTGAGAGCTTCCGTCTGTCTTCCCGCCGCATGCAACAGTTCTCCAAAGACCACCCAGCCTTCGGCGAAATTCGGATCCAGACGCAACCCCTCCTGCAGGTGGGCACGAGCGGCCGACAACTCTCCCTGACGTTTGTACGCCAGTGCCAGATTCAGCCGTGGCCTGAGGGAGGCTGGGTTCTTGCTCACCGCATCGCTCCAGAGGCTGAGCTCACTCGCCCAGACGTCGTTGCGATCGATCGTCAGCGAAGCGAACACGAGACAGAGTGCGATGCCAACCGGTCGCAACCTGCTCCCCCACCGGTGACTGGCGGCACGCCAGGCCCAGACGCCCGACAGAAACAGTCCACAGCTGGCCAGATACGCCCGCCATTCCGCGACGACGATATTGAGCGGAATGAGCAGATATGGCAGCATGGCAATAGCAAAGAACAGCAGCCCTCGCGCCGGCAGCTGCCGGCGGTGGCGCAGACTGAGGCAGAGCAACGACAGTGCCAGGCAGAAGGAGGTGGCGACAACGGCGGAGGCGGGAGTCTGAGCCACGACAAATGCGTGGTCGACGTTGAGTTGCACCGGGCTCGTCGTCAACCAGAGGTAGTAGATGAAGGCCTTGGCCTGTGTCCAAACTTCCGTCAACGGACTCCGCGGCAACTTGTCAAACGACGCTGTCAGAAACCGCGTTCCCCAGAGGACGCACAGATAGGACAGGCTCAGCAACACCAACAGCCCATGGCGCCAGCGATCCTGCCTCAATCCCACCCAGCCCTCCCGGGCAAATGTGAGAGCCGCCGAGATTACGGGGAGGACGGCGACGGATTTGGACAGCAGGGCCCCCAGGTAGAGCAACAGCAGCGGCCACAGCTGGGTGGCCCTCATCACGACGAGGCATGCCAGGCAGAGCGGTCGGAACCACCGCACCATATCCACAACGTGATGAGCAGGAAGAGTGTGCACATGGACTCGGAGCGGCTGCTCACATAGGTGGCGGCCTCAACATTGACCGGATGGGCAACGAAAACCAGTCCACCAAATGCGGCGACGGCGTCGGTGATGGCGTAGCTGGTGAGCAGCAGTGGGCGGAACATGCCGCCAAAGCTGAGACTGGAGAAGGCACCGGGATCGGTGAAGTAAGAGGGCACCTGGGCCAACGACTGCAGTCGCTGGTTGCCGACGATGGCATGCAGGTCGTCGTGTTGAAACACACCAGCCACGATACTGTGGCCGTAGATGATGAACGCACCGATGGCGACCCATACCGCAGGCAACCAGAGCCTTAACGTCATACCGTACACAGAGTCGATGACGTCAGTATCGAGTATTGTCGGCAGGTCCTTCATCTCTAACTCCCCTTCCGCGGCCAAAGAATCTCACCAAGAGAGCGCACCACCGAGGACAGATTCTTGCGCCCCAGATGCAGAAGTCGGGCACTGCCGCCACGCCAACCCGCCGCCAGAACTTCCTCCCGTAACACCCGGCATAGACGCGCCGCTTCGTGTCGTTGTACCGCCATACGCCATTCTCGTTCGTGTTGCCTGGAGCCCAGTGTCTCCCCCGCCTTGGACAATTCCGTCAGCAATGCACCCGCATCCGGTTCTGCTACGATGGAGAGAAATCCGTCATCGTCGAAAGATACCACCGTCAGCGATTCCACGGACGTCGAATCCGCCGTCACTTCGAAGGTGACGACCAGCGATTGACAACCACTGCCGGAGAATCCGAGGCCCTGCTCCGGATACGGCGGAAACAGCAGATTGCCAAGGCTATAGCAGATGACGCCGCCATTGTATGTCTCCAGCGGCTGCACGACGTGCGGGTGGGTGCCGATGACGAGGGCAGCCCCCGCATCGATGAGGGCCCGACCGAGGCGGACACTTTCCGGCGGAGGCAGGGGGATGTACTCCTTACCCCAATGCAGACCGACCACGACAGCATCCACCTCTGTCGCCAATCGGGATACGGCGGCGATGGCCTCTGCATTCCTCAACGGGGCGACGCCACCGCCCTCTGCGGATGCCCCCAGGGCGCCGACCCACGGCTCCGTCGACGCAAAAGCGAGGAAGCCGAGGCGCATGCCACCGAGTTCGAAGATCATCGGTTCCCGCGCCGACTGCTCGTCACCACCCGCACCGACGCTTCGCATGCCGCGCCGCGACAGTTCCCGTCGTCCCTCCGTCAGGGCCCCCAGCCCTCGATCGGTGCTGTGGTTGTTGGCCTGCGTCACAAGGCCGATGCCAAGTCCTTCCAAGATGGCCAGGTTAGCCAACGGACCATCGACGACGTATTCCTCCGGTTGTGGTGGCTCCCCCTGCTCACCGATGGCGCAATCCAGACTGACCACCCCCAGGTCGCCGGCCGCGAACAGGGCAGAAACGCCTTGCACTCGACTCGCCAGTTCCTCTGCGGACAGCCCTGCGAGCACACCCCCGATGGCGACATCACCCCCGGCGACGATACGCAGTCCTGCCATCAGTCGACGAACCTTCGATGGAAAAGCTCCACCGTCACCAGCGACTGGAGCAGGAAGAACACCGGCCAGCCTGCATCGATCATGCCCGTGAGACGACGAAGACCCGCAGGATCAATCATGCCACGAGCAAAGGTTCGTTCGTCGTCGGCGATGGCCAGATGTGCGCGGCGAAACGGTTCGTGCCGGCGGAAGTGCCGGTTCAGGTCGGCGTGATGGCTCACGTCCCAGCGCCCGCCAGTGGCGCGCAACAGAGCGAGGGATCCCACCTGCCGTAGCGACAACCCTTCGGCGAGGCGTTGACTCCACGTCTTATTGCGATCGAGGGGCCGGCCCGTCTTGGCCCAGGGTACCCGTGCGGCCTCAGGAGTGAAGCGATTGAGGACGGCTCGTGAGAAAGCGGCCCCCACTTTGTAGGAGGGTGGGATTCGTAGATAGAGATCGACGAGTCGGCGAGACAGGCCCGGGTATCCATAGTCGACGAAGTGGCGTTGCGCATTCGGCAATGCCACCGAATAACGGTTGCTGCGATTGGCGAAAGAAAACTTGTGGATGAAGTTGCTCAGATCCTCCTCCTCCAGCAGCCCCATCTGCTGGGTGAGACTGTCATGGTTGGCTTGTTCATACTGGTCGTAAAATCCAGGCAGAAACACACGGCGAACAAAGGCGGGACGACAGCGACGCCAGAGTCCATTGATGATATTGCGTCGCTCTTGCTCGCCATACGAGGTGGCCTCGGGGAGCACGAGAAAGGTGTCACCGAAGAACACGTCCAGCAAATACCCATCAAGAATGATGTCCGTCTCTGGGGCAGCACCAATCTCCCGTGCCAACGGTTGGAACCAGAACTGATGGCAGTGAACGTTGCCCTCCGTCAACCGCGCCCCCTGCTCGAGGATCTGCGCGAAGTCGAATGTGAGGGGGTCGTACTCATGCCAGCTGGCCCCCGCCGCCTCGGTCAATTGGTGCGCGATCTCAGCCTCCCCCGCATACCACGAACAATGATAGGCGGGCAGGTGGGCTTGTCGCTTCGACGCGAAGGCAAGGATCGCGCGTGAGTCGAGGCCACCACTTATCGGCACGACAACGCCCGAGAAACGCTCGAGGTGTCGATCGACGGCAGCCTGCAGAGCGGCACCAGCCTCGTCTACGAGATCATCAAAGGAATCGGCCCCTGTCAGTGCATTGGCGTACTCCACCTCCCAATACCTGTCGAGGGTCCAGCCACCGACGTCGACATTGAGAGCGCTGGCACCGGGCAACAGCTTTGCCCCTTGCATCATGCTGCGATCGCCGGCGATGTAGCCGAAGTTGAACATCTCCTGCACAGCCTGAGGATCGATGGCTGGTGACAGGAGCGACACGAGTCCAGCAAGGTGTGGTGAGAATGCGACGCCCTCCGAAGTGACAGCGTAGTACAGGTGGCGGGTTCCGTGTCGCGAACTCAACAGCGACAGTGCCCCCGTCTCCCGATGCACGAGACAGAGGTTGAAATCGCCATCGACATCTGCCATGGCGGTAGCTCCTGCTGCCGCGTGCAGGGCGGCCAGCAGAGATGCATCCGCCCAGCCATCCTCTGCCTCCATACCAAAGGCTCGTAGACGCGACACGATGGCCCCGCGGTCCAGGATATGTCCATCTAGCAGGGCGACATGATCCTGCCAGCGCCCCAACCCGCAATCCTTGTTGGTGAAGCAGAGCAGCCGAACGCTGGTCTGCCCAGCATCGAAGCCGGTCTCAACGTGGTCCTTTTCCCGTGGCACTCGCTGCATCATCGTGGCGACGATCTGCGCCGCAGGTCTGTCGCCGGGCCGCAGCCGGATGAAACCATGAAGACCGGGCACGACTACCCCCGCAAACCGATGAAACGATCCCACAGTGGAGACAGGTGCTCGCCCTGCAGGTAGAGATCTCGACCGCCACGCCAGCCGAGTCTGAAGCCGCTACGCAACCAACGGGCAGGCGCTCGCCACCCGTCCCGCAGGTGGTATCTGGCACGCAGCGTCAGAGGCGGAGTAAATTGTACCGGTGGGATCTCCTGTCTGCGCTCGAGGCCTCGTGCGACTCCCATGCGGATGCGTTCACGACCGACCTCGACGGGCAGGGACAGGCAGGCGCGTTGAGACAGCGAGTTCTTGACGGCAACGCCCTCGGCGTTGGGGGCCATGCGACTGAATTCAGCGACGGCAGCATCATCTCCGG
>DPVW01000152.1:5910-6054 GCA_003529325.1 Candidatus Latescibacterota bacterium | reverse complement strand
TCTCCGGCGATGCCGGCGATCAACCCGGCCTCACCGATCTCGTTGCCATTGAGTCGCACCCAAGCCAGGCGCCGGCGAGAATAGGTGTGCCGGAGATGGCCACGCCGATCCCCGGCCATGGCATGCTGGCCGACGATGACGACG
>DPVW01000152.1:966-5605 GCA_003529325.1 Candidatus Latescibacterota bacterium | reverse complement strand
CGATGACGACGACCTCCGTCGCGCCTGCACTAACTGCCCCGTCGATGGCGGCATTCACCTCTCCCACCCATAGTTCCAGCCAGCGCTCACGACGTGCCGCATCGATCGGCGAGTGGCGATCGTGGACATCATAGCTACCGATGCCACTTACCCCCTCCAAATCCGTGACAACATAAACCTTCATGCCACCTCGCCTTGCTGCACCTTGAACCAGTCGGCGAACTCACTGTAGGTAGCGATCCAGCAATCGTCGCCAAGTGCGACGGCGTGCGCCAGAAAGTGATCGAAATCGAAACGCTCCGTGTCCTTCGGATCCAGATAGATATTGGTGATCCCTCCGGTGCGCACAGCACGCTGCAACTGGGCTTCGAGTATCTGCTCGAAGCCCTCTCGATGCCAACCATCCCTGGCGTAAAATGCGTGCCACGTGTCAAGCGAACTAAGCGGGTGTCGAGGGCACGTCGTGACCGGGATCTCGACGACGCCTTGTTCGATGACGGGCAGGCCGAAGCGGCTACCTCGGGGCGACAGCATCGATGTGGAATAGACGAAACCTTCTGCCGCCAGGATCGGATACAGTGGCAGCGGATCCACATTGCCAAAATGTGGCGCCCGGAAGCCGCGCATCTGCACTCCTAGAATGGCCTCCACCACCTGCTGGCACCGGGAGATCTCGGTGCGCCGCTCATAGAGGCTCAGATGCTCCCAGCGACATTCGTTCAGATCGCTGCGACGCGACACGAAACGTCCAGGGGCATTGACGAGCTCAGGGTGAGAATAGGAGTGATTGACCAGTTCGTGACCACCCTCTACGATGGCACGATGGTCGTCGGGGAACTCCTCCACCCAGCGACCGACAGCGGCAAAACTCGCGACCACGCCATGTGAACTTAGAGACTCCACTACACGCGGGAGGGCGTCACAGTCCTCAGGAAAATCAACATCGAAGGACAGCAGCAGACAGGAACGCCGCCCATTCCATGACAGCTCAGCCTTGCGGAAGGTCTCGTCGATGGGACCGGTGACGAGAGCCGGCGCTAGCAGGCTGGTCAGTTGTGCGACACGTCCCTGGCTACGTGCCAGACGAGCGGCGAGTGCCCCTGTCATGAGACCTCCGACAAGGGTGTCGACGGATCGAGTCGATCAGCGCCGGTGTCAACATACATGCGGAACCACAACTCCAGACACAACAAACTCCAGATCAGCTGTGAATGCCGCGCTGCGTGCGGGCCCCAGCGATCGAGCAGACTGGCGACATACGACGGATGAAAGAGCCCCCGTCGACGCACACTCTGTGGCGACAGTACTCGCCGGATCGAGGACTCGACTCCGTGACGTGTCCAGAGTGCGAAAGGAACCGCAAGGCCCTGTTTCTTCCGCTGCGGAATCTGTGGTGGTAACAAGGGCGCCAGGGCCCTTTTCAAGACGTCCTTCTCACTCCTTCCATTCACCTTGAAACGATGGGGCATCCACAACGCTTCTTCCACGAGTCGATGATCGAGAAATGGTGTGCGGCCTTCCAGCGACACGGCCATCGTCATGCGATCGGTGCGCGTCAGCATACAATCCGGTAGCCGCAGACGGAGCTCGCAGAACAGGAGCTGCTCCAGTGGGTGTGACCCCGGTGCATCGAGAGCACAATCGGCATAAAGCCGCTCGGCACCATCGGCGATGGCAGGCTGATGCACACTCAGCGAACGCCGCTCGCCGTCATCGAAGGCCTCAATCCACGTAAGCGCGCGCCGGGAAGCGGGTTGGTCGGCCAGCACGAGAGCCCGTTGCAGCGGCTCTGCGGAGGGTACCCGACGGGCTAACGCACCGAGGGCGGATCGTACGAATCCGGGCAATCGCGCGAGCCGTCGGATCTGTGCGTCATTAACGAAGCGGGTGTATCCCCCGAAGAGTTCATCCGCTCCCTCCCCCGTGAGAATGACCTTCACGTGTTCCCGCGCCGACGCTGCCACCTGGTGCGTGGGAACGATGATGGGATCGGCGAAGGGTTCGTCAAAATGAGACAACAGCCGGGGCAGGAGTTCGACCCGGTCCGCAGTACAATCGACTTCGTGGTGTCGTGTCCCGCAGTGCCTGGACACGAGTTGGGCGTGCGCTCCTTCATCGAGGCGGGGTTCCTCGCTGAACCGGATCGAGAAGGTCTCCACGGGCTCGTCCATGTGCTGTGCCATGAGCGCCACGATGCCGCTGGAGTCGAGGCCGCCACTGAGAAAGGCCCCGAAGGGTACGTCGCTCATCAATCGCAAACGCACCGCGTCGTCGAGCAGTTCGCGCACACGCCCCACGGCTTCATCCAAAGATTGCGTCGGCCTGGCAGCATTGCTCTTCCATGGCTCCCAGTAGTTCTCGGCAGTCCATGTGCCAGCAGCGAGGTCGACGACGAGCCGTTGCCCGGGCAACAGCTTGTGCACGCCCTTTAACAGCGTCGATGAGCCACTGGAGTAGCGCAATGCCAGATACTGATCAACCGCCGCCGGATCGGCTTCCACTCCCATGCCAGGCACGGCGAGCAGGGCCTTGATCTCGGAAGCAAAAAACAGTCGCCCCTCATGCTCGGTGTAGAACAGGGGTTTGATCCCGAGTCGGTCCCGCGCCAGCAGCAGTCGTCTGCCACGTTCATCCCACAGAGCGATGGCAAACATGCCGTTGAGCTGATGCAGAAAGTCGACACCTTCCTCCTCGTAGAGGTGGGCGAGGACCTCCGTATCCGCCTGACTGGAAAACCGGTGTCCTCGTCCTGCCAGATCAGCACGCAGCGCGCCCTGATTGTAGATCTCACCATTGAAGACGACATGCACACTGCCATCCTCATTGTGTACGGGTTGGTGACCATCGGCAACGTCGATAATGGCGAGACGCGTGTTGGCCAGGGCGACACCGTCGCGAACCATGTGGCCCGTCTCGTCCGGACCTCGATGGTGCAGAGAGTCAGCCATCTGCTCAAGCACGGACCGGTCACCGGTCGAAGAAGAAGCGCCATGCAGGTAGACGAAACCGCAGATGCCACACATACGTTTAGGAATCGCCACCCACCGCCCCACCAGGGGCGGCAGCACCGGAGTAGGCGACTTCGAAGAGAACGAAACTCTCGTCCTGGTACAGGAGTTTCAGATGACGCCGGCGAAAATCCTCGTGGTACTCATCGGTGAAGTACTGCGGATATCCCATGGCCACCCGTCCACCAGGGATTTTGATCATGCGCGCCACATGGGTGATGCCGAGACGACGAAATTCCGCCAGCAGTTGCCCACTGTCGGCGGCCGACTCGTATCTCAAGACCGCCTGGTGGGGATGATCCCACAGGTATTCCCGTTCGCAGTAAAATCCTCTCACGATGCCCTGCAGCAGGATCCTGGAGTCCGTCGCCGTGTTCTGGTTGACGAACCTGAACAGACGGTAGTTGCCCTCGGCGCGGGACAGAAACACGTCCCTTGTCTCAGAACCCATGGCAACTGCAAAGAATGGCCGCGCCAGGGCGTAGTTCCACATCACGTTCAACAGAATCGACAGCAGGAAGCCGCTGAAGAACAGCACGCGGATCGGTCTCCAGGAGGCACTGCTGAGTCTGTGTGCGGCCAAACCGCAAAGCAGGCTGCCCACGGCGAACAGGACCAATCCGTATCTCGGATTCATGTGCAGCAGACGCACGAGGATGACATAGTAGCCCATGCAGAACAGGACCAGATGCAGTACCACCCGACGTCGTAGACAGAGCAGGGCACCGGGTAGCAGGGCGATGAAGTAGATGCCGATCGCTTTCTGCCATCCTGGTGGTTCGAAGGTCCAATACCAGGGGTTCATGGAACGGCTATAGGCATGAAACCAGCTTGAGGTCGGGATGAAAGCGCGCCACAGTTTAGCCAACGTGGAGTCACTGGCGACACCGAAGACGTCGCCTGAAGCGACGACGGTTCGATGACCGAAGGGCAAGCCCCCGAACAACTCATTGGCAAGTGGCCATAGCGGATTGCCCGAATACGCGTAGGACCGCGCGAACCAGGGACAGAGAACCATCAAGAGGATTCCACCATAAAAGATGACATCCAGGATTGCGGGGCGCAGTTCTCGATCGACCAGCAGTCGCCGGAGGGCGATGACGAGGATGCCCACAAAGATCGTCGACAACCCCTGCGGTTTGACCCCTGCCGCGAGTCCGCTGAGAATGGCTGCCAGCAACAACGCTCGCCTCTCCGGTGCACGTGCCCAGTTGGCGATCGCCCACAGGGCGGTAAACTGAAAGAAGCACAAGCCGACGTCGACATACCCCTGCGGCCCATAGAAGACGACGGCGGGGATAAAACTGAATATGACGGCGCCATAGAGTCCGCTCTGCCAGGACAGATACCGACGTCCCACGGCAAAAATGCCAGCCGACACGGCGCCGGAGAGGCACAGATGAAAGAGCTGTGCCAGGATCCCATTGCGCAGCGCCAGCGCGACGACGTAGAGCAGCCCCACATTGGCCGGATATAGAGCTCCCGTAATCGTCGGCTCGAAACTGAGGCGATGGGCAAATAGGTAGAGGCGTGGCAGCGCCAGCTGGTAGGCGAGAGGATCGGTGGTGCCATGGGGTGGGGTGAGGGCTCGCACGAGTTGCAGCATGATGCCGATGATGGCTAAGAATCCG
>DPVW01000152.1:481-661 GCA_003529325.1 Candidatus Latescibacterota bacterium | reverse complement strand
GATGATGGCTAAGAATCCGAGCCACAAGTAGGGGGACCGCCAGTCCACAGGCATTCTTCGAAGAACGCCAGCGTATGTGGCGCCTTGCAGCCACAGCATGCGCCATCCAGCAAGGCACCATAAGCCGACGACAGCCCAGATAACGGACCGATACAAAGCGCCGACTAGGCCGAGAAACAG
>DPVW01000152.1:0-140 GCA_003529325.1 Candidatus Latescibacterota bacterium | reverse complement strand
GACCCAAGGCCGAGAGCAAAGCAGAACACAGCGGTTTCGGCACGATCGGAACGAGCGGCGCCGATGAAGCGCAGGATATACTGGCCCACACCGACTGCTCCACCCATCACCGCCATCGCCAACAGTATTTCGATCACAAC
>DPVW01000319.1:9856-12620 GCA_003529325.1 Candidatus Latescibacterota bacterium | reverse complement strand
ACGGCCTGCTATTGGTCCATCCCGATCACGATGGCAAGGCGAAAGTCACGCGTTGGTCGGTGACGCCGACTCAATATGGACGCTTTCTCTGTACCGTATTCGATGAGTGGGTGCGGCAGGACGTTGGCAAATTCTTCGTGCAGATTTTTGATGTTTCACTCGGCAGTTGGTTGGGCCAGGATGCCAGTCTCTGCATTTTTGCCGAGACCTGCGGCAGTGCACTGATCATCGAGCACAATGGCGATCTCTACTCCTGCGATCACTTCGTCTATCCCGAACACAACCTCGGCAATGTGCGTGATGTATCGATACGGGACATGGTCGCCAGTCCACAGCAGCGCAAGTTCGGCCAGGACAAGGCGGATACGCTACCTCGATACTGTCTCGAGTGTGACTACAAGACCGCCTGCAACGGCGGCTGTCCAAAACACCGCTTCGAGAATACCCCCCACGGCGAGTCGGGCTTGAATTATCTGTGCAAGGGGTACAAAATGTACTTTGGACACATTACCCCCTACATGGACGTGATGGCCAATCTGCTGCGCCAGCGTCAACCTGCTGCGGGGGTGATGGATTGGGTCCGCACACGCGACGAGGCGCGGGTGGCTGGATCGGAGAAGGAGCCTGGGCGCAACGACCCCTGTCCCTGTGGTAGTGGGCGAAAATACAAGCGCTGTTGCGGCAACGCCGTGGCGGCCGGTTAAAACAACAAGCCCAGACGAAGGAAGAACCAGATCGTGATCGATATTCAGCTGGACAGCAACGCAGGCAAGGCAGTCGTGCAAATAGATGGCAAACCTTTTACCGAATATATCTTTGGCCATTACATCTGCAGACCTTCGTTGTATCCGGTACTGACGCCTGGTGGTCAGCGTCTGACGCGGGCTTATCCCTTTGAGGATGTTGAGGGAGAGAATCAGGACCACTACCACCATCGCAGCATCTATACCGCTCATGGCCTGGTGAATGGCTTCAATCTCTGGGACGAGAATGTCGGCGGCCTCGGGCACGGTTCCATGTTGCAGCGGGGTGAACCCAGTGTCAGCGTTGTCGACGGCGCTGCCGTCATCGATGGCATCGTCGACTGGTATGGCCCGGGTGGGCAAAGGCTGCTCGAAGAACACCGACAGCTCTCGATCAAGGTCGACGGTGACTTGCGCATCATCGACCAGGCCAGCGAGTTGCGCGCCACGCAGGGCGACGTCACTTTCGGCGACACGAAGGAGGGTGGCATGTTCTCCATCCGCGTGCCCACGTCGATGGACGCCAAGGACCAGGGACGCATCGAAAATTCCGCAGGGGATGTCTACGACAGGGGTGAGGGGGAGGAAACCACGTGGGGGAAACGGGCCGCCTGGGTCGATTACTCCGGACCGGTGGCAAATGGCGAACAATGGGGCCACACCGTCGTCGATCACGTCAGCAACCCGTGGCATCCCAGCTATTGGCATGTGCGCGGTTATGGTCTGTTTACCGCCAATCCTTTCGGTGTGCACGATTTTCTCAAGGACGAAAGCCTCGACGGAAGCTGGACGCTCGCAAGTGGCGACACTGCGCCGAGTCGTTTTCGCCTGATCATCCATCCCGGACGGGGCATCGCTGACAACCCGCGTATCGCCCAACTCATCACAGAGTACCAGGATAGCGCCGGCTGACACAGATCACGACGCGAAACAGACCGCGGCGACGTGTGGACGGCGCAGACCAGCACGACAGGCCAGAATCTCGAGTCGACCGCCTTCAATGGGGTCAACAACACGCGGTCGGTGGGTGCGAATGGAACGGTTCTGCTCAGTCTCAACCAGATCTCGGTGACGGCGCCGATTCCATTCCGGAGTAAGTGGCCGCTGGTGCCGCTGTTGGTGGGAGTTGGTCTGGTGGCGCTGAGACGGCTACGGACGGCGCGATGAGGAAGACGAGCACAGCCCCGGCATAGCGGCGACGCCCAGCCAGAACGTCACCGAGATGCCGTGGAAGAGCGAGATCGACGCAGCCAGGACGGTCGCGCAGACCGACATCGCCCCATTGACGCCGAAGAGTCCGCCGCTGCGCCTCGTTGCCGCAGTACGGCGGTGGCTAGGCCGAAGAGGCGGTAGAACTCGGCTGGTAGGTCAGAGAAATAGTATCGCGTCACCGACAGGATGCCATCTGCGTCCAGGCTCTCGAGGAAAATCCTCCAGGCCTCTGTCGTGTAGAGTGAGTTCTCGGTCAAGGCGAAGGCGCCCGCCGCCGTGCCCGCATAGGTATCGCCGAAAGAAAGTTGCAGGATCCCGTAGCTGTCTTGCTGACGCGCGGCAAAGCTGCGTGCATCCTCGCCGAGATCGCCGTCAAAACCGGTCAAAAACGAACCGCCTCCCGCGTCGTTGCGAAGCACGAGTTGCCGACCCACCGGGCGCCAGGTAGGCGGGGCTCAACCCCCAGGTGTGCAGATAGGATTGCGCCGTAGTGTCGCCGGTTACGGTGATCCGAGAGAAGGAGTTCCACTTCTCGTACAGGGGCAGTTGTTCACTCTTCCTCTTCACCCATTGTAATCGAATCAGCGGCTCCTGCTGGCGGGCATGGCTGTTCGCCAGCACGAAACCACCGAGACCGAAGCAGGCCAGACAAGAGAGCCCCAGCGACCTCGGACGACGCTCACGGACCAGGAAACAGACCGAGGCGATCGCCCCCAGCAAAGCGACGGCAAAGGCTGTGCTCACCCAATCCGTCATACCGATGACGTAGATGAAGGTGAGTGAATCGAGGGCGTTCCAGGAGATCTCCG